>JBJMIO010000066.1:0-18859 GCA_045806765.1 Marmoricola sp.
GCCCGCCCGCGCATCGAGTGCCCCGACGAGCTGGCCGCCCTCGTCCAGCCGGGCCACCTGCACCAGATCCTGGGCAACCTGCTCTCCAACGCCACCAAGTACGCCGGCGGCGCGACCCTGCTCTCCGCACGGGCCCGCGACGGGCAGGTCTCGCTCTCGGTGGTCGATCACGGCCCCGGTATCTCACCTCAGTTCGCCGACCACCTCTTCGAGCGCTACCGGCGTGACGAGGCCTGGGCCGCCGAGGTCCAGGGCACCGGCATCGGGCTCTACATCAGCCGCGAGCTCGCCCGGGCCAACGGTGGGGAGCTGTTCCACCACCACGGGGAACCGCGCGGGTCGCGCTTCGAGCTCGTGCTTCCTGCGGCCGGCGCCTGAGCCGTCCCGATCGGCCTCAGCGGTTCGTGCGGGCCAGCGCCAGGAACTCCGCGCGCGTGCGCTGGTCGGTCCTGATCAGCCCGGTGTGGGCACTCGTCGTGGTGACCGAACCGGTGGCGCGAGCGCCGCGCAAGGTCATGCAGCTGTGCTCCGCGGTGACCACGACTCCGGTCCCGCGCGGCTCGAGGTGGGAGTCGAGCCAGTCGGCGATCTGCTTGGTCATCCGCTCCTGGACCTGCGGGCGCCGGGCGAAGAGCTCCACGACCCGCGCCAGCTTCGAGAGCCCGATGATGCGACCTCCCGGCAGGTAGCCGACCGACGCGGTGCCGGTGAACGGCAGGAGGTGGTGCTCGCACAACGAGGTGAAGGCGATGTTGCCGACCACGACGAGCTCGTCGTAGGCCTCGTCGTTGGGGAAGGTGGTCATCGTGAACTCGCGCGGGGTCAGCAGGTCGGCGTAGGCCCGGGCGACCCGCTCAGGGGTCCGCGCCAGGCTGGAGTCCTCGGTATCCATCCCCAGCGCGCGCATCAGGTCGGCTGCCGCCTCGCGTGCCGCATCGACATCGATCCCGCCGACGCTGACGGTGGTGCCCGGCTCCTCGGTGATCGTCATGGCCGGCCTCAGTGCTCGTCGCCCGGCAGGACGTCGGTCTCGCTGACGTGCCAGACCGGGTGGTCGCCAGCGGTCTCGACGTTGAAGCCGTAGTCGAAGACGAGGCTCCCTCCGAGGCTGGCGCCCACGGCGACCAGGACGGCGGAGACGACCGAGAGGACCACGACGGTGCCGGGCGCGGAGGAGCGGTCGTCGTACGCGGCGTAACGCAGGACCAGGTCGAGGAGGACCAGGACCGTCACGATGATCATCACGCTCGCGTGAGCGTTGATGGTGCGCCGCGCCTGGGTCCCCGGCTCGCTCGAGCGCGCCCAGTCGATCGCGCCCGTGGTCGCGGCCAGCACGGAGACCGCAGCCCCTCCGAGGAAGACCCAGCCACCGGCTGCGTAGAGCTGGTCGGCGGCGTGCGGGTGTCCGTCGCGCAGGATCGCGGAGAGGACGTCGAAGACCGCGCCGAACAGGTAGCCGGTGATCGGGACGTCGGTCAGCGGCGGGTGCAACGGCTTGCCGGCGAGGCCGCGCAGGCCCTTGCTAGCGCGGCCCCGCAGCGTGAACGTCGGTCGGAAGGAGAAGTGGCGCACGATGACTCCTGGAGGGCTACGTACTAAAGTCAGTCTTGACTGATTTTAGAATCGTAGGAAGATGGGCCTCGTGTCAACACCGCCGACCCCGCTCTCGCGCTGGGAGCTCGTGCACCTGCTGGCGGAGCCGACCCGTCGTCAGGTCTTCGAGTGCGTGCGTGCTGCGAGTGACCCGGTGACCCGCGAGGAGGCGGCCGCGGCGACCGGCGTCAACCAGCGCCTCGCCACCTTCCACCTCGACCGGCTCCTGGGCGCGGGCCTGCTCGTCACCGACTTCGCCCGCCCGGAGGGGCGGACCGGCCCGGGAGCCGGGCGTCCGGCCAAGCGCTACCGGCCCGCCGACGTCGAGCTCGACCTCACCCTGCCCCCACGTCAGTACGAGCTCGCGACGCGACTGCTGGCGCGCGCGATCCAGTCCGACCCGCGCGACGCCGAGACCAGCTCCTTCCGCGTCGCGCGCGACGAGGGCCGCCGCATCGGTGAGCTGCGCCGTACGACGGGCGGTGCCGACGCGACCGCGGACCTGGTGGAGTCCCTGATCGCCCTGGGTTACGAGCCGGCGCCCACCGCGGCAGAGACGGTGCGGCTGAGGAACTGCCCCTTCCGCTCCGCGGCCGAGGTGGCACCCGAGCTCGTGTGCGGGATGAACTGCGAGCTGGTCGCCGGCCTCCTCGAAGGACTCGGGCTCGACCCGTCGGCGGCCGAGCTCGACCCTGATCCCCCCTATTGCTGCGTCACGGTCGCGGTCCGCTAGGAGCCGCAGAACGCCCTCAGGCGTGCGCCTGCGACGTCTCGTCGGTCTCCGCGGACCGGTGGACGACCGGGGTGATGAGGACAGTCCCGATCTTGTTGCGGCGGCCCTTGGCCTCCTCGGCGGTGAAGAGCAGTCCCTCGACCTCGACGGAGGATCCGGGGATCGGGACCTTGCCGAGGTGCTTGGCCAGCAGCCCGCCGACCGAGTCGATGTCGTCGTCCTCGATCTCGACGCCGACGACCTCGTCGAGGTCGTCGACCGGGAAGCGCGAGGAGACGCGGACCGACCCGTCGGGCAGCTTCTCGACCGGCACCTCGTCAGGGTCGAACTCGTCGGTGATCTCACCGACGATCTCCTCCAGGATGTCCTCGATCGTGACCAGGCCGGCTGTGCCGCCGTACTCGTCGACGACGACCGCGACGTGCTTGCGCGAGAGCTGCATCTCGCGCAGGAGGTCGTCGGCGGGCTTGGAGTCCGGCACCCAGTGCACCGAGCGCATCAAGCTCTCGACGTGCTCGGTCGACTCGGCGTCCTTGCGGTCGAAGACGCGGCGGCTGACATCCTTGAGGTAGAGGAAGCCGACGATGTCGTCGAGGTCCTCCCCCACGACCGGGACGCGGGAGAACCCGCTGCGCAGGAACAGCGACATCGCTTGGCGCAGGGTCTTGTGACGCTCGATGAAGACGACGTCGGTGCGCGGGACCATCACCTCGCGCACGATCGTGTCGCCGAGCTCGAAGACCGAGTGGATCATCGCGCGCTCGTCGGACTCGATCACGCTGCTCGCCTCGGCGAGGTCGACCAGCTCGCGCAGCTCGGCCTCGGACCCGAACGGGCCCTCGGAGAAGCCGCGCCCGGGAGTCAGGGCGTTGCCGAGCAGGATCAGCAGCTGCGGGACCGGTCCGAGGACGCGGGTCAGCCCGACCACGACGGCACCGGAGGCCAGCGCCACGCTCTCGGCGTGCTGGCGGCCCAGCGTGCGCGGGGCGACGCCGATGACCACGAACGAGACCAGCAGCATCACCGCCACGGTCAGCGCGACCGCGTCCCAGCCGTCGGAGTCGACGGCGTCGACGACCATCAGGGTGGCCAGCACGACCGCAGTGGTCTCGGCGAGCAGGCGCAGGAACAACGTCGTGTTGAGGTAGCGCTGCGGGTCGTCGAGGATCATGATCAACCGTTTGGCACCGGGACGGTGGTCGTCCTCCAGCCCCTCGGCACGGGCACGGGAGAAGCCGGCCAGCGCGGCCTCGGCAGCACTGAGGAGACCGGCGGCCAGCACCAGCGCGACCACCGTCAGGAGCAAGCCCGGACTATCGGCCCTCATCGTGGGTTCACGCGCCCGCGGTCTCGCTCCGATGGCCCTGCCAGGCGGCGAGCAGGCGCGCCTGCAGGCCGAACATCTCGGCGTGCTCCTCCGGCTCGGCGTGGTCGTAGCCGAGCAGGTGCAGGATGCCGTGGACGGTGAGGAGGTCGAGCTCGTCGGTCACGGTGTAGCCGCGCTGCCCCTTCTCGGCGGCTTCCTCGGCCTGGCGCTGGGCCACGGCCGGGCAGAGGACCAGGTCGCCCAGGATGCCCTCCTCGGGCTCCTCGTTCACGGTGCCCGGACGCAGCTCGTCCATCGGGAACGCCAGCACGTCCGTCGGCCCGTCCTTCTCCATCCACTGCACGTTGAGCTCGGCGATGGTGGCCTCGTCGACCGCGGTGATGCACAGCTCGGCGAGCGGGTGCACCCGCATCTCACCGAGCACGAACGACGCGAGCTGCTGGGTGCGCCGGACGTCCGGTACGTCGAGCCCGGACTCGTTGAGGACCTCGATGGTCACGCGTCGGTCCCCCGGACGTTGTGGCGACGCGACTCGGCGTGCGCATCGAACTCGTCATAAGCCGCGACGATCTTGCCGACCAGCCGGTGCCGGACCACGTCGTGCGCGGTCAGCCGGTTGAAGGAGATGTCCTCGATGTCGTCCAGGATGCCCTCGACGATGCGCAGGCCGGACTTCGCGCCGTTCGGCAGGTCGACCTGGGTGACGTCGCCGGTGACCACGATCCTCGAGCCGAAGCCGAGGCGGGTGAGGAACATCTTCATCTGCTCGGGCGTGGTGTTCTGCGCCTCGTCGAGGATGACGAACGCGTCGTTCAGGGTGTTGTGGGTGACCAGGAAGTCGTCGGTGACGTACAGCGAGTCTTCCGCCGCGACCTGGATGCAGAGCGTCTCCTGGACACCGACCTCCTCGATGCTGTCGATGAATCGCACCGGGCGGCCGCCCCCATCAGCGTGGTACGCCGCGCGCTTGCGCGCGAGCCGGAAGGGCTCGACGGCGGCGGGAAGGCGGATGTCGAGGACGTGAGCGTCGTTGCGGTAGGTCACCGGTCGCCCGTTGGCTCTTCCGGGCTTGCGACCCTCAGCCGCCCGCACGTGGCTGTACGCGACTCCTCCGAGCGATCGGACGAGCCAGATCACATCGTCAGCGAGCCGCGCAGACGTCGTCGTGTACTGGACGCGACAGGTGCGACCGGGCTGCCGGACGGGGCCTCCGTCGGTGTCCAGGAGTCCTTGGAGGACCGCCAACCGGACAGCGGAGGAGTTGAGGCGATAGGCCTCGGGCACGAACTTCGTCGCCGACTCCGCGCCGGCGAGCCCGAGCTCTCTCACGGCGACCGTGATCGGGTTCGCGGTGCGCACACCTCCGCGACCGACCCCTCGGTGGCTCAGGACGTAGTCGTAGCGACCCTTGAGCTTCAGCACGATGTCCTCGCGCGCCGCCACGAACGCCTGGGCGAGCTCGAAGTCAGCGGTCGAGAAGGTCGGCGTCGTCTGGGTGGTGATGCAACCGTCCCCGAGAAGCAGGCCGAGCAGGTAGGGATCCAGAGGTACGTCCTGCGGGACGAACTCGACCGGAGCCACGACGGGAAGCTCGTAGCGGCGGATGTAGCCGCGTCGCAGGCGTCCGATCATCTCGCGCGTCTCGAGCGTGCGGGACCGACCGCGGCGCTTGTCCTCGGGCGTGCGAACGGTCCACAGGTGCTCTCCGCAGCACAGTGTCGATGCGCCGTCCTGCGAGGTCACGCGGTACACCGTTCGCTCGCCCTGGGGGAAGACGCCGAGTACGGGCGTGGGAAGGCCGTTCGACCCGACGACCAGGTCACCGATCTGCAGGGTTCCGATCGCGCGAGGGCCGTCCGGCGTCATCACGGTTGCGTCGTACGGCTGGGCACGTCCGCGCATGTAGGCCAGCGGCGCGACCTCGATCGTCCCGGCGGTCAGCAGCTTCGGGATCGTCTCGGGGTCGATCATGTCGTGCAGGGCGTCGTAGAGCGGCCGCATGTAGGGGTCGATCTTCTCCCCCAGCGTGCCGGGCAGGAAGCCGAGGCGCTCGCCGGACTCCACGGCCGGGCGGGTCAGGATGATCCGGTTGACCTTCTTGGCCTGCAGCGCCTGGACGGCCTTGGCCATCGCCAGGTAGGTCTTGCCGGTGCCGGCCGGGCCGATCCCGAACACGATGGTGTGCCGGTCGATCGCGTCGACGTACCGCTTCTGGTTCAGGGTCTTGGGCCGGATGGTGCGGCCGCGGTTGCTCAGGATGTTCAGCGACAGCACGTCGGCCGGGCGCTCGTTGGTCTCCGCGCGGAGCATGCCGATCACGCGTTCGACGGTCTCGGGGCTCAGGCCCTGACCGGTGCGCACGATCGTCACCAGCTCGTCGAGCATCCGCTCGGCCAGCGCGACCTCGCCCGGCTCACCGCGCAGCGTGATCTCGTTGCCGCGCACGTGCACGTCGGCCTCCAGCGACCGCTCGATCAACCCGAGGTGCTCGTCCCCGGGACCCAGCAGCGAGACCATGTTGATGCTCGTGGGTACGACGACGGTGTGCACCGTCTCGGGACGGTCTGCCTCGTCGTTCACCTTGGTCGTCTTACTCATGCGTGCCCGCTGCGGGCGGCCCTCCTGGTCGGGGTCGATCGAACCCTCAACATGCTACGGGAGCCGCTTGTTCCGGGCACCTGGTTAGCTCAGGGGCGGGTGACCAGCAGGATGCCGAGGCACATCTCGTCGGTGGTGCCCTCGCCCCAGACGACGTACCGGTCGGGTTGGCCGTGAAAGGCCGGCAGCAGGTCGCGCAGCGACTGGTCGTGGCGGCAGGTGACCCGGATGGTGTCGCCCCGCTTCAGCGCGATCGGCGGGGTCGGCCTGCTGCCCTGGTTGTCGAAGTCCCACACCGGGATGTTCAGCACCGTCCGCGCGCGGGGGGTGCCCGGGTTGACCTCGATCTTGATCGAGTGGCCCAGCAGGTGCATGTGCCCGGCCGCGCCGCGGATCGTCTCGGGCGTGGTGACCTCACGGGTGCAGCTCTGCACCGGGCCGGCCGGCTCGCTGCCGCACAGCAGGTGCAGGTAGTCAGCCAGCTTGCCGGCCGCGCCGAAGCGGGCCTCGACGTCCTTCATCGCGTTCGCCCGGTCGCACAGCGGGTTGGCCGTGTGGCCCGGACGGCACGGGAGCTCGACCTGGGCAGGGAGCAGCTGGGTCTGCAACGACTTCGTGCTCGGGTCGCCGGTCAGCCGCAGCTGGGCGGCCGAGGTGTCGGGCTCGGCGCCGTTGAGCAGGTTGTAGTGCACCTGCATCACGATCATCGAGCCGGCCTTGAAGTCCTCGCCCAGCCCCTTGCCGTAGAGCTGCTCGGGGCTGCCCGGCGCCCAGGCACCGAGCCACGGGGCGTCGTCGATGGTCGCGTCGTTGCCCAGCCCGGAGGTGCCGAAGCAGGTCCAGCCCTCGCCCGGTGTCTCGGCGTCCTTCTGCTTGGCCTCCGCGACCCTCTCGGGGGGCACCCGGAACAGGATCACGTGGTGCACCACGTCGGGGTTGCCGGGCAGCACGTTGAACCCGGTGACGAACGAGTCGTGGGTGACCTTCGGGTCGAGCAGGAAGCAGCGGTAGTCGTCGGTGCCCACCCCGGTCGGCGCCGAGGGCGTGTAGGAGTGCGGCATCCGCACCTGGACCCGGGTCTCGCCGGGGCGCAGCGGCTTCGGTGGCGCCGGGGTAGTCGTCGTGTGGTGGTGCGTCTGGACCGCAGGCGGTGTCGGGTCCGCCGCCGGCTTCTTCGACGAGCTCGAGCCGCAGGCGGCGGTGACGGCGAGCGCGCCGACGGCCGCGAGCGCGAGGATCTTCCTCATCCCGGGGGCCATCCCATCGCGCGTCCGCCGAGCAGGTGCAGGTGCACGTGGAAGACCGTCTGGTGCGCATCCGCGCCGGTGTTGAAGACCAGCCGGTAGCCGTTCTCGAGTCCCTCGGCTGCCGCGATCTCGCGCGCGGCGTCGAACAGGTGCGCCGCGGTCGCGGGCTCACCCTCGGCGAGCGCGCCCGCGTTCGGGTAGTGGCTGCGCGGGATGACCAGGACGTGCGTGGGCGCCTGCGGGGTCAGGTCGCGGAAGGCGAGCGTCGTCGCGCTCTCGTGGACCACCTCGGCCGGGATCTCGCCGGCGACGATCCGGCAGAAGACGCACTCCGGATCGGTTCCCTCCGCACTCATGCCTTCGAGCATAGGCGGGACCCCTGGACACCGGCTGTCCGAATTGCATGCCGCGGCGTGTAAACCCCCGGGGCACCTCGCGCGTGGAAGTAGCGTGAACACGATCGCAGCCATCAGCACCGAGGAGCCGGTCATCGACGCGGACGCCGCGCTGGAGCAGCTGTACGCCGGCCACTACACCCGGCTGCTGCGGCTCGCCGTGCTGCTGCTGCGCGACCGCGAGCTGGCCGAGGACGTCGTCCAGGACTCGTTCGTCGCGCTGCACCGGCACTGGCGCCGCATCGACCGCGGCAACGCGCCGGCCTACCTGGCCCGGACGGTGGTCAACCGGTCGCGCAGCGCCCAGCGGCACCGGGTCGTCGTCGCGCGGCACCGGCCTCAGCCGCTGGCGGACGGGGTCGCGGCCGACGTACCGGTCCTGGCACGGGAGAAGCGAGCGCAGGTGCTCGACGCCCTCGCCGCTCTGCCGACCCGCCAGCGCGAGGTGCTGGTGCTGCGCTACTACCTCGACCTCTCCGAGCGGGAGATCGCCCAGACCCTCGGCATCAGCAGCGGTGCCGTCAAGAGCCACGCATCCCGCGGCGCAGCAGCGCTGCGCGCGACCCTCTCCGAGGAGCAGTCATGAACGAGAACGACACCAGCACCAGCACCGGGCCCGAGGACGACCTGCGCGAGCTGTTCGCCGAGGCCACCTCCGACGTCCGCCCGGCCGGGACCTTCGAGGAGATCCTCGAGCGCACCCGGACCGAGGACTCCACCGCGCGACGCTGGTTCCTGCCCGCAGTCGCGGCGGCGGTCGTCATCGGCCTGGCCGTCGGCGGAGTCGGCTGGTCGCTGCGCGACCGCAACGGCGGCTCCGGCTCGTCCGGCCCGTCGCACACGTCCGTGCAGGCGCCGACGTCGGCCTCGAGCGAGGTCTACTACCTCGGTGACACCGCCAGCGGCCCGCGGCTGTTCGCGGAGAGCACCGTCGTGCACAACGGTGCCGACGACGCCGGCCACGCGACGGAGAACGGTGCGCGCATCGGGTTCGCGATGGATGCGGCGCAGCTCGCCGTCGCGGGTCACGCGGTCGATCCTGACTACCGCAGCGCGTGGCCCTCGGGCACCACGATCCAAGGTCTCGGCGGCTGCGTGGATCCCGGCTGCGAGATCCAGGTCACCTTCGCCGGCACCGGCATGGTGGAGCGCCCGGCCGGGATGTCCGAGGAAGTCGCGCGGCTGTCCCTCGAGCAGCTCGTGCGCAGCGTGCAGGCGGCGCTCGGTGCTCGCAACCCCGTGTTCTTCGCTGCCTTCACCCAGGCGGACGACAAGACCGAGGTCCTCGACCACGTGCTCGGTGTCGACACCCGCGGCCCCCAGCAACCCCAGCCCGACGACGCTGTGATGGCGCCGGTCCAGATCACCACCCCGGTCGACGGCGCGGACGTCCCGGCCGGCGACCTCACGGTGACCGGCAGGGCGGCGGCTTTCGAGGGGACGGTCCAGTGGGAGCTTCTGGTCGGCGGCGACACCGTGGTCAAGCAGGGTCACGCGACCGCGGCCGAGTGCTGCACCCTCTCGCCGTACTCGTTCACGATCCATGGGCTCCAGCCCGGCGGGTACACCCTGGTCGTCCACGACACCGACGAGTCGGGCACCGGCAGGCCGACGAACCAGGACACCAAGGAGATCATCGTCAAGTGATGTCGGTGCGGCCCGCGACGATGGATCCGTGAGCATCTCGACCCGTGCGCTGACCCGGACGCTGTGGCTGCGCCAGCAGCTGGTGCCGGGCCGGCGCACGGTCGGCTCGGTGCCGGGCGTCGTGGAGCACGTGATGGGCCTGCAGGCGCAGGAGAACCTGCCGCCGTACCTCTCGCTCGCCGCGCGGGTCGAGGACTTCACCCCCGCCGACCTGTCGGACCGCCTCGAGGACCGATCGCTGGTGCGCTTCTTCACGATGCGCGGCACCGTCCACGTGCTGACCGCAGCCGACGCGCTGCAGCTGCGCGGCTGGGTGCAGCCGACGCTGGACCGGGTCAGCGCGAGCGGCCAGACGAGCCGACCGGCTGCACACGTGAGCACCGCCGAGCTCGACGCCGTGGTGCGACCGCTCCTCGCCGACGGTCCGCGCTCGCACGCCGAGATCGGTCAGCGTCTCGCGGAGGTCCACCCCGACGTGCCCGAGGACGCGCTGCGGCACGCGACGCGCGAACGGCTCCCGCTGGTCCAGGTGCCTCCGCGCGGGCTGTGGAAGCGCAGCGGCGGCGTTGCCTACGCCTACGCCGACGACTGGGTGGGTGGCACGTTCGCCGAGGCCGACGTCGAGACCCTCGTCAAGCGGTACCTGGCGGCGTACGGTCCCGCGACCGCGGCCGACATGACCACCTGGTCACGCGTGACGCGGCTCGGCCCGGTGTTCACCGCGATGGCGAAGACAGGCCGGCTCGAGACCGTCGTCGACGAGAAGGGCCGCACCCTGTACGACCTGCCGGGCGCGCCGCTGGCCGAGGAGGACCTCGAGCTCCCGGTTCTGCTGCTCGGCACCTACGACAACGTCTTCCTCTCCCACGCCGACCGCGATCGGATCGCCCCCGACGAGGTGCGCAAGCGGTGGATGGGCGCCAACGGCGGCGTCGCAGCGACCCTGTTCCTCGACGGCCTGCTCGCCGGGTTGTGGAGGGTGGTCGACGGACGGGTCACCGTCAAGACCTTCGCTCCACCCACCACGGCTCAGCAAGCGGCGATCGACGCCGAGATCGCCCGCATCGAGACCCTCCTCGCCACCCCCTGACGGTTGATTGGGCGGCTTGAGACCGCCGCCCGTTCCGACCTCGACTGGGGTCTTTCGACCTGTTGGCTGGCGGCGTTGGACAAGACCTGCCGGCGTACTTCGTCCCGAACTCCCGACTCGATCGCCGAGAACCCCGCACTCAACGTGCCGGAAGGCCCCATGAGCCAAGGGCGGGAGCGGGCCCGGTCAACGCCAGCGGTCGGTGCGGGAGAGCAGGGCGGCGACCGCGGCGACGCCGGCGGTGGAGGTGCGCAGCACCGACCGCCCCAGCCGTACGACGCTCGCCTGCGCGAACGCGTCCAGCTCCTCAGCAGAGATCCCGCCCTCGGGACCGACGACCACGACCAACGAGCCGATGCCGGCCAGGTCCAGATCGGCCAGGGCGATCTCGGCGTCCTCGTGCAGCACCACGGCCAGGTCGGCCTCCGCGAGCAGCGCGACGACCTCGTCGGTGCTCATCAGGTCGCTCACCTCGGGCAACCAGGAGCGACGTGCCTGCTTGGCGGCCTCGCGCGCTGCAGCCCGCCACTTCGCGAGGCCCTTCGCGACGCGGTCGCCGCGCCAGATCGCGACCGAGCGCGACGCCGCCCACGGCACGATCCGGTCGACGTCGATCTCGGTGAGCACCTCGACCGCGAGCTCGCCGCGCTCACCCTTGGGGATCGCCTGGACCACCGTCACCGACGGGGTAGCGCGCTCGGCGAAGGACACCTCCTCGACGACCACGTCCAGCGAGGCCTTCGCAGCGGCCGTGACCGTTCCGGTCGCCGACGTGCCGGCACCATCGGTGAGCACGATCCGTTCGCCGGCACGGATCCGCTTCACGGTCGCCGCGTGCCGGCCCTCGTCGCCCTCGAGCACCACGGTCTCACCGACGCGTGCACCGGCGACGTCCTCGGCGAAGAAGACGGGCAGCGTCATCGGATCAGGGTCATCGCTGGTTGAAAGCGTCCCGCATGCGGCCGAAGAGCCCCTTCTGCGCGGGCTGGATGCGACCGTCCGGGGACTCCTCGTTCCGCAGGGCGGCGAGCTCACGCAGCAGCGCCTCCTGGCGCTCGTCGAGCTTGTTCGGCGTCTCGACCTCGATGGTGACGACCACGTCGCCGCGGGCCTGGCTGCGCAGGCTCGGCACGCCGCGCCCGCGCAGCACCTGCTCGGTGCCCGACTGGGTCCCGGCCTTGATGTCCAGGGTGACCGAGCGCTCGACCTCGATCTCCTCGGTGTCCAGGTCGGCCTCGAGCAGCGGCAGCTCGATGGTGGTCCCGAGTGCGCCGGCGGTCATCGGGACGGCGACCCGACAGTGCAGGTCGAGCCCCTCGCGGGTGAAGGTCGGGTGCGGGGCGACCTGCACCTCGACGTAGAGGTCACCGGCCGGGCCCCCACCGGGGCCGACCTCGCCCTCCCCGGAGAGCTGGACCCGGGTGCCGGTGTCGACGCCGGGCGGGATCTTGACGGTGATCGCGCGGCGCGAGCGCAGGCGGCCGTCGCCGGCGCAGTCGCGGCACGGGTCGGGGATGATCTCGCCGTACCCGCGGCACGCGGCGCAGGGACGCAGCGTCCGGACCTCGCCGAGGAACGAGCGCTGGACGTGCTGGACCTCGCCGCGGCCGTGGCACGTCTCGCACGTGACCGGGTGCGACCCCTCGGCCGCACCGGACCCGTGGCAGGTGGTGCACACGACAGCAGTGTCGACCTTGAGCTCCCGGGTGGTCCCGAAGGCGGCCTCGGCCAGCTGCAGGTCGAGGCGCACCAGGGCGTCCTGACCACGGCGCTGGCGCGAGCGCGGGCCGCGCGAGGCGCCCTGCTGGCCACCGAAGAAGGCGTCCATGATGTCGGTGAAGGAGAAGCCGGCGCCCTGACCGAATCCACCGGCACCGGCACCGCCGAACGGGTCGCCGCCGAGGTCGTACATCCGGCGCTTCTCGGGGTCGGAGAGGATCTCGTAGGCCGCGGAGACCTCCTTGAACTTCTCCTGGGCACCGGGCTCGGAGTTGACGTCGGGGTGGTACTGGCGCGCCAGCTTGCGGTACGCCTTCTTCAGCGTCTCGGCGTCGGCGTCGCGGTCCACACCGAGGGTTGCGTAGGGATCGAGGCTCACGGGTTTCTTTCTCAGGCTTCTTCGAGGATCGAGGAGACGTAGCTGGCGACGGCACGGACGGCGGCCATCGAGCCCGGGTAGTCCATCCGGGTCGGACCGACCACGCCGAGCGCGGACAGGGAGTCGGCGGCACCGTAGGCGGTGGCGACGACCGAGGTGCTCGAGAGCTGGTCGATCGGGCCCTCGCGGCCGATCCGCACGGTGACGTGCGAGGAGGAGGTGGCGTGCCCCAGCAGCTTGAGCAGCACCACGTGCTCCTCGAGTGCCTCGAGCATCGGCTTGATGGTCTGGTCGAAGTTGTCGCCGAAGCGCGCCAGGTTGGCGGTGCCGCCGACCACCACGCGCTCGTCCGAGCGGTGGTCCGACATCGCCTCGACGAGTGCTGCCACGACGACGCCGAACGTGCCGATGCCCTCGGGCGCGACCTGCTCGGGAAGCGCGGCCAGGGCGGCGGCCGCCTCGGAGATCCGCTCGCCGGCGGCGGCGGAGTTGATCTTCACGCGCAGCTCGCCGAGCAGCTCGTCGGTCAGCTCGGCCGGCACCTCGACGGCACGCTGCTCGACCCTGCCGGTGGAGAGGATGAGGACGACGAGCACGCGGGTGGTGCTCAGGGCCACCAGCTCGATGTGGCGCACCGTCGAGCGCGCCAGCGTCGGGTACTGCACGATCGCGACCTGCTGGGTCAGCTGGGCGAGCAGCCGGACGCTGCGCTGCACGACGTCGTCGAGGTCGTGGGCGTCCTCGAGGAAGCTGGAGATCGCGCGCCGCTCGGCCGCCGACATCGCCTTGAGCGTGGTGAGGCGGTCGACGAAGAAGCGGTAACCCTTGTCGGTCGGGATCCGTCCGGCACTGGTGTGCGGCTGGGCGATGAGCCCCTCCTCCTCCAGCGCAGCCATGTCGTTGCGCACCGTCGCCGGGGAGACCCCGAGCTGGTGGCGCTCGACCAGCGTCTTGCTGCCGACCGGTTCCTGGGTCGCGACGTAGTCCTCCACGATCGCGCGGAGGACGGCGAGCTTGCGGTCCTCGACCATGCTCGGCTCCTCTCCACGGTTGGCACTCCGGTGTTCCGAGTGCCAAGTCTACTAGGAGCGGCGGCGACGCCTAGGGTGACGCCATGACCGACTTCACCGAGATCGCCGACCGGGTCTGGGTGGCGCGGTACCCCTGGTTCGACGTCAACGTCGGGCTGGTGGCCGGCGAGGCCGGCCTGGTGGTGGTCGACACGAACGCCAGCGGGACGCTCGGCGATGACGTCCTGGCAGCGGTACGCCGGATCTCGACCGCGCCGCTGGTGGCCGCGGTCAACACCCACGCCCACTTCGACCACACCTTCGGCAACGCCGTCCTGGCCGGGGCCGGCGCCGAGCTGGTGGCTCACGAGGACGCCGCCGCGCAGCTGCCGGAGCACGCCGAGGAGATCAAGGAGCAGGCACGTGGCGAGCTCGCCGAGCCCGGTGCCGATGCCCGTCTCGCCGACCTGGTCGAGACCGACGTCGCGGTCCCGAGGCGCACCTTCTCCTCCGCACTCAGCCTCGACCTGGGTGACCGGGTGCTCGAGCTGGTGCACCCCGGTCGCGGGCACACCGCCGGCGACCTGGTCCTGCGGGTCGCCGATGCCGACGTGCTCTTCGCCGGCGACCTGGTCGAGGAGTCGGTGGCCCGCTCAGCGGTGCCGGGCTTCGGTGGCGACTGCTACCCGATGGACTGGCCGACGAGCCTCGACCTGGTCGTGACCCTCCTCGGACCCGGCAGCGCTGTCGTGCCCGGTCACGGCGCGGTCGTCGACCGCGACTTCGTCGACGAGCAGCGCTCGGCGATCGGCGTGGTCGCCGAGACGATCCGCGACCTCGCCGGGCGAGGCGTGCCGGTCGACGAGGCCGTGCAGGCCGGCGACTGGCCGTACCCGCGGGAGCAGATGGCTGACGCCGTACGCCGGGGCTACGAGCAGCTCCCCCGCGTACGACGCCAGCTCCCTCTGATCTGAGCGATGATCTGAGCGCTCGTCCGGGCGCGTGCCGAGGTGGTCAGCAGGCCCAGCGAGCACGTCGGCTCCAGCGCCACGGTGCGGTCAGCACGAGCACGGCGGCCACGATCCCGATCGCGATCCAGGGCACGTGCCCGGTCGCGGCGATGACGATGGCGAGCACCAGCAGGGGCAGCAGCGGGAACGGGAACGGCCGGAAGCCGCGCCCGTAGCGCCGTCCACGCCGGGTGGCGTACGGACTGAAGGGCTTGGCGTCCACCGCGGCGAACGGGACCAGGTCGGCGAAGACCGACGCGAGGTCGCCGTGGGTCCGCGCGGTCGCGACGGCGTCGAGACGCTCGTCGAGCTCGGCGGGATCGATCCGTCCCCGGCCGTGCTCGCGGACCAGGCGCTTGCGCGCCCGGGCCCGGTCACGGTCGGAGAGTCTCAGGTCGTGCAGACCTTGGTGGGTCATGGTCATCACTCCTCCTCAGATGCGTCGGGTCCCTCGGCGAGGAGCCCGTAGAGCTTGCGTCGGGTGTCGGCCAGGATCTCCACGGCCTTGGCCTGCTGGTCCGGCGTACCGGCCGAGGCGACCTGCACGATCGCGCCGACGGTCTGCTTGATGACCTGGCGCAGATCGGCGTGGCCGTCCTCCTCGACCTCGTCGAAGGCCCGCCACACAGCGGCGACCTCCTCGGCGTTGTCACTCAGGTAGGCACGGCCGGTCTCGGTGAGCTGCAGGGTCTTGCGACCCGCGGGCGCGTCCTCGACGAGACCCTCGTCGACGAGCTGGGCGATGGTCGGGTAGACCGATCCCGGGCTCGGCTTCCAGGCTCCCTCGGTGCGGTCCGCGATCTGCTGGATGACCTGGTAGCCGTTCAGCGGCTCCGGTGCGGCGCCGAGGACGTCGAGGATCGCCGGGCGTACGTCGCCGCGGCGGACCCGGGAGCGGCGACCGCCCCGGCCTGCGCCGGGACCGCCCCACTGCGGGCCGAACATCTGGCCGACCCACGGCGGCGGGCCGCCCATCGGGCCGCCCCACGGACCGTCGTGCCGACCGCGACCGCCGTGGACGCGACCTCGGCCGCGACCCTCCTCGGGCGAGCGGCGCTGACGTCGTACGTTCTCGATCTGGGGGCCGAACTCGGCTCCCCACGGGTTGTTGGTGGTGTTGCGCATGGTGGTTCTCCTTGTCTGTGATCGAGGCGGCGCACCGAACGCGCCGTTCTTCTCGATATGTTCACGATATATCGCGAACGTTCACGATGCAAGAAGATATTCCCGACGCCCGTCCCCACGGCCCCGCTGAGCGCGTCGAAGGGCTCCGCTCGACGGGTCAGAAGGGCCCCGTCAACGACTGGTCCAGCGCTCGCTCGGGAGGGGAAAGGGGTTGAACCGGCAGCCGTGGAGGCCCTTGGACTGCTGCATCATCAGCGGCGCGAGCCTGCCCTTGCCGGGACAGGTGAGGTGGTGGTGGCCGAGCCAGTGACCGGTCTCGTGGTTGATCACCATGTTCCGGTACTCCAGCAGCGGGCGGTGCGCGGCGTTCCACGCGGGCGAGGCGTGCAGCCAGCGGGTCTGGTTGATGATCACGTTCCGCCCGACCCGGCAGCTCCAGGTGCTGTCGCAGGGGTAGCCGAAGCTCGCCATCCGGGACGCACTGCTCAGCACCAGCGTGAAGTCCCCGCCGTGCGCGACCGGTGTGAACTCGTAGCCCGCCGAGCGCCAGCCCTGCGGGTCGGCGTAGACCCGCGCGGCGATCGCAGCGAAGGTACGCATGTTCGCCGTCACGTTCCCGCGGGTGGCGATCGAGTAGGTGAAGTGCTTCTTGACCCGGACCCGGTGCCCGATCGGTCCGGTGGTCAGCGAGTAGCTCACGAGGTTCGCGTAGTACGCGCGCCGGGCCGAGACGCGGACGGTCAGCTTCTTGCCGAAGTCAGCCGGCGTCGGGGTGTAGCGCGCCCTGGTCGCACCCTTGATCGCGTTCCCGTTCGCGAGCCACTGGTAGACGACCTTCGTCGGCTTCGGTGACCAGGTCCCGTTGACGACCTTCAGCTCGTGCCCCCACCTGCGGGTCCCGAGGATGCGCGAGACGCCGGTGAGGCTGAACCGCCCGAGCCCGACCTCGGCCGAGTCGGCGGAGATGACCGGGGTCCCGGGCGTCGTGTCCGAGCCGACGCCGATGACCTGCACCGCGATCCGGTGCCCGAGGTCGGCGCCGGTGAGCCGGTAGGTCTTCGCGTGCTCCCCGCTGACGGCGATGTCGTCGCGCAACCACGAGTACTGGTACGACGCCGGCTCCGGTGTCCACTCCCCCGTCGTGGCGGTCAGCAGCTCCCCGACCCGCAGGGTGCCGGTCACGCCCGGTGAGGTCTGGTTCACCGGTGGCCCGGGTTCGACGGCTCCGGCTCCCGTCACGGAGCCCAGGACGAGCACGGGCACGAGCACGAGGGCGAGCGGAACGGCGGCAGCCCAGCTTCTCCGAGTCATGGTTGGGACCTTAGCCACGTGGCGAGCCTGCGAAACGCCAGGCGTCCGCGCGTCTAGCGTTGACCGGTGCCCTCCTTCAACAGTGCCGATCGCTACGGCTCCGACGTCCTGGCCGGTGACTGGCGCAAGCCGAAGAACGGTCGGTCGGTCGAGGTCAGCGCCGACCTCGGACTGGTGGTCGAGGAGGTCCAGACCGACTTCTGCGGCGAGATCGTCAAGGTCGAGCGCGATCTCGGGACGCTGATCCTGGAGGACCGGAGGCAGAAGCGGCGTACGTTCCCGCTCGGCCCCGGCTTCCTGCTCGACGGGGTCCCGGTCGTCCTGGTGGCGCCGGTCCGCAAGGGCCCGCAGGCGCCGACGCGGACGGCGTCCGGGTCGATCGCCGTGGCCGGCACCAAGGCCCGGGTCGCCCGCGCCAGCCGGATCTTCGTCGAGGGCCGCCACGACGCCGAGCTCGTCGAGAAGGTGTGGGGCGCCGACCTGCGCATCGAGGGGGTCGTCGTGGAGTACCTCGACGGCATCGACGACCTCGCCGAGCACCTGCGCGACTTCGGGCCGGGCCCCGAGCGACGCGTCGGCGTCCTGGTCGACCACCTGGTGACCGGCTCGAAGGAGAGCAGGATCGCCGCCTCCATCGCGAGGTCACCGATCGGCAAGCACGTCCTGGTCCTCGGCCACCCCTACGTCGACGTCTGGGCCGCGGTGAAGCCCTCGGCGATCGGCAAGGAGGCCTGGCCGACCGTCCCGCGTCACCTGGAGTGGAAGAAGGGTGTGTGCCAGGCGTTCGGCTGGCCGCACCGCGACCAGGCCGACATCGCCCGCGCGTGGAAGCACATCCTCGGCAAGGTCAGCTCGTACGCCGACCTCGAGCCGAGCCTGCTCGGTCGCGTCGAGGAGCTCATCGACTTCGTGACCTGACGCCGACCCGGCGCTCGTGCACGAGTCCAGTACGCCGACCCGGCGCTCGTGCACGAGTCCAGTCCGCCGACCCGGCGCTCGTGCACAAGTGCAGTACGCCGAACACGCACGCACGAACGCCGGGTCGACGAGAAACACTCACGCACGAACGCCGGGTCGCGAGCTAGTCGAGGAGCCTCCGCACCACGGCATCGGCCAGCAGCCGCCCCTGGCGGGTGAGCACCAGCCGGTCGCCGACGACCTCGGCAGACCCGTCGGCCACCACCTCGTCCACCCCGGACCGCTCGACCAGCTCGAGCGGGAGACCGTCGCGCAGGCGCACCTCGAGCAGCACCCGCTCGACGTGCCGGGTCTCCTCGTCGAGCACCTCGCGGGCCAGCGCGGGTGACTCTCCGGCCGCGAGCCGCTGGGCGTAGGCGGTCGGGTGCTTGGCGTTCCACCACCGCACGCCACCGACGTGGGCGTGCGCGCCCGGGCCGATGCCGAGCCAGTTCTGCGAGGTCCAGTACAGCTCGTTGTGACGGCACCGCGAGGCCGCGTCGCGCGACCAGTTGGACACCTCGTACCACCCCAGCCCTGCCGCACCGAGCAGGTCGTCCACCAGCGCGTACTTGTCGGCGAGGTCGTCGTCGTCCGGCATCGGCAGCACCCCGGACCGCACCTGCCGGGCCAGTGCCGTGCCGTCCTCGACGATCAGCGAGTACGCCGACACGTGGTCCGGCTCGCAGGCCAGCGCCGCCCGGACCGAGGTCTCCCA
>JBJMIO010000067.1:0-17159 GCA_045806765.1 Marmoricola sp.
TCGGCCAGGACCCGTCGGCGCGCTGGGTAGCAGCGCACCAGGCGTAGGCGCGCTCGGCGGCCTCGACCTGGCCGCCGACGAGCATCGCCATCGCGCCCTCGACGTGGTTCCAGACGTCGGTCTTCTCCCCGGGCGTCCACGGGACCGCGCCGCTGGGCTCCTGCATCGCCGCGATCGAGGCCGCGGTGTCCGCGACCTGCCCCGAGGTGAGCACGCCGTCGACAGCGGGGACCTGCCAGCTGAAGGCCTCCGGCACGCCTACTCCGGCTTCCGGAAGTACAGCACCATGCTCTTGCCGATCAGCGGGTTCAGCGCCTTCTCGGCCAGGCGGGTCACGGTGGAGTAGCGGGGCGTCTTCATGATGTCCCAGACCAGGACCTGGTGGTACGCCTTGACGATCGGGTGGTCGTTGTTCTCCACGCCGACCGCGGACTTGATCCACCAGTACGGCGCGTGCAGGCCGTGGGCGTGGTCCTTGCCCTCGTAGATCATCGCGTCGCCCGGCGTGCCGTCGTTCGGACGACCGCCCTTGGTGACCTTGTCGACCAGCTCGTGGTCGGTGTAGATCCGGATGTGCCCGCCCTCGGCGTTGTGGTAGTCGGCCGAGAGCCGCCAGTTGATGACCTCGGGCAGCCAGCGCGGCACGGTGATCGCCATCGTGCCGCCGGGCCGCAGCACCCGGATCAGCTCGGAGATCGCGGTGACGTCGTCCCAGATGTGCTCGAGGACCTCGGAGCACACGACCCGGTCGAACTCGCCGTCGGCGAACGGCAGCGCGAGCGCGGTGCCCTCCTTGATGTCGGCCGCGGCTCCCGCGGGGACCTCGCCGGCCTCCTTCATCGCGCCGAAGAGCTCGAGCACTCCTGCGAGCTCGTCGGCGTCCTGGTCGAAAGCGACGACGTCGGCGCCGCGCCGGTACATCTCGAAGGCGTGGCGCCCGGCGCCGCAGCCCATGTCGATGACCCGGTCGCCGGGCAGCAGGCCCAGCCGGTCGAAGTCAACGGTCAGCATGTGGGTCGTCCTCTACTTCTTCTTCGTGCGCTTGACGCGCTGGTGCGTGGCGGTCGGGTTCGCCTGGTAGTCGGCGACCACGTGCTCGTAGGCCGCGGCGGTCTTCCGCGCCACCGCGCGCCAGCTGAACAGCTCCTGGGCGCGGACCCGGCCGGCCTTGCCGAGGCGGTCGCGGCGCTCGGGGTCGTCCAGCAGGTCGGCCAGCGTGCGCGCGAGCTCCTCGACGTCACCCGGGGTGACCAGCTCGGCGCACAGCCCGTCGGGGCCGACGACCTCGGGGATGGCGCCGGTGCGGCTGACCACCAGCGGGGTCTCGCAGGCCATCAGCTCGGCGGTCGGCAGCGAGAAGCCCTCGTAGAGCGACGGCACGACGGCGATCTCGGCCGATCCCATCACCGCGACGAGCTCGGTGTCGCTGATGCCGTTGACGAACTTGATGTGCTCGCCGATGCCGAGCTCCTCGATGAGCTTCTCGGTCCGGCCGCCCGGCGTGGGCTTGGTGACCAGGAGCAGCTCGAGCTCGCGCTCGGTGCGCAGCTTGGCGAACGCCTCCAGCAGGGTGGCGATGCCCTTCATCGGGGCGTCCGCGCTGGCCATCGCGACCAGGCGACCGGGGACCCGCGGCTCGGTCGGCGGGACGAAGCAGTCGTCGACCCCGAGCGGGATGACCTGCATCTTCTCCAGGTCTGCGCCGAAGTCGTTGGCCGCGTCGACCTTGGAGGACTCCGAGGGCAGCAGGATCCAGCGGGCCCGGCGTACGACGGCACCCTGCATCCGCAGGAAGCCGTACCAGCGGCGAAGGCTCAGCTTCTTGCGCAGGGGCGCGGCCGCGATGTCGACACGGCGGTCGAAGGTGATGGGGTGGTGCACGGTGGTCAGGACCGGGATCCCGACCTCCTTCTCGATGTCCATCACGCCGTGGGCCAGGACCTGGTTGTCGTGCACGATGTCGAAGTCGCCGGCGCGGCCGCGCATCGCGCGCAGCAGCCGCTTGCCGAAGGTGCGCGGCTCGGGGAACCCGGCGGTGCACATGATCGCGAACTCCTGGGCGTCGATCAGGTCGCGGAACTCCCAGGGCCAGACCATCCGGAACGGGTCGGGGTCGCGGTAGAGGTCCAGGCTGGGCAGCTTGGTCAGGGCGACACCCTCGTCGAGCTCGGGGTAGGGCTGGCCGGAGAACACCTCCACGGAGTGACCGAGGGCGGTCAGCTCACGGCTGAGGTGGCGGACGTAGACGCCCTGTCCCCCGCAGTGCGGCTTGCTGCGGTAGGACACGAGTGCGATGCGCAAGGGCCCGCCCTTTCTTTTCCGAGCGAACCCGGGGTGTTTCAAAGAAGTTTCTGAACTGCAACGTGTTTCTATTATGACTGATCGCGCTGCTAGCGTTGTCCCACGGTACCTACGAGGCGGAAGGCCGGGACTTGACCACCACGAACTCGCTCACCGCGGAGGACCTCGGGTCCGCCGCACAGCGCGACCGCCGGCGCCGGATCCTCGACGCGACGATCGCGCTCGCCTCCCAGGGCGGGTTCGACGCGGTCCAGATGCGCGCGGTCGCCGAGAAGGCCGACGTCGCGCTCGGCACGCTGTACCGCTACTTCCCCTCCAAGATCCACCTCCTGGTCTCCGCCCTGGCCCGCCAGTTCGAGGACACCGGGAGCATCGTCGGGCGCAAGCCGGTCCCCGGTGAGACCGCCGCCGAGCGGGTCATCTACGTGCTGCGGCGCGCCACCCGCGGCATGCAGGGGGACGCCAACCTGACCGACGCGCTGACCCGGGCCTTCATGTTCGCCGACGCCTCCGTGGCCACCGAGATCCACGTGGTGGGCATGCAGATGACCACGATGCTCAACCGGGCGATCAAGGGCGAGTCGTACGTCGAGGGCGAGCCGCCCTCGGACCAGGACGTCGCCATCGCCCGGGTGATCTCGGACGTCTGGCTCTCCGCCCTGGTCAGCTGGGTCACCGGGCGCGCCACGGCCGAGGAGACCGCGGAGCACATCGAGAACGCGGTCCGGCTCGTCCTGCGCTGAGGTCGGCGCTCAGCTCAACCCCCGAACGCGTGGGTCGCAGTCACCCCTCCGTCGATCGCGATCTCGGCACCGTTGATGTAGCCGGACTCGTCGCTGGCCAGGAAGACGTAGAGCGGCGCGATGTCGCTCGGGTAGCCGACGCGGCGCAGGGGCACCCGCGAGGCGCCGAACTCCATCGCGGCGTCGCCGCCGTGCGGGCGGGTCATCGGGGTGTCGATCATGCCGGGGTGGATCGAGTTGACCCGGATCTGCTTCGGGCCCAGCTCCATCGCGGCGGCCTTCGTCATCCCGCGGATCGCCCACTTGGTGGCGACGTACCCGGTCAGCGAGGCCATCCCGGCGAGGCCCTCGACGCTGGAGGAGTTGATGATCGAGCCGCCGCCGTTCTTGCGCATGGTGCGGGCCACGGCCTTCATGCCCAGGAAGGTGCCGAGCTGGTTGACGTTGACCAGGCCCAGGTACTCCTCCTTGGTCATCGTCTCGATCTCGCCGAACCGCAGGATGCCGGCGTTGTTGGCCAGCACGCTGACCGGGCCGAAGCGCTCGGCGACCTCGGCGACCAGCGCGGTCCAGGAGTCCTCGTCGCTGACGTCGTGGTGGCGGAAGAACGCGTCGTCGCCCAGGTCGTCGGCGAGTGCCTGACCGAGCTCGTCGGCGACGTCGGCGATGGCCACCTTGGCGCCCTCGGCCACGAACTGGCGGGCGATCTCGGCGCCCTGGCCCTGTGCGCCACCGGTGACGATGGCGACCTTCCCTGCGAGGCGGTCAGACATTGGTTTCCTTTCGGTCCCTGAGGAACGCCATCAAGGCGTGTCTCGAAGGGTGAGCTGCATGACGGAGTCGGCCGCGAAGCCGACGGAGGGGTCCCGGTCGGCGAAGTAGCCGCCCAAGGTCTGGTCGAGCTCGGCGAGGTCGAAGGCCTCGCCGGTGGTGTCGATGCGGTGCTCGACGACGGGGGCGCCGATCAGGGCGACCATGCCGCCGTACACGACGAAGAGCTGGCCGGTGATGTTCGCTGCCGCCGGGGAGGCCAGGTAGGCCACCAGCGGGGCGACGTGCTCGGCCGAGTAGGGGTCGAGCGCCTTGCCCGAGGTGTCCTCGCCGAAGACCGCGGCGGTCATCGCGGTGCGCGCCCGCGGCGCGATCGCGTTGGCACGCACGCCCATCCGGCCCAGGCTGCGCGCGGAGGACAGCGTCAGCGCGGTGATCCCGGCCTTCGCAGCGGCGTAGTTGGGCTGGCCCGGCGAGCCGGACAGGGAGGCCTCGGAGGCGGTGTTGATGATCGAGCCGTAGACCTGCTCGCCGCTCTCCTTGTGCTTCTCGCGCCAGTACGCCGCGGCGTTGCGGGAGAGCAGGAAGTGGCCGCGCAGGTGGATCTTGGTGACGAGGTCGAACTCCTCGTCGGTCATGTTGAAGATCATCTTGTCGCGGGTGATGCCGGCGTTGTTCACCACGACGTCGAGACCGCCGAGCTTCACCGCGGCCTCGATCATCGCGTCGGCGGTGGCGCGCTCCCCCACGTCGCCCGCGACGACGCTGGCGGTGCCGCCGAGGGAGCGGATCTCCTCCGCGGCCTCGTCGCCGGCACCCGGGAGGTCGTTGATCACGACAGCCGCGCCGGCCTTGGCGAGGGCGACCGCCTCGGCGCGGCCGAGGCCGGCTCCGGCACCGGTGACGATCGCGACGCGGCCGTCGAGGCTCAGCGGATCGGTGGTCTCAGGCATGGGGGTACTGCTCCTCTGTGCACGGGTGGGACGGAATGGGGTGGAACGGGGTCCGAGAGGGACTGCGGAAGGGCTGGTCAGCCCTCGACGATGCTGATCGCCGACTTGGGGCAGGCCGCGACGGCCTGCTGGACGGCGTCACGGTTCTCGTCGGTGACGTTCTCCTCGAGGATCTGGAGGAAGTCGTCGTCGTCGATCTCGAAGTTCTGGGGCGCGAGCGCCTCGCACAGCGCGTTGGACTCGCAGAGGTCGAAGTCGACCTTGATCTTCATCGTGGTTCCTCCTCAGGAGCCTTCGCTGGAGTGACCGGGGAAGACCCCCTGGTCCGGGAAAACGAGCGGAGCGGCGTTGTTGATGGCCGTCGCGACCTCGCCGAAGCCGACGGCGATCAGGCGGACCTTGCCCTCGTACTCGGTGATGTCGCCGGCGGCGAAGACGCGCTCGAGGTTGGTGCGGGTGGTGGTGTCGACCTTGATGTGGCGCTTGTCGAACTCCAGGCCCCACTCCTTCATCGCGGAGAGGTCGGCGATGAAGCCGAGCGCGGCCACCACGGCCTGGGCCGGCTTGGTGACCACCTCGCCGTCGTCCTTGGTGATCTCGACCTTCTCGACGTGGCCGTCTCCGATCAGCGCGGTCACCTGGGCCTTGGTGATGATCTCGGTCCCGCTGGCCATCACCGCGTCCACCGTGGCCTGGTGGGCGCGGAACTGGTCGCGGCGGTGCACCAGGGTGATCGAGGTCGCCAGGCCGTCGAGGTGGTGGGCCCAGTCGAAGGCGCTGTCCCCGCCACCGACGATGACGACGTCCTTGCCGACGTACTCGTCGAAGGAGGGCACGAAGAAGACCAGCCCCCGGTTCTCCCAGCCCTCGCCGGCGGGCAGCGGACGCGGGGTGAACTTGCCGATGCCGGCGGTGATCACGACGACCTTCGCGACGACCTCGCTGCCGTCGTCGAGGCCCATCGTGACCGAGTCCTCACCGACGGTGAGCGCGTTTGCGGTGCGGTTAAGGAGGTACGTCGGCTTGGCGCTCGCCGCCTGCTCGACCAGTGCGTTGACCAGCTCGCGGCCCTTGATCGTCGGGAAGCCGGCGACGTCGAGGATCGCCTTCTCCGGGTACAGCGCGGAGACCTGGCCGCCGATCTCGGGGAGCGAGTCGACGAGCGTGACCGACATGCCGCGGAAACCCGCGTAGTACGCGCCGAAGAGGCCGGCAGGACCGGCACCGACGATGAGCACGTCCGTCTCGTGGGTCTGGGGCACCGCATCGTCCTTCCGGCAGCGTCGGATCCACGAAAGTGGAACCTGTTCTAATTTATCAGAACGTCGTCAGTATTGGATATCACCCAATCGCCTGCCGAGCGTGTCATCGAGACGACGAGTCGCTTGCGGGCCGTGGTCGGTGCGCCGGAGCCGTCGGTGACGCTCAGGTCGACGAAGAGCAGCACCTTGGCGCTCGACCGCTTCAGCGAGACGATCCCGGCCGACTTCACCTCCGCCTTGGTGACCCGCTTCTCCGCGAGGACCTTGGGTCCGAGGCCGGTCATCTCCTTGTCGTAGTCCGCAGCCATCTTCTTGTCGAGGACGGCGCGCGCGGCCTTCTGGTCCTCGTCGAGCTTGCGGTAGTCGTAGGAGAGCAGCGCGGTCGTGCCGGCCGAGGCGGCGCTGAGCGCGTCGTCGCGGTAGGTCGCGTCGGTGACCAGACCGTCGTAGGTGCCCAGCGAGTCCGGGCGGGCGACGATCAAGAGGGTGGCCAGGCCGCCGGCCAGCAGGACGCACAGCACCACCAGTGCGACGAGGACCCGGTCCGGTCCCGAGCGCGCGGTGCTCGGCGCTCCGGGGACGACGACCTCGGGCTCGGGCGACTCCTCCTCGGGCTCGTCGTCGGGTTCGTCCGGCTCGACGGGCTCCTCGTCGGGTTCCGCGTCCGGCTCCGCAGGCGCCTCGGCGGGGTCCTCGACCGGCGTCGCGGGCGGCTCGGCGGGGAGGTCGGAGTGGCAGTAGCGGCACTTCACCGCGGCTGCCTTGATCACCTCGGCACAGAAGGGGCAGACCTTCTCGTCCGGTCCTGGCGCGGTCACGGCGTGATCACCAGGTTCTCGACCAGCCAGCGACCGCCGACCTTGTTCATCGTCAGCTCCAGGCGCAGGCTCTGGGAGTTCTCGAACGGACGGGTCGTGGTGCCGCCCTGCGTGCCCTTCTTGCCGGTCGCCTTCTGGGTCAGCTGGCCCTGGGCCTTGGCGTCGGCCGCCACCAGCACCAGCGCGGAGCTGTCGCTCTCACCGCCGGTCGCGATCTGCCGGATCTTGACGGTGCGGACCAGCCGGAGCTGGCGGAACAGCGCCGCCAGCTGCACGCTGGCGCTCTGGTACTGGCTCTTGAACGTGCCGGTCGAGAGGGAGACCACCCGCTTCAGGTCAGCATCCACGGTCTGGTAGTTCGTGGCGAAGAGCGCGTTGGTGGCGGTGCGGCCGGCCGAGACCAGGTCGGACTCACGGTCCGAGGCGTGCTCGGGGGCGTGCCAGGAGGAAGGCAGCAGGCCCGGTGCCGCGGTGGTGCCGAGACCGACGTAGACGCAGCCGAGTGCCAGGACGCCGGCGATCGCGCCGGCGATGATCCGCGGGAACCTCACTCGCTGAGTCCCGCCATGACCATCATCCACTCATCGGTGCCGAACAAGGTCTGCCTCCCCTGGGCCTGGCTCGTCTTCGAGCTCCGGGTCGAGGCCCCTGGGGCGACATCGTACGTGCCGGCCCGGTTGTGGCTGCCGGTGACGCTCGAGGGCTGCGGCGCGTACTTCGAGCCGCGCATGTTGTACGGCGCGCCCGAGAGGCACCGCGCCGGGAAGGTCGACGTGTCGGCCAGGTCGGTCGCCGGGCGCCACTGAGCCGGAGGCAGGTAACCCTCGGTGCACGCCGGGACGTCGTAGTTGAGCTGGAGGTTGATGTGCCCGTAGCCGTCACCCGGCGTGCCGGTGAAGCCGGAGGAGATCACCGCCGGGAAGGTCACCAGCGTCTGCTCGAGCGCGTTGAGGCGGTCGGTCGCGACCTGGTTCACGGTCGTCAGGTTGCCCAGGAAGGACGGCAGCGTCGGAGCCAGGCCGGTGAGCAGCGAGTTCACCTCGTCGACCGCTGGCGTGCCGGCGTCCAGCAGCGTGCGCAGGTCGCCGTCCGAGCTCCGCAGCGTGCCGGTCAGGTCGGCGAGGTTGGTCGAGAACGACCGGATGTCGCTCGCGTGCGCCTGCTGGGTGCTCAGCACGGTCTGTCCCGAGCGGATCAGGTCGATGGTCGCGGCCTGGTTCGCCCTGGCCTGCGCGACGAGCTTCGTGCCGGAGTCGACCATCCGCTGCAACGGGTCCGCGGTCCCGCGGAACATGGTCCCGAGCTCGGAGGTCACCGTCGAGACGTCGCTCTGGTCCAGCGAGCCGACCAGGCCGTTGATCTTGACCAGGAGGTCGTCGGTGGCCTCGGGCAGGCTGTCCTGGGTGCCGGTGAAGGTGTCGCCCTCGGCGGCGTACGGGCCCGAGCGGTCCTTCGGCTCGAAGTCGAGGTACTGCTCCCCCACGGCCGAGAGGTTGTGCACGTAGAACGGCGAGCCCTCGGGGATCTTGGTGCCCTGCTTGACCGCCAGCGAGAGGCGTACGCCGGACGGGATGACCTGCATCTTGGAGACCTGGCCGACCTTCACACCGCGGTAGGTGACCTCGCTGCCGACGAACAGTCCGCCCGAGGTGGGCAGGGTCGCGTGCAGGGTGATGCCGCGCCCGAGCACGCGGTCCACGATGCCCAGGTAGCTCCCGGCGACGTAGACGATGCCGACGGCGCTGAGCACCAGGAAGGCGATCAGCCGGGTCTTGACGCCACGTGTCATGACGACCCTCCTCCCAGCAGCAGGCCGAGCAGCCCGCCACCGCTACCGCTCCCGCTCGAGCCCGACTTCGGCGTGCCCTTCGAGCCGCCGAGGAGTCCGCTGAGCAGCCCCGTGAGCGGGTTGTTCTTGCTGCCGTGCGGCGCCGGTCCGGTGCCCGGGCACAGCGGGTTGGTCGGCATCAGCGAGCAGAGCTGCGCGAGCAGGGTGTCGTTGAGGCCCTGGCACAGCGGCTTGAGCGGGGTCGCCATGCAGATCTCGATCGGGCTCGGCAGGTTGGAGCTGTCACCGACCCCACCGCTGCCGAGCAGCTTGGAGAGGTCGAAGTCGACCGCGAACAGGGCGTTCGCGTAGTCGCCCTGGGCCAGGTCGGCGGCCTCCTTGGGGAACGGGAAGCTCGCCATCAGGCTCAGCCCGCGCGGCAGCGAGTCGCCGGCGTCGGCCAGGGCGCGCAGGGGCGGGGCCAGGTGGCGCAGCGTCGAGATGACGTCGTCCTTGCTCGCCCTCAGCACCCGGGTGCCCACCACGCCGAGCTTGTCCAGCTGGGCCAGCATCGTGACCAGCGAGCGGTGCTGGTCGTTCAGCACCCGCAGCGCCGGGCCCATCGCGTCGATGGCCTCACCGACCGAGTGGCTCTCGGCGTCCAGGGTGGAGGCCAGGTGGTTGACCGCGTCGAGCGCGTCGATGATCGAGTGCTTCTGGTCGTCCAGCGTGCCGACCAGGTCGGTGATGCTGCTCAGCACGCCGCGCGCGTCCTGGGTCCGGCCGTCGAGCATCTTGTTGATCTCCACGCTGATCGTGCGCAGCTGCTGGACCCCGCCACCGCTGAGCACGAAGGACAGGGCTCCGAGGACCTCCTCGACCTCCGGGTTGCGGCCGGTGCGTGCCAGCGGGATGTCGTCGCCGTCAGCGAGCCGTCCCTGGGCCCCGGTGGCCGGCGCCAGCAGCGCCACGTACTTCTCGCCCAGCAGGCTGGTCTGACGGATGTCGGCGGTCGTGTTCGCCGGCAGGTCGAGGTCCTTGCGGATCTGCAGCGTGACCTTGGCGTGCCACCCGTCGCGCTCGATGTCGGAGACCTGGCCGACCGGGACGTCGTCGACCATCACCGCGGTGCGCGGAACCACGTTGAGCGCGTCGGTGAACTCGGCGGTCACGGTGATCGCGTCTCCCGGGCTCACCGCCCGGCCGCCGGGCAGGGGCAGGTCGTAGGCGCCGTCGAACTTGCACGAGGAGACCACCAGCACGAGGGCCAGCAGCAGGAGGAGGCGGTGGAGGTTCCTCACGACGTCCCCCCGAGCAGCTCGCCGAGGCCGCCGGTGGAGCGCTTCGAGGTCGAGCCCGAGCCCGATCCCGGGGCCGACGACTTCGGCAGGTTCACCCCGGGAAGCTGGATACCGGCGGCGAGGTCGGTGCCCGACTGCGCCAGGGGCGCGGTCAGCGCGCGGAGCACCTGGCAGGCGATCTGGGGGTTCGGGATCCGGGCGTTGACGACGATGTCGCACAGCACGTTGCCGAGGCTCTGCACGGTCGGGCCGAACTGGACGCGCGAGCCGATCGACCCGGTCTTCACGTCGTAGGCCAGGGTCAGGTTCCCCAGGCCGAGCGGGGCCAGCTGGATCGCGGTGGCCAGCGAGGACTTCTCCTTGGCGATGGTGCCCAGGACGCTGGAGAGGTCCTCGACGTTGCGGGTCAGCGCGGTCTTGTTGTCGTGCACGAACCCCCGCACGGTCGTGACCACGTGCGAGAGCGCGGCCAGCGCCTTCGCCAGGTCGCCGCGCTCGCCCGCCAGCTGGGCCGAGACGCCGGTGAGGTCGGAGATGAAGCCGTTCACGACGGTGTCGTTGGCCGCCAGCGTGGTGGTGAGCTGGGAGAGCTGGTCGACCGAGCTGAACAGGGAGCCGCTGTTGTCACCGAAGACCTGGACCGCGTTGGAGAGGTTGATCAGGGTCTGGTTGGCCAGTGCGCCCTGGCCACGCAGCGCGTTGGCGCCCGAGGCGAGCAGCGAGCTCAGCGCGCCCTTCTTGTTGGCGCCGTACGGGCCGAGCGCGGTCGAGAGCTCGGCCAGGCTCTTGTAGATGCGGTCGAGCTCGACCGGCGTACCGGTGTCGGCCAGCGGGATGTCGGCACCGCTCTGCATCACCGCGCCCTTCGTGTACGCCGGCGCGATCTGCACGAACCGGTCTGCCACCAGCGTCGGGGTGACGATCGCTGCCTTCGCGCCGGCGGGCAGCTTGTAGCTGCCGTCGTAGGTCATCTCGACGCGGACGCTGTCGCCCTCCGGCACCACCGCCTTGACCGATCCGATGCGCACCCCCATCAGGCGGACCTCGGAGCCGGGGTAGATCGCGACGGCGCGCGAGAAGTGCGCGGTCAGGGTCTTGTCGTTGTTCCCGCCGACGAAGACGACGAGGGTCGCCGCGATCAGCAGGACCGCCACCACCACGGCCAGCGTCCGGCCGCTGAGCCGGTCGAGCAGGGTCTTCACCGCGCTCATCCGCCATCACCCGCCCGCGGCCCCGGCACGAACTCACCGGTCGCCAACCCGACGAGGTTGGGGACGTAGGCGTCGAACCACGGTCCGGTACCGATCACGTTGATCAGGATGGAGGCGTAGGGGCCGAGGTTGTGGATGGTGGCCTGCAGCGACTTCTCACGGTTCCTCAGCAGCCCGACCACGCTCTGCAGGTCCGCGAGCACCGGGCCGATCTGGGCCTCGTTGTCGTGCACGATCCCGGTCAGCGAGACCGAGAGCCGCTGGGCGTTGACCAGCAGCGTGTGGATCGCCTGCTTGCGGTCGCGCAGCTCGGCGAAGACGGCCCGGCCGTCCTTCATCAGGGTGACCAGGTCACCGCGCCGTTGCGCGAGCAGCCGGGTCACGCTGTCGGCGTGCTTGAGCAGTCCGGTCAGGTCGTCGTCGCGGTCGGCGATCGCCTTGGAGAGGCGCGAGATGCCGTTGAAGCTGTCGTGCACCTCGGGCGCGGCGGCGTCGATCGTCCCGGACAGCGTGGTCAGCGCCTTGGCCAGCTGGTCGGTGTCGATCTTCTCGGTCGTCGTGGTCAGCTCGCTCAGCGTCTGGACGATGTCGTACGACGCGTGCGTGCGGCTGAGCGGGATGGTGGAGCCGTCCTTCATCGTCCCGGACCCGGCCGGGGTGATGTTGAGGTACTTGCTGCCGAGCAGGTTGAGCACCTCGACCGAGGCGGTGGTCTCGTTGCCGAAGTGGGCGTGGTGGACGTCGAAGTTCACCGTCACGTGGTCGCCGTGGATGGTGATCGAGTCGACCCGGCCGACCCGGACCCCGGCGATCTGGACCATGTCCCCGCGCGCGAGGCCCGAGGCGTCGCGGAGGTCGGCGTGGTAGCCGGTGCCGCGGAAGCCGGGGAACTTCTGCAGGTTGAAGGCGGCGGCCATCGCCACCAGGAGCACGATCAGCGCGATCGTGCCCATCCGCATCACGGTGGCGGGACTGCGGCGGGCCATCAGGCGCACCTGTCCGCGGTGCTGTGGAAGACCAGGGCCTTGCTCAGCGACTTCTCGAGCTGGGCGATCAGCGGCGCCGTGAGATTGGGGATGCCGAGCGTCGAGAGGTCGAGCTTGGGCAGGATGATCCGGCCGGTGAAGTCGCAGAGGTAGTAGTTGTACCAGGACCCGTAGGTGCCGATGCGGGCCTGCTTGCGGAACAGCTCGGGCAGCCGGTCGAGGGCCTCGTTGAGGATCGCCTTGTTGCGCGGCTGGGCCAGGATGTGGGCGACCCGGCCGAGCTGCTCCACGTCGGCCTTGAGCAGCGGGCGGCCGCGGGTGAGCAGGTCGGAGAGCTCGGAGGTCAGCGAGCTGACGTTGGTCAGCGACGTGCCGATCACCTTGCGGTCGGTCGAGAGGTTGCCGAGCCATCCCTTGAGCTGGACGACCAGGTCGTCGAGCTGCTGGTGGTGGTCGTCCACGGTGCGCAGCATCGTGGACAGGTTGGTGATCACGTCGCCGATGAGCTGGTCGCGGTCGGCCAGCGTGTTGGTCAGCGACGCGGTCCGCGAGAGCAGCTCGGAGATGGTGCCGCCCTCCCCCTGGAGCACCTTGACCAGGTTCATCGAGAGCTCGTTGATCTGGGGCGGGTCGAGCGCCTGGAAGAGCGGCTGGAAGCCGTTGAACAGCGCGGTCAGGTCGAGCGCCGGTGTGGTCTGGCTCATCGGGATCGTGGCGCCCCCGTGCAGCCGTGGCGCACCGGGCTCTCCCTGGGAGATCGAGAGGTAGCGGTCACCGACCAGGTTGAGGAAGCGGATGTCGGCGTGGCTCGCGGTCGTCACCGGGACGTCGCTCTTGACCTTGAAGGTCACCAGCGCGTGGGTGCGGTCGACGATCTTGACGCCCTTGACCGAGCCGACGGTCAGCCCGGCGATCCGGACGTCGTCGCCCTTGCTGATCAGGCTCGCGCTGCTGAACAGCGCCTGGTACTGGGTCGTCGACCCGAAGCCGAAGTTGCCCATGATCATCGCGAGCACCCCGGTGACCAGGATCGAGACCAGGGTGAAGATGCCGAGCTTGATCGCGGCGAGCGAGGTGGCGGTGTTCCGGGCGGACATCAGTGCCTCCCCGGTTCGTCGAGGACGCTGCCGTCGGGCAGCGGGTTGTAGCCGGCCGGGACCGGCGGGTTCGGCAGGCCCAGGCACCACGGCCCGTGACCCGTGCCGGCGTACTGCGGGCGGTCCTGGGCGGTGTAGGCACGGCGCTGCACCGCGTCGAAGGACATCTTCTGGCGTACCCGGTTGCCCTTGAAGATCTGGGCGAGCCGGCCGGTGTACCGGTCGATGCCCTGGAGCAGGCAGGTGTACTCCGGGGAGTAGGTGTCGAGCAGGGTGGTCAGCGGCGAGGCCAGCCTGGCCTCGCGCACGATCAGGTCCTCGTTGGTCGTCAGGATCCCGGTCGCGGTGACCGACAGGCCGGTCAGCGAGGTCACGAACGCGCCCAGCTGCTGCTTCTTGTCCACCACCGTCCGCGCGGTCACGGTGGCGTTCTTGAGCAGGCGGACCAGGTCCGGTGCGGCCAGGGAGTAGGTGCGCGCGACGCTGGAGAGCAGGCTCAGGTCCTTCTGCACCGTCGGCAGCTGGGGGTTGATCGCGCCGAGGTAGGAGTGCAGGTCGGTGATCGTCCGGCCGAGCTCCTCCCCGCGACCGGCCAGGGCGGTCGAGATCGCGTACAGCGTGGTGTCGAGGTCGGCCGGGCGGATCGAGCGCAGCAGCGGGAACAGGGTCGCCAGGATCTGCTGGAGCTCGACGTTGGTGGTCACCCGCGAGGCCGGGATCACCGAGCCGTCGTGCAGCATCGTCGAGGACGGATCGGTCGGGTCCACCAGGGCGACGTACTTCTGCCCGAACAGCGTGGTCGGGCGGATCTCGACGGTGACGTTGTCCGGGATGTTCTTGGCCTGATCGGGGTCCAGGCCGATCCTGATGGAGGCCTCCTGGCCGTCCTGGCTGATCCCGCGGACCTGGCCGACCAGGACGCCGTGCAGCCGCACGTCGCCGAACTTGGCGAGCTGCAGCCCCGCGCGGTCGGCCTTGACGGTCACCATCGTGACCGGCTGGAAGACCTTCTGGTAGATCGCGATCGAGAGCCCGACGAGCAGTGCGGCGACGACCAGGTAGGCCACGCCGGCGACGAAGAGCCGACGGTGCTCGGCCTTCGTGTCGTGCACGATGTTCATCAGCACGGCGCCACCACCTCCTCGCTCACCCGGTGATCCGCACGGTGGTGGTCGAGCCCCAGATCGCGAAGCTCAGGAAGAAGTCCGCGACCACGACAGTCACGATCGAGGTCCGGATCGCGCGGCCGACCGCCATCCCGACCCCGGCCGGGCCGCCCGAGGCGGTGTACCCGTAGTAGCAGTGGATCAGGATGATCGCGACGGCGAGGACCAGCAGCTTCGCGAACGACCAGAGCATGTCGATCGGCGGCAGGAACTGGATGAAGTAGTGGTCGTAGGTGCCCGGCGACTGGTGGTAGACGAGCGTGGTGATCAGCCGTGGCGAGAGGTAGGAGGAGCACAGCGCCACGATGTAGAGCGGGATCACCGCGACGAAGGCCGCGATCATCCGGGTGGTGACCAGGAACGGCAGCGACGGGATGCCCATGACCTCGAGCGCGTCGATCTCCTCGGAGATGCGCATCGCGCCCAGCCGCGCGGTGTACCCGCAGCCGACGGTCGCGGCGAGCGCGATCGAGGAGACCAGCGGTGCGACCTCACGGGTGTTGAAGTACGCCGAGATGAAGGCGGTGAACTTGGCGACGCCGATCTGGCTCAGTGACGCGTAGCCCTGGATGCCGACCTCGGTGCCGGCGAAGAACGCCAGGAAGGCGATCACGCCCGCCGAGCCCGCGATCAGGGTCAGGCCACCGGCACCGAACGCGACCTCGGCGAGCGTCGTGCCGATCTCGCGCTTGTAGCGCCTCAGCGCGCGCGGGGTCCACGCGAGTGCCTTGACGTAGAACAGCAGCTGGTCGCCGCGCTCCTCGATGCGGTCCCGCCAGCCCTGGACGAGGGCGGAGCCCAGGGCGGTCACGGCGCTGCGGGAGTCGGAGGCCATCACGTCACAGCCCGTTCTGGGGGACGACCTGGAAGTAGATCGCGGTGAGGATCGAGTTCAGCGCGAACAGGATCATGAAGGCCACGATCACCGACTCGTTGACCGCCCGGCCGACACCACTCGGGCCGCCGCCGGCGTTGAGTCCCTTGTAGGCACCGACCACGGCGGCCAGGTAGCCGAACAGGACGGCCTTGATCATCGAGATGTAGAGGTCGGGCAGCGAGGCGAGCGCGGTGAAGGAGGAGAGGAAGGCTCCGGCCGAGCCGCCCTGGACGATCACGGTGAAGAAGTAGCCGCCGCCGATGCCGGCCGCGATCACGATGCCGTTGATCATCAGCGAGACGAACACCGTGGCCAGGACGCGTGGTACGACGAGCCGCTCGATCGGGTCGACGCCCAGGACCTCCATGGCGTCGATCTCCTCGCGGATCTTCCGCGCCCCCATGTCCGAGCAGATCGCGGACCCGGCGGCACCGGCGATGATCAGCGCGGCCGCGATCGGCGCCGCCTCGCGCACCACCGCGAGCACCGCGCTGGCACCGGCGAACGACTGCGCGCCGAGCTGACCGGTCAGGTTCCCGACCTGGAGCGAGATGACCGCACCGAACGGGATCGAGACCAGGATGGTGGGCATCAGCGTGACGCTGGTGATGAACCAGGCCTGCTCGATGAACTCGCGGAGCTGGAACTTGCTGGTGAAGACGGCCTTGGTCACGTCCACGACCATGGCGGCGATCTCACCGGGACCGCGTACGACGGAGGCAACCGAGATCGCCACCCCACACACCTCCCCTGGACCCGTCCTGCGCGAGCACGAGAACCAAACCTAGAACGTGTTCTCGTAGCGTCGCAACTTCGCACTGGTACGAATTCAACGAGAATGTCCGGGATGGGTGACGCGAAAGCGGAGACGACTTCATTTTTCGCGCCCGTTTGAAGGCCATTTGATTACATATTCAACTTTGTGCGGCCTTTCGCACGGTTCAGACGTCTTCCCAGCCTGCCGGGCGGTGCTTCTTCGCAAGAGCCCCGACCACCAGTCGGTAGGACTCCTCGACCGCCTCGACGATCTCCTCGTCGGGGATGTTCTTTCCCAGCGCCAGCGAGTTCCAACCCCGAGCGACCGATGTAGGCCATCACGGAGGCGTCCTCGGGGTAGCGGTCGAGCCACTCGTCGGCGGTCTCCCGGGTCCTGCCCGCCTTCACGCGGACCGAGTCAGCGCCGACGAACGCAAAGATCTTGCCCGCTCCCGGCTCCTCGCCCACCTTGACCACCGGGTACTCGTGGTCCCACGGGTTGTCGGGCCACGCCGCGGGCAACCCGAGGCACAGGTCGATCAGCTCCTGGGGCGTCACTACTTGGTGGCCTCGATCATCTGCCTGAGCTCCCGCTTCAGGTCGTGGATCTCGTCGCGCAGGCGCGCGGCGACCTCGAACTGCAGCTCGGTGGCGGCGGCGTGCATCTGCTCGGTGAGCTGCTGGACCAGCTCGGCCAGGTCCGCGGACGGGAGGCCCGCGAGGTCCGGGTTGGTCTCCTTCATCTTCGAGAGGCCGGGGACCGGAGCCTTCTTGCCCTTGCCCGACCCACCCCAGGTGGCGAGCAGCTCCTCGGTGTTCTCGTCCTCGCGGGCGAGCATCTCGGTGATGTCGGCGATCTTCTTGCGCAGCGGCTGCGGGTCGACGCCGTGCTCGGTGTTGTAGGCGACCTGCTTGGCGCGACGGCGGTTGGTCTCGTCGATCGCCTTCTCCATCGACGGCGTGATCTTGTCGGCGTACATGAAGACCTGGCCGGAGACGTTGCGGGCGGCGCGACCGATCGTCTGGATCAGCGACTTGTCCGAGCGCAGGAAGCCCTCCTTGTCGGCGTCGAGGATCGCGACGAGCGAGACCTCGGGGAGGTCGAGGCCCTCGCGCAGCAGGTTGATGCCGACCAGCACGTCGTACAGA
>JBJMIO010000068.1:0-5142 GCA_045806765.1 Marmoricola sp.
CCCGGCGTACCCGTAGACCAGGGCGATGCCGTAGACGAAGAAGCCGGAGCTGAAGGCGCCGAGCATGAAGTACTTCAGCGCGGCCTCCTGGCTCAGCAGGCGCCGGCGCCGAGCCAGGCCGCAGAGCAGGTAGAGCGGCAGCGAGAGCACCTCGAGGGCGACGAACAGCGTGAGCAGGTCGTTGGCCGCGGGGAAGATCAGCATGCCGGAGACGGCGAAGAGCAGGAGCGGGAAGACCTCCGTGTGCTCCAGGCCCTTGGCCGAGGCCTGGCGCTCTGCCTCGGTGCCGGGCAGCGCGGAGGCCTGGCCGGCGAACGCGGTCACGCCCCCCTCGAGCCTGCGCTCGGCGAAGAGCAGCACGCCGAGCAGTGCCAGCACGAGGATCAGGATCCAGGCGTAGAACGTCGGTCCGTCGAGCGAGAGCGCACCCTCGGCGACCAGGAAGCCCGCCTTCGGCTTGTCGCTGGTCGGGTTGATCCGGCCGAACTCGATGAAGGTGGCCACCAGGGCTGCGAGGATGCCGACGACGCTGAGCACGACCTGGACCAGGTAGCGGCGCGCACGCGGCACGGCCGCCTCGACCATGACGCCGAGCACGGCGACGCCCAGGACGATCAGGACCGGCGAGAGCAGGTCGTACTGGATGTGGGGAGCGGTGAACTTCACTGGGAAGCCCCTTCCTGGACCTGCCCGGCGTTCTGGACCGGCGCCACCTTCGGTGCGGGGTCGTGCTTTCCGACCCGGTGCAGCGTGTGGTCCACGGCCGGGTTGATCACCTGCAGCAACGGCTTCGGGAAGAACCCGAGGACGACGACCAGCAGCAGGACCGGAGCCAGCGCGGCGATCTCGCGGGTGCCGAGGTCCTTCATCCCGGAGACCTCCTCGCGGGTCGGGCCGGTCATCGTGCGCTGGTACATGAACAGGATGTAGATCGCGGCCAGCACGATGCCGGTGACCGCGAAGGCCGCCGCCACGTGGCTGTGCGAGAACGTGCCCACGATGACCAGGAACTCCGAGACGAACGGCGAGAGACCGGGCAGCGAGAGCGAGGACAGGCCGGCGAGCAGGAAGATGCCGGCGAGCACCGGCGCCACCTTCTCCACACCGCCGTAGTCGCTGATCAGCGCCGACCCGCGGCGCGAGATCAGGAAGCCGGTCACCAGGAAGAGTGCGGCGGTCGAGAGGCCGTGGTTGAACATGTAGAGGTTGGCGCCCGAGAGCCCCTGGCTGTTCATCACGAAGATGCCCAGCACGATGAAGCCGAAGTGCGAGATGCTGGTGTAGGCGATCAGGCGCGGGATGTTGTCCGAGCCGATCGCCATCAGGGCGCCGTAGATGATGCTCACCACCGCCAGCACGACCACCACCGGCGTCGCCCAGCGCGAGGCCTCGGGGAACAGCTCGAGGCAGAACCGGATCATCCCGAAGGTGCCGATCTTGTCGAGCACGCTGACCAGCAGCACCGAGGTGCCGGGGGTGGCCGCCTCGGTGGTGTCCGGCAGCCAGGTGTGCACCGGGAACATCGGCGCCTTGATCGCGAACGCGACGAAGAAGCCGAGGAACAGCCAGCGGCCCACGTCGGTGCCGAAGTCGATCTTGGCCAGCTCGGTGACCAGGTACGTCGCCCCGCCCGAGGTCTTCGCGGACTGGACGTAGAGGCCGATCACCGCGGCCAGCATGATCAGACCGCCGAGCAGCGAGTAGAGCAGGAACTTCACCGCTGCGCGGGCGCGGTTGGGACCGCCGTACCCGCCGATCAGGAAGTAGACCGGGATCAGCGTCGCCTCGAAGAAGACGTAGAACAGGAACACGTCGGTCGCAGCGAACACGCCGATCGAGAGGCCCTCCAGCGCCAGCATCCAGGCGAAGAAGGCCTTGGGCGACCAGCGCCCGGCGTCACCGTCGTTCCACGACGCGAGCAGGACGACCGGCGTGAGGATGACGGTCAGCATCACCAGGGTGAGGCCGACGCCGTCCACGCCGAGCGCGTAGTGCGCGCCGAAGGACTTGATCCAGTCGGTCTGCTCGGTGAGCTGGAACTGGGCCGTGGAGTGCGAGTCGTACTTGATCGCGGCCAGGACGCCGACCACGAGGGTGACCAGCGAGGTGCCGAGCGCGAGCTGCTTGGGCAGCGCGGGCGCGACCCCGGCGGGAAGAGCCGTCACCGCGATCGCTCCCACGATCGGGAGGAACAGCATGACGGACAGCCACGGGAAGCTCATCGGCCCACCTGCCTGGTCTGGTTCGAGAAGGATCGGGTGGTCGGTCGGTACGGCATCGGGATCCGGGTCACGAGAAGTTCACCGCCAGCAGGGCGAAGACGACGATCGTCGCGCCGGCGAGCAGGGCGAGCGCGTAGGAGCGCACGAAGCCGTTCTGCAGCAACCGGAACCGCGACGACATCGCGGCGAACACCGTCGCGGTGCCCTCCGCCGCGCCGTCCACGACGGCGCGGTCGAAGACCGCGAGGCCACGGATGCCGGCCACGCCGGGCTTGACGACGACCTCCTCGTTGAACGCGTCGCCGTACAGCTCGGCACGCGCAGCGCGGGTGAAGACCGAGACCTTCTCAGGGGCCTCGCGGGGCACGTCGCGCTGGCCGACGAAGACCCACGCGACCGCGACACCGGCGAGCACGACCGCCAGCGCGATCAGGCTCATCCCGACCGAGCCGACGGCGAGGTGGTGCTCGACGCGCTCACCCACCACGGGCTCGAGCCAGTCGGTGATCCAGCCGCCGGCGAGCAGCAGGCCGCCGAGGGCGGAGAGCGCGGCCAGGGCCATCAGCGGGATCGTCATGACCTTGGGCGACTCGTGCGGGTGCACGCCCTTCTCCCAGCGCTGGGAGGTGAAGTAGGTCAGCAGCATCAGGCGGCTCATGTAGAACGCCGTCACGCCGGCGCCGACCAGGGCGCACAGACCAACGATCCAGTTGTCGCCGAACGCGGCCTCGATGATCTTGTCCTTCGACCAGAAGCCGGCGAACGGCGGGATGCCGAGGATGGCGAGGTAACCCATCGCGAACGTCGCGAAGGTGATCGGCATCGCCTTGCGCAGCGCGCCGTAGTGGCGCATGTTCACGTCGTCGTCCATGCCGTGCATCACCGAGCCGGCGCCGAGGAACATGTTGGCCTTGAAGAAGCCGTGGGTCAGCAGGTGGAAGATCGCGAACGCGTAGCCGGCCGGCCCGAGGCCCGCGGCCAGGACCATGTAGCCGATCTGGCTCATCGTCGAGCCGGCGAGGGCCTTCTTGATGTCGTCCTTCGCGCACCCGATGACCGCACCCATCAGCAGCGTGATGCAGCCGATGACGATCACCGCGGTGCGGGCGTCCTCGGTGAGGCTGAAGATGAAGTTCGAGCGCACGATCAGGTAGACACCGGCGGTCACCATGGTGGCGGCGTGGATCAGCGCGGAGACCGGGGTCGGGCCCTCCATCGCGTCCAGCAGCCAGGTCTGCAGGGGGAACTGCGCCGACTTGCCGCACGCGGCGAGCAGGAGCAGCAGACCGATGCCGGTCAACGCACCGCTGCTGGCGTGGCTCGAGGCGGCCGAGACCGCGGCGAACGACGTCGAGCCGAAGGTGACGAAGATCAGCGCCGTGCCGAGGCTGAGCCCGATGTCACCGACGCGGTTGATCACGAACGCCTTCTTGGCCGCCGCGGCCGCCGACGGCTTGTACTGCCAGAAGCCGATGAGCAGGTACGACGCCAGGCCGACGCCCTCCCAGCCGAGGAACACCCCCACGTAGTCGGCCGCGAGCACCAGCACCAGCATCGAGGCGACGAAGAGGTTCAGGTAGCCGAAGAAGCGGCGACGGCGCTCGTCGTGCTCCATGTAGCCGATCGAGTAGACGTGGATCAGCGAGCCGACGCCGGTGATCAGCAGCAGGAACACCGCCGAGAGCGGGTCGTAGAGCAGGTCGAGGTTGACCGTGTAGCTGCCGGTGCTGAACCAGTTCCACAGGTGCTGGGTGACCTGTCGGTCGCCGCTGTCGCGACCCAGCAGGGCGAAGAACAGGATCAGGCTGACCACGAAGGAGGCGACCGACGCGGCGGTGCCGAGCAGGTGCCCCCACTTGTCGGTTCGCTTGCCGCCGAGCAGCAGGACCACCGCGCCGGCAGCCGGCAGCGCGACCACGAGCCAGAGCAGGGAGAAGACGCCGTCGGTCGGGACGTTGGTCACCGGCGGGATCTCGAGGAGAGCGTGTGCGTGCACCATGGCGTTGGTCATCGTCCCCTCAGAACTTCAGCAGGCTGGCGTCGTCGACCGAGGCCGAGCGTCGGGTGCGGAAGATCGTCATGATGATCGCCAGGCCGACCACGACCTCGGCGGCCGCGACGACCATGACGAAGAAGGCCGCGATCTGGCCGTCCAGGTTGCCGTTGCCGCGCGAGAACGTCACCAGGGCGAGGTTGCTCGCGTTGAGCATCAGCTCCACGCACATGAACACCACGATCGCGTTGCGCCGCGTCAGCACCCCGATGCAGCCGATCGTGAACAGGATCGCCGACAGGACGATGAAGGGCGTCGTACCCATCAGTCCTCACCTCCCGGGGTGTCCAGCTCGTTGATGTCGGCCGCGATGTCCGGAGCCGACTTGACGGTGCCCCGGGCAGCGAGCACCCGGGAGATCGAGCCCGGCGCGGCGGTGCCGTCGGGCAGCAGCGCAGGCGTGTCGACCGCGTTGTGCCGGGCGAAGACGCCCGGTGGGGGCAGCGGGCCGAGGTGGGTGCCCTTCTCGGCGTAGTCCCGCACGCGCTGGGCGGCGAGGTCGCGCTGTGTCGGCTTGGGCGTCAGCCGCTCGCGGTGGGCGAGCACCATCGCGCCCAGCGCGGCGGTGATCAGCAGTGCCGAGGTGACCTCGAAGCCGAAGACGTAGCGGGTGAAGAGGATCTTGGCGATCGCCGGGATGTTGCCCTCGGAGTTCGCCGAGCCCAGGCCGACCACGGTGCCGAAGGAGACCTGGGCGACGCCGAGCACCAGGGTCAGGCCGAACGCCAGTCCCACGATGATCGCCAGTACCCGCTGACCGCGGATGGTCTCGACGACCGAGTCCGAGGCGTCCACGCCGACGAGCATGACGACGAAGAGGAACAGCATCAGGATCGCGCCGGTGTAGACGATGATCTGCACCGCGAA
>JBJMIO010000069.1:0-26003 GCA_045806765.1 Marmoricola sp.
GATCCTGGACTCGCTGCGCTACTGGGTCACCGAGATGCACGTCGACGGCTTCCGCTTCGACCTGCTCTCCGCCCTGACCCGGTCCGGCTACTCGGTCGACATGACCGGGCACCTGCTGACCACCATCGGCCAGGACCCGGCGCTGCGGCACGCCAAGCTGATCGCCGAGCCGTGGGACGCCTCGGGCGACGGCTACCGGGTCGGTGAGTACCCGCCGCCGTGGGTGGAGTGGAACGACCAGTTCCGCGACACCATGCGCGACTTCTGGCGCGGGCACTCCGACGGGATCCGCACGGTCGCCACGCGGCTGGCCGGGTCCTCGGACCTGTACGCCGACGACGGCCGCTCGCCGTACGCCTCGGTCAACTTCATCACCGCCCACGACGGTTTCACCCTGCGCGACCTGGTCTCCTACGAGGCCAAGCACAACGAGGCGAACGGCGAGGGGAACCGCGATGGCACCGATGACAACCGCTCGCAGAACTGCGGCGTCGAGGGCGAGACCGACGACGCCGAGGTGATCGCGCGGCGCAAGCGGGTCGCGGCGAACCTGATGATCACGCTGTGCCTCTCCAACGGCGTGCCGATGATCGTCGCCGGCGACGAGCGCGGGCGGACCCAGCGCGGCAACAACAACCCGTACGCGCAGGACAACGAGATCTCGTGGATCGACTGGCGTCCCGACGACGCCTGGCTGGAGATGTGGGACTACACCCGCGCCGCCCTGGCCCTGCGCCGCGACCACCCGGCCCTGCGGCAGCGGCACTGGTTCGAGGGACGCCCGGCGATCAAGGGCGGCCCGAAGGACCTCGCCTGGATCCACCCGGCCGGACGCGAGATGGACGGCGACGATTGGCACGACGGCGACCTGCGCGTGATCGGGATGTTCGTCTCCGGCGAACCCCTCCGCTCGCCCGGCCCCCGCGGTGAGCAGCTGCGCGACTCCTCCTTCCTGATCTGGCTCAACGGCTCCGATGCCGACTGCGAGGTCACCCTCCCGGAGAACGCCTGGGTCCAGGCCGGCACCGTCGTCCTCTCCACCGACCCCGACGTCGTCGGCGGCACCGCCGTGCGGGCTGGTGAGACATTCACGCTCACCGCGCAGTCGCTCGTCGTGCTGCAGCAGACGTAGCCTCAGGTTTCACCGGTTAACCGGTGAAACCTGGCGAGGGGATACAAATTGGGTACGTTCGGCCGAGTTTTGCGTCGCTCATGCCGCTTCGAGTCCGTGCATGTGGCGACGAAGACGACGAGCAGTCTCCGCGGGCCTTCCGAGGTCGTTCCAAACGAAGCGGAGAATCGTCCAGCCGGTCGCCTCGCGGATCCGGTCTTCGCGCACCTTCTCCCGGAGGACCGCGTCACCCGGGCTCTCGCCTTGCCTGAGGAAGTGTTCGTACTTCACTCGCCCGTCGAACTCGGCGAGCAGCCTGTGCTCGGGCCAAGCGAAATCGGAGTAGCCGATCAGAGCCCCGCGCGCGTCGCGGATCGGATACTGGAGTTCTGGACTCGGGACGCGCATTGTCCTGCAGAGGTAGCGGAATCGAGTCTCGCCCACCGACTCCGAACCAGGACGAGCCAGGCGCAGGGTCACCTGGAGCCGCCGGGCGCCAGGCCACCCGGCCATCACCGATGCGGCCCCGAGAAGGTCCGCATCGGTGACAGCAAACGAGTCGTACGCCGAGTCGACGGTGACGAGGCCGGCCTCCACGGAATTCGTCATGGCGGTCCCGACAGCGCATCGCGCCGGCGACAACACGTGCATCCCGTCGATGTCCTCCAGGTCGCCGTCGTACTGGCTCCCCATGTGGTGGGCAACGTCGGTGATGCGACGTGTATGTAAACCGTCCAACCGTGTGATGTGCACGCGAGAAAGTTCAGAACCCCAAACGCGCAGCCCGTGGACGACCGCCCCGGACACGTGACTGAGCGCTACCCGGTCCCCATGGCGAAGCATCACTGCACGTGCCCGCAGAGCATGTTGACCGATCGGGTCGGCGGCTTTCCAGCTCTCTGCCGCGACGTACGCGCCGTGACGCACACGAGCAATGACCCCTGCTCTGAGTGCTCGAACCAGGTCCTCGTCGGCGTAGCCGTGCTGTAGTGCCTCGGCTCGAAGGAAGACGCCGCCGGGGTGCAGCTGATGAAGAATCTCCATACCGGCACTCTGCCGAAGTGAAACGTTAGGCTGCCGGATGCGCCGCGAGCCTGGGGACAACTCGCTTCTCGGAACCCCTGTGGACACGAGCGACGCGAAACTCGACGAGACATCACCAATTTGGTGCGCCTCGCAGGGTTTCACCGGTTAACCGGTGAAACCTGAGCACTCAGGCAGACGCCACCAACCCCAGCTCGGCCGCGCTCGCGAGGGCGGGGTGGTGGGGCAGCACTCGGACGGTGTAGCCGAAGGCGCCGGCCCGGTCCAGGACGAGGTCGGTGCAGAAGCGGTGCCGCCCGCCCTCGTAGGACTCCGCCAGCTCGAGCGTGGTGACCGCAGGCTCGAGGATCGCGTCCTCGCCCTTGACCCGACCGTGCACGAGCTGGACGGACACGTCGCTGGGCGCCAGCGCTCCGAGGCTCACGTAGGCCGTGAGCTCGAGGGTCGCGCCGACCTCGGGGGCCTCGGAGACACCGGCGGTGTCGAGGTGGTCGATGCGCACGTTGTCCCACCCCTGGCGCACGCGGGCCTTGAAGGCGGCCAGGTCGCGTGCCCCGTCGTAGGCAGTGCCCTTTCCAGGCGTGTTGATAGCGCGCTCGGCGGTCGCGGCCGGGATGTAGAGGCGCTCGGTGTACTCCTTGACCATCCGGTTGGAGATCACCTTGGGACCGAGCGACTTCAAGGTGTGCCGCACCATCTCGATCCAGCGCACCGGCACACCGTCGTGGATGTCGTAGAAACGGGTCGCGACCTCGTTCTCGATCAGGTCGTAGAGGGACTCTGCCTCGAGCCGGTCACGCTCGTCGACGTCGTCGACGCCGTCGGCCGACGGGATCGCCCAGCCGTTGTCGCCGTCGTACCACTCGTCCCACCAGCCGTCGAGGATGGAGAGGTTCAGCCCGCCGTTCAGCGCCGCCTTCATGCCCGAGGTCCCGCACGCCTCGTAGGGCCGCAGCGGGTTGTTCAGCCACACGTCGCAGCCGGGGTAGAGGGGCTGGGCCATCGCGATGTCGTAGTTCGGCAGGAACACGATCCGGTGCCGGATCGCCGGGTCGTCGGAGAGCCGCACGACGTCCTGGATCAGCTTCTTCCCGCCGTCGTCTGCCGGGTGCGCCTTGCCCGCGATCACGAGCTGGACCGGCCGCTCGGGATGCAGCAGCAGGCGCTTGAGACGCTCGGGGTCGTGCAGCATCAACGTCAGGCGCTTGTACGACGCAGCGCGACGCGCGAAGCCGATGGTCAGCACGTCGGGGTCGAGCACGTCGTCGACCCAGCCGAGCTCGGAGGCGGCCGCGCCGCGCTGGATCCACGACTTGCGCAGCCGCGTGCGTGCGTCCTGGACCAGCCGGGCCCGCAGCGAGCGCTTCGTGGCCCACAGGTCGTGCGCGGGGACCTTGTCGACGACGTCCCAGACCTCGTCGTCGTCGCTGTCGACGTCGGCACCGAGGCTGGTGGCCAGCTCGAAGACCTCGCGAGCGACCCAGGTCGGCGCGTGCACGCCGTTGGTGATCGAGGTGATCGGCACCTCGGCCTCGTCGAAGGCCGACCAGAGACCGCTGAACATGCCGCGGCTGACGTGCCCGTGCAGCTGCGAGACGCCGTTGGCGCGCTGGGCGAGGCGGAAACCCATCACGGCCATGTTGAACACGCCCGGGTCGCCGCCGTCGTAGTCCTCGGCGCCGAGCTCGAGGATCTCCTCGACCCCGACACCGGCCACCGGCGAGGTCGGGCCGAAGTACTGCTCGACGAGGTCGCGGGGGAAGCGGTCGATGCCGGCCGGGACGGGGGTGTGGGTCGTGAAGACCGTTCCGGCCCGGCTGACCTCGACGGCCTCGGCGAACGAGAGCCGCGGCCCGTCCGCGGCGACGCTGAGCTCGCGGATCCGCTCGAGGCCCAAGAAGCCGGCGTGACCCTCGTTGGTGTGGAAGACCTCGGGCGCGGGCGCTCCGGTGATCCGCGACCACGCGCGCAGGGCGCGGACCCCGCCGATGCCGAGCAGGAGCTCCTGGCGCAGCCGGTGCTCGACCGAGCCGCCGTAGAGCCGGTCGGTGACCTCGCGCAACGCCTCCGGGTTCTCCTCGACGTCGGAGTCCAGGAGCAGCAGCGGGACCCGGCCGACCTGCGCGACCCAGATCCGTGCAATCAGGGGGTTGTCCCCGGGCACCTCGAGCACCACCCGCGCGTGGCTGCCGTCCGCCTCGCGCAGCGGGGTGATCGGCAGACCGTCGGGATCGAGGACCGGGTAGGTCTCCTGCTGCCAGCCCTCGCGCGAGAGCGACTGGCGGAAGTACCCGTGCCGGTAGAGCAGCCCGACGCCGACCAGCGGCACGCCGAGGTCGCTGGCGGTCTTGAGGTGGTCACCGGCCAGGATGCCGAGACCACCGGAGTACTGCGGCAGCACCGAGGTGATGCCGAACTCCGGGGAGAAGTACGCGATCGCGCGCGGTGCGACTCCCCCCTCGGCCTCGCGACGGACGACCTGCTTGCCGAACCAGCGCTCCTCGGTCAGGTAGGTCTGCAGGTCGGCGTGCACCTGCCCGAGGCGGGTGACGAAGCCCTCGTCGGCGGCCAGCTCGGTCAGCCGGCCCGGCGCGAGCGCGCCGAGGAGACGCACCGGGTCCTGACCGGACTCGGCCCATGCCTCGGCATCCATCTCGGCGAAGAGGTCCTGGGTCGGCGGGTGCCAGGACCAGCGCAGGTTGGTGGCCAGCTCCAGCAAGGGCACCAGTGCGGCGGGGAGGACGGGACGGACCGTGAATCGTCGGATCGCTCTCACCCCACGACCGTAACCCGTGGGGACTTGATCGATCCAATTCGATCGATCGCCAGCCTCGCGGTGGCCCGGAGCGGCTCAGCCCCGGGCGACCTCCGCGAGCACGTCCATGGCCTCGTGGAGCAGGGCGTCGGGGGCGACCAGGGGCGGCAGGAAGCGGAGCACGTTGCCGTAGGTCCCGCACGTCAGGGTCAGTACGCCGGCCGCGTGGCAGCCTGCGCTGAGACGCGTCGCCGTGGCGGCGTCCGGCCGGCCGGTGGCCGGGTCCACGATCTCGATCGCGATCATCGCGCCGCGGCCGCGGACCTCCCCGATCCCCGGGAACGTCTCGGCCAGCGAGCCCAGGCGCGCGGTGAGCAGGTCCTCGATCTCGCGCGCCCGCTTGTTCAGGTCGAGCTCGCGCATCGTCGCGATCGCACCCAGGGCCGCAGCGCAGGCGACCGGGTTGCCGCCGTAGGTTCCGCCCAGTCCCCCGACGTGGACGCTGTCCATCATCTCGGCGCGACCCACGACCGCGGCGAGCGGCAGGCCGCCGGCGATGCCCTTGGCCACGGTGACCAGGTCGGGCACGACGTCCTCGTGCTCGCAGGCGAACCAGGCGCCGGTGCGGCACATCCCGGACTGGATCTCGTCGGCCACGAAGACGATCCCGTTGGCGCTGGCGTACTCCGCGATCGCGGCCAGGTAGCCCGGGGCCGGGACGATGAAGCCGCCCTCGCCGAGCACCGGCTCGATGACGAAGCACGCCACGTTGCCCGGGCCGACCTGCTTCTCGATCACCTCGATCGTCCGTGCGGCCGCCGCCTCGCCGTCCAGGCCGTCGTGCAGCGGGTAGGAGACCGGAGCCCGGTAGACCTCGTTGGCGAAGGGACCGAAGCCCTCCTTGTAGGGCATGTTCTTCGCCGTCATCGCCATCGTCAGGTTGGTGCGGCCGTGGTAGGCGTGGTCGACGACGACGACCGCGGTCCGGCCGGTGTGGACCCGTGCGATCTTGACCGCGTTCTCCACCGCCTCGGCACCGGAGTTGAACAGGGCGGCCTTCTTCGCGTGGGTGCCCGGGGTCAGGGAGGTGAGCTCCTCGCAGACCTCCACGTACCCGGCGTACGGGGCGACCATGAAGCAGGTGTGGGTGAACGCAGCGACCTGCTCGGTGACCCGCTCGACCACCGCCGGCGCGCTGTTGCCCACCGTCGTGACGGCGATGCCGGAGGCCAGGTCGATGAACGAGTTGCCGTCGACATCGAGGATCACCCCGCCGCCGGCCGCGGCGACGTAGACCGGAAGCGTGCTGCCGACACCACTGGCGACCGCGGCGTTGCGGCGCGCGTGCAGCTCGCGGGACCTCGGCCCGGGGACCTCGGTGACCAGGCGTCGCTCTTGGCGAAGCGAGGGTCCACCGCTCGTGTTCTCAGACATGGGGCACAAGCTCCTTCTGTCCCCACGGGGACCCGTAGGCGGTCAGCAGGTCAAGGAACGGTACGGCGTCGAACGCCTCCGGGCCCAGCACGCCCGTCCCGCTCCACACGCCGGTGGCGATCAGCTCGAGGGCGACGACGGGGTTGATCGCCGTCTGCCACACGACGCACTGGTGGCCGTAGTCGGCCATCACGGTCTCGTTGTCGACCACGTGGTAGAGGTACGTCGAGCGCGGCTCGCCGTCCTTGCCCGTGCCGGTCACCCAGAGACCGGCGCAGGTCTTGCCCTTCATCCGCGGGCCGACGGTGGCCGGGTCGGGCAGCACGGCGGCGACCACGTCGCGCGGGCTCACCTCGCAGTGCCCTCCGGAAGCGGCCTTCACCCGCACCTTCTCGGTCCGATCCAGGCCGAGGGTGTGGAGCACCTTGAGGATGCTGATGAACTCGTCGCCGAGCCCGTACTTGAAGGTGGCGCGCCGGCAATCGACCCAGCGCGGCATCAGCAGCACCTCCTCGTGCTCGACGTTGACGCACTCGACCGGTCCGATGCCCTCGGGGAAGTCGAAGACCTCGGGCTCGGAGAAGGGCGGCGTGGTGAACCACCCCTTGCCTGCCTCCCAGATCACCGGCGGGTTCAGGCACTCCTCGATCGTGGTCCACATCGAGAAGCTCGGGGCGAAGATCTCGTTCCCGTCGTCATCGGTGACCACCAGGTTGGCGCCGTCGCGGGTGCCGAGCTCGTCGATCTCGGAGAACAGGTGGTCGGCGGCGTACCGGGCGAAGACGTCGGAGAGCCCGGGCTCCACGCCCATCCCGACGAGCGCGAGCCGCCCCGCTCCTTTCCAGTCCTCGGCGAGGGCGAACTGCTCGTCACCGAGCATCACGCCGACCTTCTCGTACGGCGCGTCGGGGTGCGGCTTCGAGAGCGACATCGCCATGTCGACGTAGTCGGCCCCGGCGGCGAACGCGCCGTTGAAGACCGGCATGTTGAAGACCGGGTCGACCGCGTTCATCACGTGGGTGATGCCGTGCTCGCGGCACAGCGCGGTCACCGAACCCGCTGAGGACGCATCGATCTGCGCGGCGCTGAACCGCGGGTCCCTCGCCGCGGCCTTCTCGGCCCGGCCCAGGTCGTAGTCGGCGATCACGATCGAGGAGAAGAAGTCGCGACGTGCGGCGATCGCGGTGAACGCTCCCCCGACGCCGCCTGCGCCGACGAGCAGGATCCGCATGTCGCTGCGCCTATTCCTGGCCGGTGTAGGACATGACGTGCTTGATCCGGGTGTAGTCCTCGAGGCCGTAGAGGGAGAGGTCCTTGCCGTAGCCGGAGTGCTTGAAGCCGCCGTGCGGCATCTCGGAGATGAAGGGGATGTGGGTGTTGATCCAGACCACGCCGAAGTCGAGGTCCCTGCTCATCCGCAGTGCGCGGCCGTGGTCGGAGGTCCACACGCTCGAGGACAGCCCGTACTCCACGCCGTTGGCCCAGCGCAGCGCCTCGGCCTCGTCGGAGAACTTCTGCACCGTCATCACCGGACCGAAGATCTCGGACTGGATCTGCTCGTCGTCCTGCTGCAGGCCCGAGACCACCGTCGGCTCGTAGAAGTAGCCCGCGGAGCCCTTCCGGGTGCCCCCGGTGACCAGGTTCGCGTGGTCCGGCAGCCGGTCGACCATCCCGGAGACCCGGTCGAGCTGGTTCTGGTTGTTCAGCGGCCCGTAGTAGGTGTCCTCGGAGTCCGGCATCCCGGTCGGCATCCCCTTCGCCGCCTCCGCGAGCGCGGCGACGAACTCGTCGTGGATCCCGGCTCCGGCGAGCACCCGGGTCGCGGCGGTGCAGTCCTGCCCGGCATTGAACAACCCGGCCCCCGCGATGCCTTCGGCCGCCTTCTCGACGTCGGCGTCGTCGAAGACGATCACGGGCGCCTTGCCGCCGAGCTCGAGGTGCACCCGCTTGAGGTCGGCCGAGGCGGAGGCCGCGACCTCCATGCCCGCACGCACCGAGCCGGTGATCGCGACCATCGCCGGGGTCTTGTGCTCCACCAGCGCGCGGCCGGTGTCGCGGTCACCGCAGACGACGTTGAGCACTCCGGGCGGCAGGAACTCCTGGCACAGCTCGGCCAGCAGGGTCGAGCTCGCCGGGGTGGTGTCGCTCGGCTTGAGCACGATGGTGTTGCCGCCCGCGAGGGCCGGCGCGATCTTCCAGATCATCATCAGCAGCGGGTAGTTCCACGGCGTCACCTGGCCCACGACCCCGACCGGCTCACGCCGGATCCAGGAGGTGTGGTCGGCCATGTACTCCCCGGCCGACTTGCCCTCCAGGATGCGCGCGGCGCCGGCGAAGAAGCGGAAGTGGTCCGAGGCGTACGGCATCTCCTCGCTCGTCGTCAGGTGCAACGGCTTGCCGGTGTCGCGGCTCTCCACGGCGGTCAGCTCCTCGGCGCGCGCCTCGATGGCGTCGGCGATCTTGAGCAGCGCGTTGGATCGGTCCTGCGGTGTGGTCCGCCGCCAGGACTCGAAGGCCTTCGCCGCAGCCGAGTAGGCACGGTCGACGTCCTCGGCGCCCGACATGGGCGCTTGGGCGTACACCTCCCCCGTCGTCGGATCGATCACGTCGTACGTCGCTCCGTCGACAGCGGGCACAGCCGCACCGTCGACGATGTTGGAGAAGGTCTCGGGCATGCGTCCAGTCAAACGGGGAGGACGGGGGCAGTCAAGCGTCTACAACGAAATCCGCAGGACGAAGGCGTCCCGGAAGCCGAATGCGACACCTGATTCGCCGTACACGTGCGGATTCACTTGCTTTGGCCGTGAACGAGTTGCAGACTGGCGCCATGGACGACGCCACCCACGCCTCCCGCCAGCAGGCGGCCCGTGACCACCTCTGGATGCACTTCGCGCGGCACGGGGGCCCGGAGAGCGAGATCCCGACGATCGTCCGCGGTGAGGGCGCCTACATCTACGACAGCCACGACCGCCGCTACCTCGACGGCCTCGCCGGCCTGTTCGTGGTGCAGGCCGGGCACGGCAGGGCCGAGCTCGCCGAGGCGGCCGCGAAGCAGGCCGAGAAGCTGGCCTTCTTCCCGATCTGGTCCTACGCCCACCCGGGCGCGATCGACCTCGCCGAGCGGGTCGCCGAGTACGCCCCCGGTGACCTGAACCGGGTCTTCTTCACCACCGGCGGTGGCGAGGCGGTCGAGACGGCCTGGAAGCTGGCGAAGAACTACTTCAAGCTCACCGGCAAGCCCGGCAAGCACAAGGTGATCTCCCGCGCGATCGCCTACCACGGCACCCCGCAGGGCGCGCTCTCCATCACCGGGCTGCCCGGCATGAAGGCGCCCTTCGAGCCTTTGGTGCCGAGCACCTTCCGGGTGCCGAACACCAACCTCTACCGCGCACCCGACCAGTTCGGCGGCGGGACCGAGGCCGACGCCGAGGCCTTCGGCCTGTGGGCCGCGGACAGGATCGCGGAGGCGATCGAGTTCGAGGGTCCCGACACCGTGGCCGCGGTCTTCCTCGAGCCGGTGCAGAACGCCGGCGGCTGCTTCCCGCCCCCGCCGGGCTACTTCCAGCGGGTACGCGAGATCTGCGACACCTACGACGTGCTGCTGGTCTCCGACGAGGTGATCTGCGCCTTCGGGCGCCTGGGTCACATGTTCGCCTCGGAGCGCTACGACTACCAGCCGGACATGATCACCTTCGCCAAGGGCATCACCTCGGGCTACTCCCCGCTCGGCGGCATGATCGCGACCGAGAGGCTCTTCGAGCCGTTCGACAACACCGGCGAGTCGTTCCTGCACGGCTACACCTTCGGCGGCCACCCGGTCTCCACCGCGGTCGCGATGGCGAACCTCGACATCTTCGAGCGCGAGAAGCTCAACCAGCACGTGCTGGAGAACCAGGACGCGTTCCGCTCCACCCTGGAGAAGCTGCTCGACCTGCCGCTGGTCGGCGACGTCCGCGGTGACGGGTACTTCTACGGGATCGAGCTGGTCAAGGACAAGACGACCAAGGAGACGTTCAACGACGCCGAGGCCGAGCGGTTGCTGCGCGGCTTCCTCTCCAAGGCCCTCTACGAGGCGGGGCTCTACTGCCGCGCCGACGACCGCGGTGACCCGGTCGTCCAGCTCGCCCCGCCGCTGATCACCGACCAGATGCATTTCGACGAGATCGAGCAGGCGCTGCGCGGGGTGCTCAAGGAGGCCGAGAACCACCTGTAGCGTCCGGGCATGGACAGCGCGCCCGGGCTCGAGCGGCACGGAGTACTCGGCCGCTTCGATCCACCCGCGGAGGCCGCCTACCAGCGCTGGTACGTGGAGCGCTTCCGCCCGTTGGGGATCGCGATGGCAGCCCTGTCCCTCGTGGCCTGGGTCATCAACCCGATCCTCATCGTCCTGTTCATGGAGACCGAGCACAACGTTCTGATGTTCGTGGTCAGCTACGGGGTGAACATTCCGGCGCTGGTCGCCGGACTCGTCTACCTGAGGAGACCGGACCCGCGGTGGGCCCTCCCGGCGGCCACGGCGATCCTCATCCTGACCGCGGTCGATCTGATCGTCGTGATCCTGCCGTTCGTCCCGAACCTCGACCCGAGCGCCTTCGCGCTGGCCGCCACCTTCTTCGGCCTCCTGGGGCCGATGATCCAGCTGCCGTTCCGCCTGACGGTCCTGACCGGCGTCGTCATCACCGCCGCGGGTGAGCTCGCCGTACTACGGTCGGCGGACGCGCACGAGAACGTCCTCCTCCCCGTTCTCTTCGTCGCGCTCTCGCTGTTCCTCAGTCCGGCCATGGCCTTCGCGAACGAGCGCGACCTGCGGACCCGGTATGCCAACGAGCGCCTGATCGACCAGCAGCGCATGCTTGTCCGCCGCTACGCCCCGAGCTCGGTGGTCTCGCGGATCGAGCTCGGCGACCACACGGTGGACCACCCTCAGCGCCGCAAGGTCACGGTCTTCTTCTCCGACGTGGTCGGCTTCACCTCGATGGCGGACAGGGTCGATCCCGAAGCGCTGGCGGACATCGTGAACGAGTACCTCGGCGCGCTGGCCGACCTGATCGAGCGGCACGGCGGGACGCTCAACGAGTTCGCCGGGGACGGCGTGATGGCGATCTTCGGCGCCCCCGACGAGATGGACCCCGAAGCCCAGGTCACCGCAGCTCTCGCCGCTGCCCGCGAGCTCCAGACCTCGCTGCCCGAGTGGAGCCGGTCCTGGTACCAGCACGGCATCCTGGAGGACGCCAAGGCCAGGGTCGGGATCAACACCGGAACCGTCTCGGTCGGCACCTTCGGATCGGCCGTGCGTGCGACGTACACCGGCATCGGGCTGCAGACGAACATCGCGGCCCGGGTGCAAGCTCAGGCCGAACCTGGAGGCATCCTGCTCTCGAACACCAGCTGGCACCTGGTGAAGGACGGGGTCCCGTGCGAACCGCGCGGCGAGGTCATGGTGAAGGGCGTGCACTTCCCGATCGGGCTGTACGCGCCCCTCCCGACCTGAGTCAGACCTCGGCGGTCCGCCGGCAGACCTCGTCCCACGGCGTCGGCTCGATGCCGAAGTGCGCGCGGCTGGCGCTGTCGTCGAGCACGTACGGCCGGGTCCACTGGTAGTCCAGCTGCTTGAGCTCGCGCAGCATCGGAACGACCAGCGCCAGGCCGGCGAAGACCGGTGCAGGGATCTGCGAGACCTTCGGGGCCGGACGACCGACGGCGGCCATCACGTCGGTGAGCGCCTGCCGCTGGGTGCGCGGAGGGTTGCTCGGCACGTGCCAGATCCGGCCGTGGGCCGACTCGTCCTCGGCCGCGGCGATCAGCAGCCGGGCGACGTCGAGCACGTCGGTGAAGGTGTGCGGCTGGTCGGCACGCCCGATCACCCAGGCGCGCTTGCCGGCGAGCATGCCGGGGACCTGCCGCGTCACGTGACCGTTGTCGCCGACGCCGGTGCCGACGAAGTCCGAACCGCGCACCTCGACCGCCCGGATCCGTCCGGCCTCGTGCAGCGCTTTCGCATCGGCCCACATCCGGGTCCGCAGCATCCCCTTGTGGTCGGCCGCGGCGTCCGGGAGGCCCTCGTGCATCGGGCCGTCGACCGGACCGTAGGGGTAGAGGTTGCCGGTGATCGCGTAGACGGCTCCGGAACGCTCGGCCGCGGTCAGCAGGGCTGCGGCCAGCGGGGGCCACACCTCGTCCCAGGAGGTGTAGTCGCCGGGGTTCGCGCAGTTGTAGATCACCGAGAATCCCTCGGCGGCCGCACTGAGTGCATCGGCGTCCGAGGCGTCCAGGGCGAGGTGGGAGACGCCGGCGATCCCGGTCTCGGTGCCCGAGCGGGTCGCGACGACGACTTCCGAGCCGCGGGCGGCGAGCAGCTGGGCGACGTGCCGGCCGACCGGTCCGGCTCCGACGACGAGGTGGCGATCAGTCATGGTGTCCTCCTGGGTTCGTGGTTTCGAGAGCACTGCTCTCGTTTGTGATCCTGGCACGCCTCGGGAGCAATTGCAAGAGCACTGCTCTCATTTGTTGCAAGTGCTCTCGATCTGGGGGATGATCGGGTCGTGACCGACGTAGGGAAGGCGCCCAGCAAAGCCAGGACCGCACGGCAGCGCGCCCGCGAGGAGATCACCGCCGAGATCCTGGCCGCTGCCCGCGCTCGCCTGGCCGAGGCCGGACCAGGCGAGCTCAGCCTGCGCGCGGTGGCGCGCGACGTCGGGATGGTCTCCTCCGCGGTCTACCGCTACTTCCCCAGCCGCGACGAGCTCCTCACCGCCTTGCTGATCGACGCCTACGACGACCTCGGACGGGCCGCGGAAGCAGCGGACGACGCGGTGGTCGACCGCGGTGACGCGGCGACCCGCTGGCGCGTCACCTGCACCGCGGTCCGCACGTGGGCGCTCGCGCACCCGCACGACTACGCACTGCTCTACGGCTCGCCGGTCAGCGGGTACGCCGCACCGCAGGACACCGTCGCCCCGGCGACCCGGGTGATCCGCCGGCTGGTCGAGATCATCATCACCGCAGCCCTCGCCGGGCGCCCCGAGCCGCTGGCACCGCCCGAGGCTCCTCCGGGCTTCGCCGAGGCCACCGCGGGGGCTCGGGCGGCGGTCGGCGACCTCGGCGACCTCCCCGCAGACGCCCCCGCCCCGGCCGAGCTCGTCGGGCGCACGCTGATGGCGTGGTCGACGATCTTCGGCACGATCTCGTTCGAGCTGTGGGGGCACCTGGTGGGTTCGGTCGAGGACCCCGAGGCGTACTTCGACGGCGTCGTCGCGCGGTTGTGGGCCGACCTCGGCCGCTGACCACCTGGAGCCACTCCTGCACTCAGGAGTCGAAACCCCATCCCAGTCGGTCCATCGCCCTCAACCACAGGTTCTCCCGCCCGCCGCGCGCGTCCGCACGCGCCAGCGACCACCGGGTCGCCTGGATACCGGCCCAGCGCAGAGGTTCGGGCGGGAACGGCAACGGCTTCTCGCGCACCATCCGCAGCGAGGTGCGCTCGGTCTCGGCGCCGGCGAGCTGGTCGAGCGCGACCTCGGCGGCGAACCGGGTCGCTCCCACCCCGAGGCCGGTGAACCCGAGCGCGTAGGCCACCTGACCGTCGTACGCCGTGCCGTGGAACGCGCTGAACCGGGTGCAGGTGTCGATCATGCCGCCCCAGGTGTGCGTGAACCCCAACCCCTCGAGCTGAGGGAAGGTCGTGAAGAAGTGCTCGGCAAGCAGGTCGAAGGTCGCCCCGCGCTGCTCGTGCGCCGCGGCGCGTCCGCTGCCGAAGTGGTAGATCGCGTCGTAGCCGCCCCACAGGATGCGGCCGTCGCGGGTGGTCCGGTAGTAGTGGAACTGGTTGCTGCGGTCCCCGATGCCCTCGCGCCCGGACCAGCCGATCGACGCGCGCTGAGCAGGAGTGAGCGGCTCGCTCATCAGGGCGTAGTCCCAGACCGGCACCGTGCTCAGCCGCAGCCGGCGCAGCAGCGGCCGGTAGGCGTTGGTGGCGAGCAGCACGCGACGACCGGTCACGGTCCCCCGCTCGGTGCGGACCTCGACGCGACCGCGCACCGTCCCGTGCGCTCCGCGTCGCAGTCCCCTCACCGGTGTGCCCTCGTGGATCCGCACACCGCGGCGCAGGCACGCCGCGCGCAGCCCCCAGGCGAGCCGGGCCGGCTCGAGGATCGCGGAGTCCGGGTCGTGCAGCCCGCCGAGGTACGTCGGGGAGTCCACCCGCGCTCGCAGCGCGTCGGTGTCGAGAAGGGTGAGCCGGTGCCCGTGCTCCCCTGCGCGCTCGACCTCCTCGGCAAGCCCGGCGACCTGGTCGGGTCTCGTCGCAACGCTCAGCGCGCCGGCGTGCACGAAGTCGCAGTCGATGCCCTCGCGCTCGATCGCCGCACCGATCGCCGCGAGGTTCTCCCGCCCGAGCCGCAGCAGGACGTCGGTCTCCTCGGGCCAGCGCGCGAGGCCGTTGCCGAAGCCGTGCGTCAGGCTCGCCTCGCAGAACCCGCCGTTGCGCCCGCTCGCGGCGTGCCCGCACGTCTCGGCCTCGAGCACGATCACGTCGCGCCCGGGCTCCCGCTCGACCGCGAGCAGCGCGGTCCACAGCCCGAGGTAGCCGCCGCCGACGACCACCAGGTCGGCCGAGGCGTTCCCCTGGAGCGGTGCGAGAGCGTCCGGGCGCCGCGGGTCGTCGAGCCAGTACGGCGTGGGGTCAGCGCCGGCGAGGGAGGGATGCGGTGCCATCAGCTCGCGAGCGCGCGGACCTTCCGGCGGTTGTTGAGCTCGCCGAGCAGCACGATCGTGATCGCGATCACGAACATCACGGTGCCCACCACGTTGACCTGCATCGGCACGCCACGCTGGGCAGCGCCGTAGACGAACATCGGGAACGTGGTGGTCTGGCCGGCGTTGAGGTTGGTGATGATGAAGTCGTCGAAGGACAGCGAGAAGCTCAGCAGCGCCGCGCCCAGGATGCCCGGGAGCACCAGCGGGAAGGTGATCCGCCAGAACGTCTCGCGCTCGTTGGCGTAGAGGTCCATCGCGGCCTGCTCGAGGTTGTCGTCCAGGCCCGAGAGCCGTGCCTTGACCGTGACGACCACGAAGGACAGGCAGAACATCACGTGCGCGATGAAGATCGTCCAGAAGCCGAGGTGGCCGCCCTGGTGGCTCGCGATGAACAGAGCGAGCAGGGAGGAGCCCATCACGATCTCGGGCGAGGCCATCGGCAGGAAGATCACGGTGTTGGCCACCGAGCGCCCGGCGAAGTCGTGGCGCACCAGCCCGAAGGCCGCCATCGTGCCGATCGCCGTGGCGGCCACGGTGGCGAACAGGCCGATGCCGATCGACACGCCCACGGCGTGGCACATCCCGGCGGGGTGGCAGGGATGGGTCCAGTTGTCGAGCGTGAAGCTCTTGAACGCGTAGACGTTCTTGGACTTCCCCGGGTCGTTGAAGCTCATCAGCACGACCACAGCGATGGGCACGAACATGTAGACGAGGATCAGCAGTCCCAGGGCCAGCACCAGGTGGTCCTTGACCCAGCGGCCGAGGCGCGCGAAGGGGCTCATACGAGGTCCTCCGTCCCGGACGTGCGGATGTAGACCATGACCATGCCGATGATCAGCACCATCAGGATCATCGACAGGGCACCTGCCGCCGCGTAGTCCCCGGAGGTGGTGAAGAGGTTCTGGATCTTGTTGCCGACCATCGACTGGCCGGGACCACCGAGCAGCTGGGCGTTGATGTAGTCACCGGCCGCGGGGATGAAGGTCAGCAGCGTCCCGGCCACCACGCCGGGCAGCGAGAGCGGCCAGGTCACCTTGAAGAACGCCTTGAACGGGTTGGCGTACAGGTCCCCGGCCGCCTCGACCAGGCGGCCGTCGATCTTCTCCAGGCTCGCGTACAGCGGCAGCACCATGAACGGCAAGAAGTTGTAGACGATGCCAGCCACAACCGCGAACCACGTGTTGAGCAACCTGCCGTCGTGGCCCAGGACGTGCACGTTCTGCAGCGTCGAGACGACGAAGCCGTGGTCGGAGAGGATCAGCTTCCAGCTCAGCGTGCGGAGCAGGAAGCTGGTGAAGAACGGCGCGATCACCAGCACCAGCAGCAGGTTGCGCCACTTGCCGGCCTTGAACGCGATCGCGTAGGCCAGCACGTAGCCGATGACCAGGCAGACCAGCGTGGCCAGCCCGGCGTACCAGAGCGCCCGGAGGAGCTCGGAGTGGTAGCCCTGGAGCGCGTGCCAGTAGTTCGCGACGTGGAAGGTGACCTTGTAGCCAGTCATCACCGAGCCGTTCGGGTCGAACAGACTGGTCGAGACCAGGGAGTAGAACGGGATGACGAAGAACAGCCCGAGCCAGAGCGCACCCGGTGCGAGCAGCCAGTACGCCGTGTAGCGCCCCTTCCCCGGCCGGGCCATCAGTCCTCCTCGATCCCGGCGTTCACGTCCTGACTCGCGTCGAGCAGGAAGGCGTACTCGGGGCGCCAGGACAGGTCGACGGTCTCGCCGCGGTTGAAGAGCCGTCGCCGTCCGGTGTTCTGCTCGAAGATCTGGAGCTCCTGGCCCCACGGCATCCGGACCAGGTACTGGGTGCTGACCCCGACGAAGCTGACGTCGGTGACGATGCCCCCGTCGAGGTGGTTGCCCGGCGCGTCGATCTCCTCGCCGACCGCCGCGATCAGCACCTTCTCCGGCCTGATCCCGATCCAGCCGTCGCCGCCGCTGGTGTGCGCGCGGCTGGTGGGGATCGAGACGGTGACGCCGTGCATGTCGACCTTCACGAACTCGCCCTCGGTGCCGAGCACCTTGCCGGCGATCAGGTTCGACTGCCCCAGGAAGTTCGCGACGAAGGTGGTCCGCGGGTTCTCGTAGAGGTCCGCCGGCGCACCCATCTGCTCGATCACCCCGGCGTTCATCACCGCGACCGTGTCGGCCATCGTCATGGCCTCCTCCTGGTCGTGGGTCACGTGGATGAAGGTGAGGCCGACCTCGGTCTGGATCCGCTTGAGCTCCAGCTGCATCGCGCGGCGCAGCTTGAGGTCCAGGGCGCCGAGCGGCTCGTCGAGCAGGAGCACGTCGGGGCGGTTGATCAGGGCGCGGGCCAGCGCGACGCGCTGCTGCTGACCACCGGAGAGCTGGGGCGGCTTCTTGCGTGCCTGGGTGGTGAGCTCGACCAGCTCGAGCATGTCCTTGACCTGCTGGTCCACGCCGCTCGCCCTGCGGCGACGCAGCCCGAAGGCGACGTTCTCGTAGATGTCGAGGTGCGGGAAGAGCGCGTAGCTCTGGAAGACGGTGTTGACCGGGCGCTGGTAGGGCTTGGCGTAGGTGATGTCGGCGTCGCCGATCCGGATCGATCCCGAGGTCGGCGTCTCGAGGCCGGCGACCATCCGCAAGGTGGTCGTCTTGCCGCACCCCGACGGGCCCAGCAGCGCGAAGAACGAGCCGTGCGGGACGTCGAGGTCCAAGGACTTGACGGCCGTGAACGAAGCGAACTCCTTGGTGAGCTGGCTCAGGTGCAGGCTGCGGGAGCCCTCGCTACTAGCCTGTGACATCGGAGAACTGCCTTCCGTACTCGCGGGTCTGGTACTCAGCGAGCGCCATGAACCGGTGGGTCTTCTTGAGGGTCTCCTCGGTCGGGAAGATCAGCTCGTTGTCCACGTTGTCGGGATCGATCTTCTCCATGGCCTGTTGGGCGCCCTTGACCGGGCAGATGTACTGGTTGTAGTCCGCGAGCCGGGCGGCGACCTCGGGGTCGTAGTAGTAGTTGATCCACTTCTCGGCGTTGGCCTTGTGGGTCGCGAGGTTCGGGATGAGCATGTTGTCGGCCCAGATCATCATCCCCTCCTCCGGCGCGACGAAGACGAGGTTGTCGTCGCCCGCGTTGGCGATGTCGCCCGACCAGGCCTCGCACGCCAGCACGTTGCCCGCGGAGAGGTCCTGGACGTAGTCGTTGCCGGTGAACCGCCGGATCTGGCCGTCCGCGGTGGCCTTCGACAGGGCGTCCATCGCCTTGTTCCACTGGGCATCGGTGAAGTGCGCCGGGTCCGTCCCCTGGCCGAGCATGATCAGGCCCATCGTGTCGCGGATCTCGGTGAGCATCGTGACCTTGCCCTTGAGGTCGCTGCGGGTCAGCAGCTCGCTGTAGGCCTTGACGCCCTTCGGCAGGTACTTCTTGTTGTAGGCCATCCCGGTCAGGCCGCTCTGCCACGGCGCGGAGTAGGTGCGCTTGGGGTCCCAGGCGGGGGCCGCGAGCGAGTCGATGATGTTCGCGTGCAGGTTCGGCACCGTTGCCGGGTCGATCGGCTGGATCCACCCGACGTCGATCATCCGTGCTGCTTGCCAGTCCGTGAGCACGAACATGTCGCGCTTGGTCGACTGGCACGCACCGAGCTGGTTCTTCACCTTGGCGAAGAACTCGTCGTTGTCGTTGACGTCGTCGGTGTAGCTGACCTTGATCCCGGTCGCCTTCTCGAAGCGCTGGAGCGTCGAGGGGTCCTTCTTGCTGTTCTCGTCGATGTAGAGCGGCCAGTTGGAGATCACGAAGCGCTTGTCGCTCGCCGAGAGGTCGCGCGTGGTGCAGTCGGCGGGGTTCTGCTTGAGACCGGGCGTCTTGAAGAGCGGCAGCACCGCGACGCTCCCGACGCCGAATGCGGCACCCGCGCCGAGCTTGAGCGCGGTGCGCCGGCTGATCCCGGAATCAGACACCCGACCTCCCGTTCGTCAGAAGTGCTACGTCCAGCGCATCGTGACACGCGTCCGGGGGTACTACAAGGGATTCCGTCGTGACAATCTTGTTTCGCAACGAAAACCGATATATGACCGTACCCGGGGCGGACTTGCTCCCGAGCGCGCAGGAGGAGAACCATGGCCCGCATGGCTGACCCGGATCCGACCCACGTGCGCCGTCCCGCTCCGCTCGACGAGGTCTCCAAGGCCATCATCGAGCAGCTCCAGCAGGACGGCCGCCGGGCCTACGCCCGGATCGGCGAGGCGGTCGGTCTCTCCGAGGCCGCCGTGCGCCAGCGGGTCCAGCGGCTCATCGAGAGCGGGGTCATGCAGATCGTCGCGGTCACCGATCCGATGGAGCTCGGCTTCGCCCGCCAGGCGATGATCGGCCTGCACGTCGACGGCCCGCTGGAGCCGGTCGCCGACCAGCTCGCGGAGATGGACGAGATCGAGTACGTCGTCATCACCGCGGGTGGTTTCGACATCCTGGTCGAGGCCGTCTGCGAGAGCGACGAGCACCTGCTCGAGGTGCTCTCCTCACGGATCCGGACGGTGCCCGGCGTACGCAGCACCGAGACGTTCGTCTACCTCAAGCTCCGCAAGCAGACCTATTCCTGGGGTGTGCGCTGAGCCTGCCCAGCAGCCTGTGGCTGGCCACCGCCGGCGATGCGCCGCCCGTCCGACCCGCTCTACCGGGACCTGCCGAGGCGGATGTCGTGGTGGTCGGCGGCGGGTTCACCGGCCTGTGGACCGCCTACTACCTCCGGCGCGCGGACCCTGCCCTGCGGGTGCTCGTGCTCGAGGCCGAGACCGTCGGGTTCGGGGCATCGGGGCGCAACGGCGGCTGGTGCAGCGCACTGTTCCCGACCTCGTGGTCGCGGCTCGAGCGGTCCTCCCCGGCCGAGGCGCTCCGCCTGCACCGGACGATGGCGGCCACGGTCACCGAGGTCGCACGCGTGTGCGCCGAGGAGGGCATCGAGGCCGACCTCGCCCACGGCGGCACCGTGACGCTGGCCCGGTCCGCGCCGCAGCTGGTGCGGGCTCGTGAGGAGGTCGCGACCGCTCACGCCCGCGGGTTCACACCGGAGGACCTGAGGTTGCTCGAGGCCGACGAGGCGCGCGGGATGCTCGCCGCGAGCGGCGTCCTGGGCGGCACCTTCACCCCGCACTGCGCCGCCGTGCACCCGCTCAAGCTGGTCCGGGGGCTCGCGAGCGCTGCCGAGCGCGCGGGTGTGCAGATCCACGAGGGCACCCGGGTGACCGCGATCGAGCCGGGCGGTGTGGTCACCGAGGCGGGCCGCGTGCGGGCGGAGGTGGTCGTGCGCGCGACGGAGGCGTGGACCGCGCACCTGCCCGGCTCGCGACGCGCCATCGCCCCGGTGTACTCGCTGATGGTCGCCACCGAGCCGCTCGGCGCCGACGTCTGGGCCCGGATCGGGCTCGCGGACCGCCCGACGTTCAGCGACGGCCGGCACGTGATCATCTACGGCCAGCGCACCGCGGACGGCCGGCTCGCGTTCGGTGGTCGCGGCGCGCCGTACCACCTGGGCTCGCGGATCCGTCCGGCCTACGACGAGGAGCCGCGCGTCTTCAGAGCGCTGCGCCGCACCCTGCGCGACCTGCTGCCGGCGCTCGGCGATCCTGCGATCACCCACACCTGGGGCGGTCCGCTGGGGATCGCTCGGGACTGGGCCGCCTCGGTCGGTCTGGATCGCGCGACCGGGCTGGCCTGGGCGGGCGGGTACGTCGGCGACGGGGTGGGCACCACCAACCTGGCCGGGAGGACGCTGGCCGACCTGATCACCGGCGCGGACACCGACCTGACCACGCTGCCCTGGGTGGAGCACCGCAGCCGAGCGTGGGAGCCCGAGCCGCTGCGCTGGCTGGGCATCAATGCCGGGCTGCAGGCGATGCGCCTGGCCGACACCGAGGAGCGCGTGACAGGCCGCCGCAGCGTGATCGCCCGCGCGATGGCACCGCTGATGCACGGCTGAGACGGGTCGACGCCCATCGTTCGGACGCGTCCGTTTCGATCCAGCGCCCCCGCGGTAGAGGGAACGCATGGCTTCCCAGCGCTCCGCCAGCAGTCCATTTGCTTCCGGGGACGGAGTTCGCAAGGGTTGTCCCATGGTGGGACGCATCCCCGTGATGGACGTGACGCCCGTGGTCGAACACGGGCGCTACCCCGCCAAGTCCGTGGTCGGTGAGAAGTTCGAGGTCACCGCGCTCGTCTTCCGCGAGGGGCACGACCAGCTGGGCGCCGACGTGGTGCTGACCGACCCGGCCGGCGTACGGCGCGATCCCGTGCGGATGCTGCCGATGGAGACCGGCGTGGACCGGCGCGGAGCCTGCGTGGTGGCCGACACCGTGGGTGCGTGGACCTTCGCGATCGAGTCGTGGAGCGACCCGCTGGCCACCTGGAGCCACGACGCGGGCATCAAGATCCGTGCCGGCGTGGACGTCGAGCTGATGTTCGCCGAGGGCGCCGAGCTGCTCGAGCGCTGGGGGCGCGAGGTCCAGGCGCCGAAGGCGACCCGCACCGTCGTCCTGGACACCATCACCGCGTTGCGCGACGTGAGCCGCCCCGTCGAGGTGCGCCTGGCCGCCGCCGAGGAGCCGGACCTGCTCGCGGTGCTCGCCGCGCACCCGATCCGCGACCTGCTGACCAGCGAGGGTCCCTACCCGCTCTTCGTCTCCCGCGAGCGCGCCCTGGTCGGGAGCTGGTACGAGTTCTTCCCGCGCTCCGAAGGCGCGGTCCTCGCGGCCGACGGCACCATCACGCCGGGCACCCTGAGCACCGCCGCCAAGCGCCTGGACGCGGTTGCCGCGATGGGATTCGACGTCATCTACCTGCCGCCGATCCACCCGATCGGTGAGGTCAACCGCAAGGGCCGCAACAACACCCTGACCCCGAGCGCGACCGACGTCGGCTCACCGTGGGCGATAGGGTCGAAGGCCGGCGGGCACGACAAGGTCCACCCGGAGCTCGGGACGCTCAAGGACTTCGACGCGTTCGTGAAGCACGCCACCGCACTGGGCCTCGAGGTCGCCCTCGACCTCGCGCTGCAGGCCGCGCCGGACCACCCCTGGGTCAAGAAGCACCCGGAGTGGTTCACCACCCGCGCCGATGGCACCATCGCCTACGCCGAGAACCCGCCGAAGAAGTACCAGGACATCTACCCGGTCAACTTCGACAACGACCCGGACGGCATCTACGCCGAGGTGCTGCGCGTGGTGCGCCACTGGATGAAGCACGGCGTGCGGATCTTCCGGGTCGACAACCCGCACACCAAGCCCGTCGCGTTCTGGGAGCGGCTGCTCGGCGAGATCCGGGAGAGCGACCCGGACGTGGTCTTCCTCTCCGAGGCGTTCACGAACCCGCCGATGATGCACGCGCTGGCGAAGGTCGGCTTCCACCAGAGCTACACCTACTTCACCTGGCGCAACACCCGCGCCGAGCTCGAGTCCTACCTCACCGAGCTCGCCGAGGACTCCGCGCACTTCCTGCGGCCGAACTTCTTCGTCAACACCCCGGACATCCTCCACGAGTACCTCCAGCACGGCGGCCCGGCGGCGTTCCGGGTGCGCGCCACCCTGGCCGCGACGGGCTCCCCCAGCTGGGGCGTGTACGCCGGCTTCGAGCTCTGCGAGCGGGTGGCGGTGCGTCCGGGCAGCGAGGAGTACCTGGACTCGGAGAAGTACGAGGTCAAGGTCCGCGACTGGGAGGCGGCCGAGGCAGCGGGCCGATCGCTCGCGCCGTACCTGACCCGTCTCAACGAGATCCGCCGCGCGCACCCGGCCCTGCGCCAGCTGCGCGACCTGACCGTGCACCGCAGCGACGACGAGAACGTGATCGTCTACAGCCGCACCGCCGGCGAGGACACCGTGATCGTGGTGGTCAACCTCGACCCGCACGCGGTTCACGAGACCATGGTCCACCTCGACCTGCCCGCGCTCGGCGTTGCCGAGGGCGGGATGCTGGAGGTCCACGACGAGCTCAGCGGCCAGGTGTGGTCGTGGGGTGCCGACAACTACGTACGCCTCGACCCGGCCGTCGAGGTGGCGCACGTCCTGAGTGCGCGAACGACCCGCGAAGGGGCCACGTGACAGAGACGACCAGCGAGCTCGCCCGGATCTCCGAGGAGGCCGAGCACATCGCGGAGCAGCCCGAGTGGTTCAAGACGGCCGTCTTCTACGAGGTGCTGGTGCGGTCCTTCAAGGACTCCGACGGCGACGGGGTCGGCGACTTCCGCGGCCTGACCGAGAAGCTGGACTACCTCAAGTGGCTCGGCGTCGACTGCCTGTGGGTGCCGCCGTTCTTCACCTCGCCGCTCCGCGACGGCGGCTACGACGTGGCCGACTACACCGACATCCTCCCCGAGTGCGGCACCGTGGAGGACTTCCACGCCTTCCTCGACGCAGCGCACGCGCGCGGCATCCGCGTGATCATCGACTTCGTCATGAACCACACCTCGGACGCGCACCCGTGGTTCCAGGCCTCGCGCTCGGACTCCGAAGGCCCCTACGGCGACTTCTACGTCTGGAACGACGACGAGGACCTGTACGAAGACGCGCGGATCATCTTCGTCGACACCGAGCCCTCGAACTGGACCTGGGACCCGGTGCGCGGCCAGTACTTCTGGCACCGGTTCTTCTCCCACCAGCCGGACCTGAACTTCGACAACCCCAGGGTCCACGACGCGATGCTCGAGGCGATGTCGTTCTGGCTCGACATGGGTCTGGACGGCTTCCGGCTCGACGCGGTGCCCTACCTCTACGAGCGCCCGGGAACCAACGGCGAGAACCTGCCGGAGACCCACGAGTTCCTGCGCAAGGTGCGCCGCTTCGTCGACGACAAGTACCCGGGCCGGGTGCTGCTCTGCGAGGCGAACCAGTGGCCCACCGACGTGGTGGAGTACTTCGGCGACCCCAGCGTCGGCGGCGACGAGTGCCACATGGCCTTCCACTTCCCGGTGATGCCGCGCATCTTCATGGCCGTCCGGCGCGAGTCGCGGTTCCCGATCTCCGAGATCATGGAGCAGACCCCGGCCATCCCGGCGAACTGCCAGTGGGGCATCTTCCTGCGCAACCACGACGAGCTGACCCTGGAGATGGTCACCGACGACGACCGCGACTACATGTGGTCGGAGTACGCGACCGACCCGCGGATGAAGGCCAACATCGGCATCCGCCGGCGGCTCGCTCCGCTGCTGGACAACGACACCAACCGGATGGAGCTCTTCACCGCGCTGCTCCTCTCCCTGCCCGGCTCGCCGGTCCTCTACTACGGCGACGAGATCGGGATGGGCGACAACATCTGGCTCGGTGACCGTGACGGCGTGCGGACCCCGATGCAGTGGAACTCGGACCGCAACGGCGGCTTCTCCTCAGTCACCCCGGGCCGCCTCCACCTGCCAGTGGTCCAGGACCCCGTCTTCGGCTACCAGTCGGTCAACGTGGAGGCCGAGCTGGACAACACCTCCTCGCTGCTGCACTGGACGCGGCGGATGATCCACACCCGCAAGCAGCACCCCTGCTTCGGCCTCGGGGGGTTCCACGACCTCGGTGGCACGAACCCCTCGGTGCTCTCCTACGTCCGTGAGTACGCGTGGCGCGACGAGGAGGGCGTGGAGCACAAGGACACCGTGCTGTGCGTCAACAACCTCTCCCGCTTCCCCCAACCAGTCGAGCTCGACCTGCGTCGCTGGGAAGGTGTCATCCCCGTCGAGCTGCTGGGCGGCGTGCGCTTCCCCCAGGTCGGCGAGCTGCCGTACCTGCTGACCCTCGGCGGCTACGGCTTCTACTGGATCCGACTCCCGGAGAACACCGATGACCTCTGAGGCACTCGCTTCCTACCTCGCCGAGGCCCGCTGGTTCGGCGGCAAGGGCCGTGACTTCGAGGTCACCGGCGCCGAGCAGCTCGACCTCGGCCCCGGCGTGAGCACCTACCTGGTCGCGGTCTCCTACGGCGACGGCGGCACCGACCTCTACCAGGTGCCGGTCTCCTCCTACGACGAGCCGCAGGAGCGGCTGGGCCACGCGCTGATCGGCACGTGGGAGGGGGCCCACCACTACGACGCCGTGCACGACCGCGAGGCGATGGACCTCTGGCTGCGCTCGTTCGCCGGCCGCCCCGACGCCGGTCTGGACGCTCGCCTGGACTTCCGGCGTACCGACGACCACGAGCTCGACACCGACGCCCACTCGACGCTGTTCAGCGGCGAGCAGAGCAACTCCTCGATGGCCTTCGGCGAGGACGCGCTGCTCAAGGTCTTCCGCCGCCTCAGCCCCGGGACGAACCCGGACATCGAGGTGCACGAGGCACTGACCCGCGCAGGCAGCACCCACGTGGCCCAGCTGCACGGCTACCTCGCGCTGCGCCCGGCCGAGGGCGGCGAGGAGCTCGACCTGGCGATGCTCCAGCAGTTCCTGCGCACCGCCAGCGACGGCTGGGAGCTCGCGCTGGCCAGCGCCCGCAACCTGTTCACCGCCGAGGAGGCCACGGCTGAGGACGCCGGCGGCGACTTCGCCGCCGAGGCACACCGTCTCGGTGCCACCCTGGCCGAGGTGCACGCGGTGCTCGCCGAGACCTTCGGCACCTCCGAGGTCTCCGCGGCCGAGACGGTGGCGACGATGGCCGGACGCCTGAGCGCTGCGGTTCCGGTCGTCAACGAGCTCGAACCGCTGGCCGCGGCCCTGACCGCGCGCTTCGAGGCGCTCGGCGAGCTCGGCACGCTCGAGGTCCAGCGGGTCCACGGCGACCTGCACCTGGGCCAGACGCTGCGCACCTCCCTGGCCTGGAAGCTCGTGGACTTCGAGGGCGAGCCGGCCAAGGATCTCGCCGAGCGCCGGCTCCCGGACTCCCCGTGGCGCGACGTCGCCGGGATGATCCGGTCCTTCGACTACGCCGCGGCCACCGTCGCCAACGACCTCGGCCTGGCCGATGACGGCACCTGGACGAC
>JBJMIO010000070.1:0-10693 GCA_045806765.1 Marmoricola sp.
AACAACCCGAGTGCGCCGTCCCCGGAACATCACCCGACGGCCCCGAACAGTTCTGCGTATCAAACGACACCTTGTACTGACCATTCGGCACGGCCAACGAGAACGTGCCATCCGGCCCCGTCGTGAACACAGTGGTCGGCTGAGAAGGATCAGACAACGACATCTTCACATCCGAGACCGGCGCGCCCAGATCATCAACCAACCGACCCGACACCGTTCCGGTGCCGGCGTGGACGAGGGCCACGTTCAGGCTCGAGGAGCCTGAGACGGCGACCGCGAAGAGCGTCTGCGGCACGTACGAGCTCGACGCCGGCGTCACCACGACGTCGTACGTTCCGTTGTTCACCGGGATGGAGTACGACCCGTCAGGCGCGGTCGTCCCCGTCGCCACGACGTTGGTCGTCCCCTGCTGATCGATGTTGATCGTGGCCTGGAGCGCCGTACCGGAGCCGTCAGAGATCGTTCCGGACAGTGTCCCCGTCGCGGCTTGCGCGGCCGGGATCCCGACCAACCCGAACGCCAGCAACGCGACGCCGACGATCCACGGCCGCATGCGAGGGCGCTGGTTCGCCCGGGCAGCCTGACGGTGACGGGCGGTCGTTCGAGCAGCCACGGATAACTCCCCCACTCGCCGGGTGCAACGGCGACAGAAATGATGATGGTCGCGTCATCGGGCCCGAGCGATGGACGGTAGCGAGACTCTGGCAGTCAGCAAACCCGCTGACAACGGGGAGAAAGGCGGCAATCCCGTCCATGTGGGGCGAAGCGGAAGATGAAATCGCCGCCCGAAATGCAGCGACCCGCAGGTGTCGGGCCTCGTGAGGCCCGTTGCCGGCGGACTACCGGCTCACCTGCGGGTCGGGTGACTGCGATGGATTCGCCGGCGCAACCGGCGATGCCCCTTGCGGGGCCGGGTCGCTGCTAGCGCGCAGCCACCTCACTCGTCCTTGAAGAATGCATTTCTCGGACCACCTCCTTTCCGTGTGAGACCACGGTACGACGGCGACCCCGGGCGGCCAAGGGTTTTATTCGGCGGCGACCGCAGCGGTGAACTGGGCGTTGTAGAGACGCGCGTACGCGCCGTCCGCGTCGAGCAGCTGCTCGTGCGTGCCCTGCTCGACGATCGCGCCGTCCTCCATCACCAGGATCAGGTCCGCGTCGCGGATCGTGGAGAGCCGGTGGGCGATGACGAACGAGGTGCGGTCGGTGCGCAGTGCGGCCATCGCCTGCTGGAGGAGCAGCTCGGTACGGGTGTCGACCGAGCTGGTCGCCTCGTCGAGGATCAGCAGCGCCGGGTCGGAGAGGAAGGCGCGCGCGATCGTGACCAGCTGCCGCTCGCCTGCCGAGAGGTTCGAGCCCTCCTCGTCGATGACGGTGTCGTAGCCCTCGGGCAACGAGTGCACGAAGCGGTCCACGAAGGTCGCCCGGGCCGCCTCGAGGATCTGCTCCTCGCTCGCGCCGGGGCTGCCGTAGGCGATGTTGTCGCGGATGGTGCCCTCGAAGAGCCAGGTGTCCTGCAGAACCATGCCGGTCTGGCCGCGCAGGTCGGCGCGCGGCATCGCCGCGATGTCCACGCCGTCCAGGGTGATCCGGCCGGCCTGCACGTCGTAGAAGCGCATCACCAGGTTGACCAGCGTGGTCTTGCCCGCGCCCGTCGGCCCGACGATCGCGACGGTGTGGCCGGGGTCGGCGACCAGCGAGAGGTCACCGATCAACGGCTTGGCCGGGTCGTAGGCGAAGCTGACGTGCTCGAAGCGGACCTCGCCGCGACGACGGTCCGCAGGGACCGGCGGGGTCGAGCCGTCGACCTCCTGCTCCGGGGCGTCGAGCAGCTCGAAGACGCGCTCGGCCGAGGCGACCCCGGACTGCATCAGGTTGGTCATCGAGGCGACCTGCGAGAGCGGCTGGGTGAACTGACGGGTGTACTGGATGAACGCCTGGACCTCGCCGAGCGACAGCGCGCCGCTGGAGACCCTCAGCCCACCGATCACCGCGACCAGGACGTAGTTCAGGTTCCCGATGAACATCATGATCGGCATGATCAGCCCGCTCACGAACTGGGCCGAGAAGGAGGCTTCGAACAGCTCGTCGTTCTCCTCCGCGAACACCCGCTCGGCCTCGGCCTGGTGGCCGAAGACCTTGACCAGGGCGTGACCGGAGAAGGTCTCCTCGATGTGGGCGTTCAGCCGTCCCGTACGCCGCCACTGCTGGACGAACATCCCCTGGGACTGCTTCATAACCCGACCGGTCACGAACATCGAGACCGGCACCGTGATCAGGGCGACCAGCGCGAGGATCGGGGAGATCCAGATCATCATCGAGAGCACCGCGAGCACGGTGAGCACCGAGGTGAGCAGCTGGCTCATCGTCTGCTGCAGCGACTGGCTGACGTTGTCGATGTCGTTGGTCACCCGCGAGAGCAGCTCGCCGCGCGGCTGGCGGTCGAAGTAGCTCAGCGGCAACCGGTTGACCTTGTCCTCGACCTCGGCACGCATCCGGAAGACGGTCGCCTGGACGACGTCGTTGAGGATGTAGCCCGCCAGCCAGGCCAGGGCCGCACCGGCGAGATAGATCACCAGGACGATCATCAGCACGTGCCCGACCTTGTCGAACTCCACGCCGCGACCGGGCAGGAAGTCCTTCATCGAGTCGATCAGGTCGGCCTTGCGGTTCTCGCCCCGGGCGCGCAGGCCCTCGACGAGCTGCTCCTTGGTGACGCCGGCCGGGATGTCCTTGTTGCCGCCGAGCAGCCCCGCGAAGATCAGGTCGGTGGCCCGACCCAGGATCCGCGGACCGACCGCGCTGCAGGCCACGCTGGCCACGGTCAGCAGCAGGACCGCGCCGACCTTGATCCGCTCGGGGTGCATCCGGGCGACCAGGCGCTTGGCCGAGGGGCCGAATGTGGAGGCCTTCTGGCCGATCATGCCGCCGCCCATCGGGCCGCGCCCGGGACCGGGTCCGGCGATGACGCGCTCGGTCTCCTTGAGCTTGCCGGGCTCGGAAGCCGGTGAGGTGGTGGTCTGCTCGCTCATGCCGCCTCCTCCGCGCTCAGCTGGGATGCGACGATCTCCTGGTAGGTCTGGCATGCCTCGAGCAGCTCGTGGTGCGTGCCGCTCCCGACGACCTCACCGTCCTCGACGACCAGGATCTGGTCCGCGTCGCGGATCGTGGAGACCCGCTGCGCCACGATCACCACCGTCGCGTCCCGGGTCACCGGTCTCAGCGCAGCTCGCAGCCGGGCATCGGTGGCCAGGTCGAGAGCCGAGAAGGCGTCGTCGAACAGGTAGATCTCCGGCTTGCGGATGATCGCGCGCGCGATCGCGAGGCGCTGGCGCTGACCACCACTGACAGTCGTGCCACCTTGGGTGATCGGGGAGTCCAGGCCCTGGGCCATCGCCTGGACGAAGTCACGCGCCTGCGCGATCTCCAGGGCCTCCCACATCTCCTCCTCGGTCGCGTCCTGCTTGCCGTAGCGCAGGTTGTCCGCGATCGTCCCGGAGAACAGGAAGGCGCGCTGCGGGACCAGGCCGAGCCGGGACCAGAGCAGCTCCGGGTCCAGGCGGCGTACGTCGACACCGCCGACCAGCACGCTGCCCCCGGTCACGTCGAAGAGCCGCGGCACCAGGTTGACCATCGTGGACTTGCCGGCGCCGGTCGACCCGATGATCGCCACGGTGCGGCCCGCGGTCGCCTCGAAGGAGACCCCGCGCACCACGGGCACGTCCGCGCCCGGGTAGGCGAACTCGACGTCCTCGAAGCGCAGCGAGGCGCGCGGCGCGAGCTCGGTGACCGGCTCGGCGGCCGGAACCACCGAGCTGTCGGTGTCGAGCACCTCGATGATGCGGTCGGCGCAGACGGCCGAGCGCGGGACCATCATCAGCATGAAGGTCGCCATCATCACCGACATCACGATCTGCATCAGGTAGGAGAGGTAGGCCGTCAGCTCCCCGACCCGCATGTGGCCGGCCTCGACCCGGTGCCCGCCGAACCAGAGCACGCCGACCGATGCGAGGTTGGCCACCAGCATCACCGTCGGGAACATCCCGGCCAGCCAGCGACCGGCGCGCACCGAGACATCGGTCAGGTCGGTGTTGGCCTCGGCGAACCGGGCGGTCTCGTGCCGCTCGCGGACAAAGGCGCGCACGACCCGGACACCGGTGATCTGCTCGCGCAGCAGCCGGTTCACCTCGTCGATCCGCTCCTGCATGATCCGGAAGCTCGGCACCATCCGGCTCACGATCAGACCGATCGAGCAGCCGAGGACCGGGACGATCAGGGCCACCAACCAGGACAGGCCGGCGTTGACGTGGACGGCCATCACGATGCCGCCGACCATCATGATCGGCGCGGAGACCATCAGGGTCCCGCCCATCAGCACGAGCATCTGCACCTGCTGGACGTCGTTGGTCTCACGGGTGATCAGCGAGGGCGCGCCGAAGTGCTGGACCTCGCGTGCCGAGAAGCGGCCGACGCGGTGGAAGATCCCGGCGCGGACGTCACGCCCGAAGGACATCGCGGTCCGCGCGGAGAACCAGACCGCGACCACCGAGCAGACGACCTGGCCCAGGGAGATCGCGAGCATCAGACCGCCGTGGCGGACGATGTAGCCGGTGTCGCCGTTGATCACGCCGTTGTCGATGATGTCGGCGTTCAGCGTCGGCAGGTAGAGCATCGCCCCGGTGCCGAGGAACTGCAGCCCGACGACGACCGCGAGGTAGTTGTGGTAGGGCGCCAGGTAGGTGCGGACGAGCCGGGTGAGCATCAGTGCTCCTTCTTCTGGAGTCCGAGCAGGACCGTGTCGACGATCTCCTCGGGGGTCATGAGGTCGCCGTTCGACATGTGCGTGTTGCTGCCGCCCAGGGTGAGCAGCCGCAGGACGTTGACGAGCTTCGCGGGGGTGACCCGCAGCAGGTGCGCGTCCGGCTCGACGAGGGCGGCGATGGAGAGGTCGACGTGCCGGCGCCAGTCCTGGTGGCGCGCATCGGACTTGACCGCGGCCGGCGGACCGACCGCACCCATCGCGGTGATCAGCTCGAAGGAGGAGATGTAGCGCTCCTGGAGGCGCACGGTGATCGCGATCAGCCGTTCGCGCAGCGGGAGCGCCGGGTCGACCTCCTCGAGCTGCTTGACGAAGGTGCCCGAGCGGAACGCGTGGATCATCGCCTCGTCGACGAGCTCGTCCTTGGAGTTGAAGACCCGGAAGATCGTCCCCTCGGCGACGCCGGCCGCCTCGGCGATCTGGCGCGTGGTCACCGAGCGTCCGTACTGCCGCAGCAGCGGCAGGGTCGCCTCGATCAGCGCCTCGCGGCGCTCGGTCGGGGGTAGGGCAGGTGCACGAGGGGTCACGAGGAGCGAGTCTAAGTGAGTGAGCACTCACTCACAAATGGATTACTCAGACGGTCGTCAGGCCGCCGGCACCTTCCTCGCGCAGCACCCGACGCTGCGTCGGGCGCGCCGCTGCGTACCGGGCGCGGCCGTCGTCGGTCAACGCGACGAAGAGCGAGCGTCGGTCCTGGTCACAGGCCTTCCGCGCCACCAGGCCGTCCCCCTCGAGACGGGTGACCAGGCGCGACAGGGCGCTCTGCGAGAGGTGCACCCCCTCGGCGAGCGTCGCCATCCGCAGGCTGCACTCCTCGGCGTCCTCGAGCTGCTGGAGCACCTCGAACTCACTCGCGCTCAGTCCGTGCTCGGCGCCGAGCTCGCGGTCCAGCACGCACATCAACCGCGCATAGCGGCCCATCAGCTGGTGCCACTCAGCAGCGAGAGCATCGTCGTCGCGTCGAGCCATGTCTCGCAGGCTACCACATGTCCGTGCATATTATGTTTCTGCATTATTTGCTTGTGCATTCAATGCATGTGCATCTAACGTCGTCGCATGACTTCAGAAGCACTCCCCCAGACATCCTCGGCCCCCGTCGTCGACGGGAACGGCTGGGCCACCCGCACGTGGCTGCTCCTCGTCGTCCTGTGCCGCGCTCTTCCTCGACGGTCTCGACATCTCGATGGTCGGCGTCGCGCTCCCCTCCATCGGTTCCGACCTCGGCATGGCGCCCTCCTCGCTGCAGTGGATCGTCTCGGGCTACGTCCTCGGGTACGGCGGGTTCCTGCTGCTCGGCGGGCGGTCCTCGGACCTGCTCGGTCGCCGGCAGGTCTTCCTCGCGGCGGTCGCCGTCTTCGGCATCGCCTCGGTCGTGAGCGCGACGCTGAGCAGTCCCGAGGCGATCATCGCGCTGCGCTTCGTCAAGGGCGTCGCGGCGGCGTTCACGGTCCCGGCCGGTCTCTCCATCATCACCACGACCTTCGCCGAGGGCCCGGCCCGCAACCGGGCGCTCTCCATCTACACCGTCGTCGGGGCGAGCGGGTTCTCCCTCGGTCTCGTCTTCGGCGGCGCGCTGACCGAGGTCAGCTGGCGCGCGACGTTCCTGCTGCCGGGCCCGGTGGCCCTGCTGCTGCTCGCCGTCGGCTGGCAGGTGGTGCCCGCCGCGGCGCGCACCGTCACCCGGGTCCGCGACTTCGACCTGACTGGTGCGCTGACCAGCACCGCCGCCCTGCTCAGCCTCGTGATCGCAGTGGTCGAGGCGCCGACGCACGGCTGGGGCAGTGCAACGGTGCTCAGCCTGCTCGGCGTCGCCGCGGTGCTCGCGGTCGCGTTCGTGGCCACCGAGCTCCGGCACGAGACCCCGCTGGTGCGGCTCGGCATCCTGCGCTCGTGGCACCTGGTGCACGCGAACATCGCCGGCGCGATCATGGCCGGTGGCTACTTCTCCTTCCAGTTCCTGGCCACGCTGTACTTCCAGGACTCGCTCGGGTGGTCGCCGATGACGATGGCGCTCGGGTTCCTCCCGGTCGGCCTGCTGGTGATCGCGAGCTCGACGCGGATCGACCGCGTGCTCGCCCGCGTGCGGACCCAGGTGCTGATCGCCGTGGGGCTCAGCTCGTTCCTGGTCGCCTACGTCCTGTTCCTGCGCGTCGACCCGGGTCTGGGCTACGCGGTCCTGCTGCTGCCCACGATGCTGCTGCTCGGCGTCGGGTTCGCCACGGCGTTCCCCTCGATCAACGTGCAGGCGACCTCGGGGGTCGCCGACCACGAGCAGGGTCTGGCCTCCGGGCTGGTCAACACCTCGGTGCAGATCGGCGGCGCGGTGGTGCTGGCGATCGTCTCGGTGATCCTCGCCAACGCTGCGGCCACCGACGGTCCGGCACGACCCGACCACCTCATCCCCGGGATGCTGTCGGGCTTGCAGGTCGTCGTCGGGCTCACCGCGTTCGGCGTGCTGGCCTCGATCGCGACGCTGTTCGTGAGGACGCCGGGGGCAGTGGTCGAGACGATCGAGGAGGTCGAGCTCGCGGCCTAGCCCAAGGCGGCCGAGAGATCACTGCCCGGGAGGGTCGGGAACCGGAGCACCGCTCCGCCCGGCCCTCCTACGCGTACGGCGTTGACCCCCGGCAGGGCGAGCAGCGAGAACGCCGAGGCCCCGACCAGCTCGAGGCGGATCCGGTGGCCGGCTGCGAACCGGTTGCCGACCGGCCAGAGCTCGACGTGGTAGGTCCGCGTCTGCAGCGGGAGGGGCGAGCGGCGAGCGCTGAAGTCGCCGTACGGCTGGACCATCGTGGTGCCGGAGAACAGCGACTTCGCGCTGATCACGTCGGGGTAGTCGGTGCTGAGGCGACCGACCGTCAGCGGGTGCGACTGGCCGTCGGGTGAGACGTCGGAGAGCACCGCCCAGATCGGGGCGCCCGGCGTCGTGGTCGAGAGCGGTACGTCGAGGTCGAGCGGGCCGGCGGCCAGGACGTCGTGGCTCAGCGGCTTGGTGGAGAACGTCAGCCCGATGCTCTCGGCGAGGTTCATGTCGGTCAGCACCGGCAGCGCCTTGAACAGCGCGTCCGCCCCGGCGGCGCCGAGCAGGGCGGTGGTCGGCGAGTCGGTGTTGGTCGGCAGCGACGGGGTGGCCGGGTAGACCTGGGTGGCGGTGCGTGATGGCGTCGCCAGCGACAGCGAGCCGTCGTTGAGGGACAGCGCCGAACCAGACCGCGCGGGGTCGAGGTGCAGGTCGCTCCAGGTCGTGCCGGGTACCGGCCAGTCGGTGGCGCTGAACGGGACGTAGTCGCCATCACGCATGTCCTCGCGGTCACCGTCGGCGAGCATCAGCTGGACCTTCGGGTGCGCCTCGACGCCGTTGGAGACGCCGCGGACGTAGTGGTCGAGCCACTGCCCCGCCTCGGCGACCCCGTCATCGGTGCCCGCCGGCGCGCCGTCGTGACCCCCGACGACGAGCAGGTGCGTGTCGGCGCCCTCGTCGCGCAGGTACTGGTAGCCCTGGAACGCTCCGCGCGACTCGACGTCGTAGAAGCCGTCGATGACCAGGGTCGGGATCTTGTTCACGTCACCGCGGAAACCTCGCTCGGCCCACCAGGAGTCGAGGTTCGGGTGCAGCAGGCCGCCGTTGACCCCGGCGGTGAACAACCCGGCGAGCACGCCGAGCGCCGAGGCGGGGTTGCGCTGCAGCCGTGCGGGGCCCTGCTCCAGGGCTGGTGCGCCGATCAGCGCGAGCACGCCGAGACCGGGCGCGGTGTTGCTGATCCCGCCCGGCATCAGCAGGTCGCGGTAGAGCTCGAAGGTCCCGGACTTCAGCACGGCGGCCTTCACGCACGGCAGCGCCTCGTGCAGGGAGTTGTAGATGATGATCGCGCTGGCCGAGAAGCCCGCGAGAGCGAGCGAGCCGTTGCTCCACGGCTGTGCGCACGCCCAGCCCAGCGCCTGCGCGACGTCGTCCTGCATCCGCGGGCCGAGCGCGTCGAACTCGCCGTCGCTGTCCCCGGTCCCACGCAGCTGCACCACCAGGTAGTTGTAGTCCGCACTCACCGGCAGCGAGGCGCTGTCCGGGCCGTACGGGCTGAACTCCACCACGGTCGGGCGCGGGGCGATCGAGCCGAGGCCGGTCAGCGTCGCGGCCAGGGAGGTCCCGTCGGAGGCGGTGAACCGCAGCTTCTGGACCACCGGTGCGTCCGCGGCCCGCGCCGGCCCGCCGGTCAGGGCGAGCGAGGCCCCGGTCACGGCCAGCGTGAGCGCCAGCAGCATGCCGAGCAGGCGTCGGGAGCGGCTCGTGGTGAGCGGGATCAGCGACACGTCGTACCTCCTGGTCGTCCCCCGCTACCTCAACGGAGCAACGTCGCCGGGGTCACGGGGCCAGGCGGTGCACGCTCCAGGCCGCCCCGTCACGGCGGTAGACCAAGCGGTCGTGCATCCGGCCCGCGCGGCCCTGCCAGAACTCCACGCTCGACGGCAGCACGCGGTAGCCGCCCCAGTGCGGGGGCGCCGGGATCTCGCCGTCCCCGAAGCGCTCGGTGACCTCGGCGTACGCCGCGTCGAGCTCGGCGCGGCCGGCGACCTCGCTGCTCTGCGCCGAGGCCCAGGCGCCGAGCTGGGACGCGCGCGGCCGGGAGGCGAAGTAGGCCTCGGTCTCGGCCCGGGCGACCTTCGTGGCGATCCCCTCGACCCGGACCTGGCGCTGCAGTGCGTACCAGCCGAAGACCAGTGCGCACGCTGGGTCACCCTCGAGGTCGGAGGCCTTGCGGGAGTCGTAGTTGGTGAAGAAGACGAAACCGGTGTCCACGCCCTTGAGCAGCACCGTGCGGGCCGAGGGCGCTCCGTGGGCCACGGTGGCCAGCACCATCGCGTTGGGCTCGCCGAGATCGGCCGCGCGGACCTCGCCGAACCACCGGGAGAACATGACCAGGGGATCCGGGTCCAGGTCGGACTCCTGGAGCCCCCCGAGCTCGTACTCCGCGCGCAGGGCGGCGAGGTCGGGTTGGTCCATGGCTCCAGACTAGATCGTGTTCCAGTCCCGGCTCTGGTGCGATCCCAGGGGTACGGCAGAATGCGAGGGTCCCTGCGGAGCGCGACCCGCTCTCTCGGACCAGAGACCTGACGAAGGAGTCACAACACCATGACTGAGGTACACCACGGGCTCGAAGGAGTCATCGCGTTCGAGTCGGAGATCGCCGAGCCGGACAAGGAAGGCTCGGCGCTGCGCTACCGCGGTGTCGACATCGAGGAGATCGTCGGCCGGATCCCGTTCGAGAAGGTCTGGGGCCTGCTGGTCGACGGCGCCTACGACCCCGGTCTGCCGCCCGCCGAGCCCTACCCCCTCCCGGTCCACTCCGGCGACATCCGGGTCGACGTCCAGTCGGCGATCGCGATGCTGGCACCGGCCTGGGGCATCCAGCAGACCTACGACATCAGCGACGAGCAGGCCCGTGAGGACGTCGGTCGCGTTGCCGTGATGGTGCTCTCCTACGTGGCCCAGGCTGCGCGCGGCGTCGGCCAGCCGATGGTCCCGCAGCGCGAGGTCGACAAGGCCTCCACGATCGCCGAGCGGTTCATGATCCGCTGGCAGGGCGAGCCCGACCCGCAGCACGTCAAGGCGATCGACGCCTACTGGTCCTCCGCGGCCGAGCACGGCATGAACGCCTCCACCTTCACCGCCCGCGTGATCACCTCGACCGGCGCGGACGCCTGCGCCGCGCTCTCGGGTGCTGTCGGCGCGATGAGCGGCCCGCTGCACGGCGGCGCCCCGGCCCGCGTGCTGACGATGATCGAGGACGTCGAGAAGTCCGGCGACGCCACGGCGTACGTCAAGGGCCTGCTCGACGCGGGCGACCGTCTGATGGGCTTCGGTCACCGCGTCTACCG
>JBJMIO010000071.1:0-7719 GCA_045806765.1 Marmoricola sp.
CATCGACGCCCAGTGCTCCTCCGCGCAGCAGGCCACCCACTTCATCAACGCGATGATCGCCAGCGGTGCGATCAAGGTCGGCATCGCCTGCGGCGTGGAGTCGATGTCACGCATCGGTCTGGGCGCGAACGTGCCCCCGGGCACCGGCGACCCGCGCCCCGACGGCTGGGCCATCGACCTGCCCTCGCAGTTCGAGGGCGCTGACCGGATCGCGAAGAACCGTGGTTTCACCCGCGAGGAGATCGACCGCTTCGGCTACGAGTCCCAGCGCAAGGCCGCGGTCGCCGTCGCCGAGGGCCGCTTCAAGCGCGAGATCGTCGGCGTGGAGGCACCCGTGCTCGACGAGGAGGGCAAGCCGACCGGCGAGACCCGGATCGTTGACGCGGACCAGGGCCTGCGCGAGACCACGCTGGAGGGCCTGGCGACGTTGAAGCCGGTGCTCGAGGGCGGGTTCCACACCGCCGGCACCTCCTCGCAGATCTCCGACGGCTCCTCGGCCCTGCTGCTGATGGACGAGGACCTGGCGAAGTCGCTCGGCCTCAAGCCGCGCGCCCGGATCATCACCTCCACGCTCGTCGGCTCCGACCCGTACTACCACCTCGACGGACCGGTCCAGGCGACCGAGAAGCTGCTCAAGGACTCCGGGATGAGCATCTCCGACATCGACCTGTTCGAGGTCAACGAGGCGTTCGCCGCCGTGGTGATGAGCTGGGCGAAGGTGCACGACGTGCCCGAGGACAAGTACAACGTCAACGGTGGCGCGATCGCGATCGGTCACCCGGTCGGGTCCACCGGTACCCGCCTGCTGACCACGGCCCTGCACGAGCTCGAGCGGCAGGACAAGAGCACCGCGCTGATCTCGATGTGCGCCGGCGGTGCGCAGGGCAGCGGAACGATCATCGAGCGCATCTGAGCAGGTAGGGTGCGGGATTCCTGATCTCTCGGAAGGACCACCGATGCCCGCTCGACCCCACGTTCTCGCCCTCGTCGCGCTCGCTGCGACCACTGCCGTGGCCGGCTGCGGCAGCGGTGGCGGTGGCTCCGATCACCACGGTGGCGGAGCGCCGGCCTTCTCGAGCAAGCCGGGTGACGAGATCGTGAAGACCGGCGTGGCCGCGCTGCGCGCCGCGAAGACGGTCAGCGTGAGCGGGCACGTGACCATCGATGACGGCCGGATGACCTTCACGGCGGGCACCGACGCCCAGGGGCACTGCGGCGGCACCATGAAGCTCGGTGGCGGCACGGCCCGCTTCGTCTCGACGAAGCAGGCCTCCTACCTCAAGGGCGACGACGCGTTCTGGCACGCCAACGCGGGCGAGCACGCCGGCGCCGTGATCGGCTTCCTCAACGGGCGCTGGGCGAAATTCCCGCCGACCAGCCAGCTCGACGGCATGTGCTCGATGCGCACCGGCATCGCCGACCAGCTCACCGGGCTGACCGGGCTCAAGGTGGTCCGCACCTCGCGGCTCGACGGCACCGAGGTCGTCACGCTGAGCGGCAAGGACTCCAACGGCTCGATCACCCTGTACGTCGACGTCGCCGAGCCCCACTACCTGCGCGGCTTCGTCGGTAAGACGCACGGCAACCCGGCCGACGTACGGTTCGACGACTTCGACTCGGTCGACGACGTGCCGGAGCCCACGAACGCCGTGGACCTGGGCAAGAAGTGACGGTGGCCCGCCGGCGGCCACGACCTCGGCCTTCACCGATCTGCCGGCGTCCGAGATCGCCCTCCGGGCCATTGCGGACACGAAGACGATCGGCAGCGCGCGACTGCGCATCACCGTGCGCGAAGGCCGACGTGTCTCGGACCTCCGTACCGTGCTGCGCGCCGACCTCCTCCGCACGCCCACCGGGGACTGCTACGGCCACCTAGCCACGGATGGTGTGGGCATGTCGGTGATCGTCACGGCGGACTACACCTACGTTCGCGGGAGCGCACGCTACTGGCGACGCATCGGCGTACCCGGCGTCGGGGACACGATGGCGGCTCGACCCGCGAAGTGGGCCCGCTTCCCTCCGAGCAGCAGCCTCATCGATCTCTGCGACCCACGTAAGTTTGGTCCGCGACGCGCCGCACGACGACCAAGCGCTGGCGGGGCTGCGCGTCGGCTCGCCTCACCTGCTCGACGGCGACACGGTTGTCGACGTCACGAGCAAGGGCAGCGAGAACAAGATCGTGGTGAAAACCGAGTCGCCGCACTTCATCCGGGACATCGAGGGCGACGGGGCCGAGGTCGAGCTCAGCGACTTCGGCGCGCCCCACCGCACTGCACCTGCCGGCTGAGGGTGATTACGTGCCGTTCCGGGACACGACCGCGACCGTCTGACAGCCTCAGCTCGCTCCGTACACCGGGTCGCGGGTAGCGCCGGCTCCAACGAGGTGCAGGCGACGCACGTCGCGAAGGGCTGCTGCGCGGGTGATCAGCTGTCCTCTTCTCCCGGCGGAGTCCGGTCTCATCAAGAGAGCGGTCGCCATTTTGCCGTGACGGCTGAGTCTCCCGCGGTTCCAAGTAGGCATGAAATCGACCGCGCTGACAATCATCTTCGCGACCTTCGCAGCTCTCGGGGCATGCGGGTCAGCGCATTCTCACGCCGACAACTTCGCCGATCTGACACCGCGTGGGAAGGTCGAGGTGGCGGAACGAGCGACCGCGGACGTGAAGTCCAGTCGAGTAGTCGTGGATGGAGCTCTCGACGGGATGCCAGTCCACTTCACGATGCTGTTCGACCGCGCCGGCAGGTGCCTCGCTTCTGGATCCTACGGAGAGGACGGCCAGGTGGAGGTGGTGAGGGACGGAAACCTCACATACATCCTGGGTAATGCTGCCTTCTGGAATATCAGCCGCCCTGGCCGAGGAGAAGAAATCGTGCGCATTTCGGGTTCGAGGTGGGTCAGCGCACCGGCTGGAGACAGCGGCTCATCGTTCTGTGACGACTCCACTTCCGACCGTGCTGAACTCGCCAACGCGACCGTCAACCTGGTCAAGAAGTCGACGCTGAATGGCCTTCCCACCGAGATAATCGATGTCGAAGGGCAACAACGGACCCGGTACTGGATCCGGGCGGCTTACCCGCACTACGTGCTTCGATCACAGTCCCTCGAACCCAACCAACCCGCCACCGTGACGATCTCCGATTTCGGGACCTCAGCGAAAGTGGCGGTCCCCGGCAAGGGCGAGACCATCGACGTGTCCGACCTGAACGCTCAGCTCGCGCCGTAGACCGGGTCCGGGGTAGCACCCTCGGCGAGCAGCGCGTCGACGACCTCGCCGAGCTCGGCGGCCTCCCAGCGCGAGCCGTTGTCGCGCGACGCGCCGTGGCGCCAGCCTTCCTCGAGGGTCAGCAGGCCGCCGTCGCTCTCGAAGACGCGACCGGTGACGTGGCCGGCGGCCTCGGAGGCGAGCCACGCCACGATCGGCGAGTTGTCCTCGGGCAGCGCCATCTGCGAGGTGTCGAAGGCGCCCTCGGTCATCCGGGTCTTCGCGACCGGGGCCAGTGCGTTGACCGTCACGCCCACCCGGCCGAGCTCGGCAGCTGCGACCAGGGTCATCGTGGCGATGCCACCCTTGGCGGCCGAGTAGGCGACCTGGCCGACCGAGCCCTGCAGGCCGGCGCCGGAGGTCGTGTTGATGACCCGCCCGGCCCGCTGACGGCCCTCCTTCGACTCCGCGCGCCAGTACGCCGCAGCGTGCCGCAGCGGCGCGAAGTGACCCTTCAGGTGCACCCGGATCACTGCGTCCCACTCGTCCTCGGTGGCGTTGACGAGCATCCGGTCGCGCACGAAGCCGGCGTTGTTGACCAGGACGTCCAGCCCGCCGAAGACGTCGATCGCCTGCTGCACCATCGCGGCCGCCTGCTCGAAGTCCGCGACGTCGGCGCCGTTGGTCACCGCCTCGCCGCCCATCGCCCTGATCTCGGCGACGACCTCGTCGGCAGGGCTGTCGGTCTTCTCGCCGTTGTTCGAGACGCCGAAGTCGTTGACCACGACCTTCGCGCCCTGGCGGGCGAGCTCGAGCGCGTGCGCGCGGCCGATGCCGCGGCCCGCGCCGGTGACGATGGCGATGCGGCCTTCGAGGATGCCGGTCACGTGGTGCTCCTTGGGGTCAGGTTGCATGTAGTCAGAGGTGCTGGAGGTCAGAGGTGCTGGAGGTCAGAGGTGCTGGAGGTCAGATGTGCAGGAAGACAGGGGGCTCGCCGCCGCCGTGGCAGCCGACGCTGGCGCCGCTGACGTAGGAGGCGAGGTCGCTGGCGAGGAACACCGCGACGTCACCGACCTCCTCGGGGCGCGCCATCCGACCGAGCGGGATGGTCTGCTCGATCCGCGCGACCTGGTCGTCGCCGCCGTAGTGGTCCTCGGTCTGCTCGGTGCGGCACAGGCCGACCTCGATCGCGTTGACCCGGACCTTCGGGCCCCACTCCATCGCCAGGCTCTTGGTCAGCGACTCCAGGCCGGCCTTGGCGGCGGCGTACGCGGCGATCGTCGGAGCAGGGCGGTGCGCGCTGATCGAGGAGATGTTGACGATGCTGCCGCCGCTCTCCTGGCCCTGCATCACCGCGTTGGCGACCTGGGCGACCAGGAGCGGGGCGTTGAGGTTCAGCGCGATGATCTTGTCGTGGAACCGCGGCGAGGCGGTCGCGGCGTCGGCGGCCGGTGCTCCCCCGGCGTTGTTCACCAGGACGTCGAGGCGACCGTGGGTCGCCACGATCCCCTCGACCATCGCCTGGACCGATTCCGGGTCGCGCACGTCGCACTGCACGTGGGTGGTGCCCGGCAGCGGCTCGGCCTCCGAGCGTGCACAGGTGACCACGGTGGCGCCGGCCCGCACGAACTCCTCGGTGATCCCCCGTCCGATGCCGCGGGAGCCGCCGGTTACCAGAACCACGCGGCCGTTCAGGTCGAGGGAGAGAGCCATGCTGATACAGTACCAAGCAAGTGCTTGGTAGGGCGAGAGAGGGACGCGATGTCTGCTGTGACCAGCGAGCTGCGTGACGACGGGATCTGCATCATCACGATGTCCCATCCCCCGGTGAACGCGCTCACCGTGCAGGGCTGGTTCGACGTGGCGACGGCCCTCGACGAGGCCGGTGCCGACCCCCGCACCAAGGTCGTGGTCCTGCGCGCCGAGGGCAAGGGCTACAACGCCGGGGTCGACATCAAGGAGATGCAGAGCACGACCGGGTTCGACGCCCTGATCGGCGCGAACAAGGGCTGCTACGCCGCGTTCAAGGCCGTCTACGAGTGCGCGGTACCGGTGATCGCCTCGGTCAACGGCTTCTGCGTCGGTGGCGGGGTGGGCCTGGTCGGCAACGCCGACATCGTGGTCGCCAGCGAGGACGCCTACTTCGGCGTCCCGGAGGTCAAGCAGGGGGCGCTGGGCGCCGCGACGCACATGGCCCGGCTGGTACCCCAGCAGATGATGCGCGCGCTCTACTTCACCGCCACCACCATCCCCGCGACCGAGCTGCACCGCTTCGGGTCGGTCTACCGGCTCGCGCCGCGCGAGGAGCTCGACACGGTGACGCTCGAGGTCGCGGCCTCGATCGCCGAGAAGGACGGCCGGGTGATCCGGGCCGCCAAGGAGGCGCTGAACGGGATCGAGCCCGTGGACGTGAACAAGAGCTACCGGTTCGAGCAGGGATTCACCTTCGAGCTCAACCTGGCCGGGGTCTCCGATGAGCTCCGCGACGACTTCGCCGGTACGGACAAGGCAGCCAAGAACAAGGAGAGCAACGCGTGAGCAAGCCTCGCGAGAAGGTCATGACGATCGACGAGGTCGTCGCACAGCTCTCCGACGGGATGACGATCGGGATCGGTGGGTGGGGCCCGCGGCGCAAGCCGATGGCCCTGGTGCGCGCGATCCTGCGCTCGGACCTCAAGGACCTCACGATCGTGTCCTGGGGCGGCGCCGACGTCGGCCTGCTCGCGCGCGCCGGGAAGATCAAGAAGCTGGTCTACGCGTTCGTCTCGCTGGACTCGATCCCTCTCGAGCCCAATTTCCAGAAGGCGCGCCAGGAGGGCACGATCCCCGAGGTCGTCGAGCTCGACGAGGGCATGTTCGCCACCGGCCTGTACGCCGCCGCGCAGCGCCTGCCCTTCCTGCCGATGCGGGCCGGGCTCGGCTCGGACGTGCTGGTCAACAACGACTGGATCAAGACGGTCACCTCGCCGTACGCCGACGAGAACGGCGACCTGGAGGAGCTCACCGCCGTGCCGGCGCTCCGCCTCGACGTCGCCCTGGTCCACCTCAACCGGGCTGATGCGCACGGCAACGCGACGTACCTCGGGCCGGACCCGTACTTCGACGACCTGTTCGTCCAGGCCGCGGACAAGGCCTTCGTGAGCTGCGAGCAGATCCTCGACACCGCGGGGCTGACCGTCGACACCCCGGTCCAGCGCCTGCTGATCAGCCGGATGATGGTCGACGGCGTCGTCGAGACGCCGAACGGTGCGCACTTCACCGTCTGCACCCCCGACTACGAGCGCGACGAGAAGTTCCAGAAGGCGTACGCCGCCGCGGCCGGTGGGTCCGAGGAGGACTGGGCCGCTTTCTCCGAACGCTTCCTGTCCGGCGACGAGGACGCCTACCAGGCGGCCGTCGCTGCCTTCGCTGCCGAGGAGGCCGCCCAGTGACCACGCCCTCGACGGAGTCGAACATGAGTACTGCTAGTCGCGCAGAGGTATGCGCTGCCGCCATCGCGGATGCGTTCTCCGAGGACGGCGAGATCTTCGCCTCGCCCATGGGGATGCTGCCCATGCTGGGGGTCCGGCTCGCGAAGCTGACCTCCAACCCGGACCTGGTGATCTCGGACGGTGAGTCGCTGTTCCTCGGCGGCACTCCCCCGCTGTTCGCCAAGGCCGACGTCGTCGAGGGCTGGATCCCGTTCCGCCGGGTCTTCGACGTGGTCGCCTACGGCAAGCGCCACGTGATGATGGGCGCCACCCAGGTCGACCGGCACGGCAACCAGAACATCTCCGCGATCGGCGACTTCGCCCAGCCCAAGCGCCAGCTGCTCGGCTCGCGCGGGGCACCGGGCAACACCGTCAACAACCGGACGTCCTACTGGGTCCCGAAGCACAGCAACCGGGTCTTCGTCGAGCGGGTCGACATCGTCTCCGGGGTCGGCCCCGCGCGTGCCAAGGCCGCCGGACCCGGCGCCTCGAAGTACAACGACATCCACCGGATCGTCTCCAACCTCGGCGTCCTCGACGTCAAGGGCGAGGGTGACACCGTCCGGCTGCTCTCGGTGCACCCGGGGGTCTCGGTCGACGAGGTCGTCGAGAGCACCGGCTTCGCGCTGGCGCTCCCCGACGGCGAGGTTCCGGTGACCCGGGAGCCGACCGAGAGCGAGCTGATGATCATCCGCAACGTCCTGGACCCCAGGTCGTTGCGCGACCGGGAGGTGCCCTCGTGATCGAGCAGCTGCTGTCGACCCCGCTCACCGAGCTCGCGGGCATCAAGCACCCGGTCGTGCAGACCGGGATGGGCTGGGTGGCCGGGCCACGGCTCGTCTCCGGCACCGCCAACGCCGGCGGCCTCGGCATCCTGGCGAGCGCCACGATGACGCTGACCGAGCTCGAGGCCGCGATCCTCGAGGTCAAGGGCCGCACCGACAAGCCCTTCGGCGTGAACCTGCGCGCGGATGCCGGCGATGCCGGGGACCGCTGCCAGCTGCTCATCGACCACGGCGTGAAGGTGGCGTCCTTCGCGCTCGCCC
>JBJMIO010000072.1:0-20969 GCA_045806765.1 Marmoricola sp.
CGTCGCAAGTGCGCGGATGTCCACCGCCGACCCGTCGCAACCCACAGCCGGGTCGGCGGCTTGTATGCGTGCGAGTGTGCCGGGTCGGCGGCTTGTATGCGTGCGAGAGCGCCGGGTCACCAAGGACTGGGCTTGTAGTCCTTCACGAAGCAGCCGTAGAGGTCCTGGCCGGCCTCACCGAGCACGATCGGGTCGTAGACGCGGGCCGCACCGTCGACCAGGTCGAGCGGCGCGTGCCAGCCCTCGGCTGCGATCCGGAGCTTCTCGTGGTGCGGGCGCTCGTCGGTGATCCAGCCGGTGTCCACGGCGGTCATCAGGATCTTGTCGGTCTCGAACATCTCCCCGGCACTCGTCCGGGTCATCATGTTCAGCGCGGCCTTGGCCATGTTGGTGTGGGGGTGGCCCGGGCCCTTGTAGCGCCGCGAGAACTGCCCCTCCATCGCCGAGACGTTCACGACGTAGGCACGCCGGGCGCCGGCCTGCACCGCGGCCCGCATCGAGGGACGGAGGCGCGAGACCAGCAGGAACGGCGCGATCGAGTTGCAGAACTGCACCTCGAGCAGCTCCAGGGGGTCGACCTCCTCGACGACCTGGGTCCAGGAGTTGTTGCGCTGGGTGTCGGGCAGCAGGCCACCGGCATCGACCGCGGTGCCGGCCAGGTGCGCGTCCAGCGAGGCGTTGCCGGCCTTCAGCGCGAGCGCGGTCAGGGACGCGGCGTTGTGGGCGGCGACCGCGTGCTCCGTGCTCTCGCCCTCGTGGTGGGCGACCGCGTGCGCCGCCAGCGCGCCGGAGATCGAGGCCGGGTGGGCCTCGGAGATGCGGTCGAAGGTGACCATCTCGGGAAGGACCGCGATCCCGGGGAGCGGGGCGGACTCCATCTCGACGAGGTTGGAGTAGGCGCCCGGCGAGCGGCGTACGGTCTGGCAGGCGTTGTTGATCAGGATGTCCAGCGGCCCGTCGGCGGCGACGTCGTCGCTCAGCGCGATCACCTGGGTCGGGTCGCGCAGGTCGATGCCGACGACCTTGAGCCGGTGCAGCCAGTCGCCGCTGTCCTCCATCGCGGCGAAGCGCCGCACGGCGTCCTTGGGGAACCGGGTGGTGATCGTGGTGTGCGCGCCGTCGCGCAGCAACCGCAGCGCGATGTACATGCCGATCTTCGCGCGCCCACCGGTCAGCAGCGCGCGCTTGCCGGTCAGGTCCGTGCGCTGGTCGCGCTTGGAGTGGCTGAACGCCGCGCAGGTCGGGCAGAGCCAGTGGTAGAACGCATCGACCAGGGTGAAGTCCTGCTTGCAGATGTAGCAACCGCGCGCGGTGATCAGCTCGCCGGCGAAAGCCCCGGCCGCGGTCGAGACCAGCGGGATGCCGGCGGTCTCGTCGTCGATGCGCATCGCGCTGCCGGTCGCCGTGCTCTCGATGATGTCCTGGTCGTGCTGGAAGCGGATGTTGCGGATCTCGGCGCGACGCGCCTTCTTGATCATCTTGTACATGTACGACGCGGCGCGCTTCACGGTCCGCACGTCGTCGTGGTCCGCAGGCAGCTGCTGGAGCTGCGCGAGCACCTTCAGGGTGACCGCCAGCTCGTCCGGGTCGATCCGGTCGGTGCCCTCGGGAACAGGGGCCGCGTCCTGGTGAGTCACCGCCGAATCCTAAGCCGCGGCGGCACAATGAATGGCATGGGACGGGAGAGGCCCCAGGTGGTCGCGCACCGGGGCTCGAGCGCGGAGAACGCCGAGCACACGCTGGGGGCGTACGTCGCAGCGCTCGACGAGGGCGCCGAGGCGCTCGAGTGCGACGTCCGGCTGACCGCGGACGGCCACCTGGTCTGCGTCCACGACCGCAACCTCAAGCGGACCGCGCAGACCCGTGCTCTGGTCTCGACGATGGAGCTCGCCGAGCTCGAGCAGCTCGACTTCTCCAGCTGGAAGCACCCGTGGGCCGACCTCGACGACGAGGCACCGGACAACGACCCCGAGCTCGGCAAGGTGCTCACCCTGCGCCGGCTGCTGGAGACCGCGCGCGACTACCCGCGCCGCGTCGAGCTCGCGATCGAGACCAAGCACCCGACCCGGTTCGCCGGGCTGGTCGAGCGACGCCTGGTCGACCTGCTCGAGGACTTCGGCTGGACCGGCCCGGACTCGCCGGTCCGGGTGATGAGCTTCTCCTGGGTGGCTCTGCGCCGCGTCCGCCGGCTCGCCCCGGACCTGCGCCTGGTCTACCTGATGGACTCCCCGAGCGACTGGGCCCGGTCGCGGCCGTTCGCCGAGCCGGACTGGATCGCCGGGCCCGGGGTGAAGATGCTCGAGAAGCACCCCGAGCTGATCCGCCGGATCCGCGAGGGCGGCACCGACGTGCACGTCTGGACGGTGAACACGCCCGCCGAGATCGACCTGTGCCTCGAGCTCGGTGTCTCCGCCCTGATCACCGACAAGCCAGGGGAGACGTTCCGCCACCTGGTCGGGTGAGACCGACGTCTCAGGTTTGCCGTGGGCTGCCGATGGGAATCAGGTGACCAGCACCAAGGCACCTATGCCGGAGGACGAGCCCTTGAGCAGTTCCGTCGCGGTCCCGCTTCAGGGCCCCGTGTCCCTGAGCCTGCCGTTCGCGGCGGAGAGTGCGGGCGCGATGCGCGCTGCCCTGGTGGGCTGGTTGAAGCACCACGATGCCTCGGCCGTCGGCATCAACGACGCCCGCCTGGTGGCGACCGAGCTGGTCTCCAACGCGGTGCGGCACGCGAGCCCGCTGAAGAATGACACCTTGCTGGTCCGCTGGCGGCGCGAGGACGAGGACCTCCTGATGACCGTGTGCGACGGCGGTGGCTCGACCGAGCCGCAGATCGTGACGGCGGACTACGACGCCGAGCGCGGACGCGGGCTGGCGATCGTCGGCGCGCTGAGCCTGGGCTGGTGGTCCGAGCGCAGCCGCGGGGTGCACATGGTGCACGTTCGCATCCCCCTGCGCTGAGTCCTGCGCTGGGTCCAGGGCTGAGCCCACGGCTGAGTCCGCCCGAGGCCCGGTGAGGGGCGCTCGGTAGCCTCGGCTCATGGGAAAGAGCTCGCGCACGAAGGCGCGCACCGCCGCACGGTCCGACGTACAGTCCCCCGGCGAGGTCGGCCCGCGCCAGCCGTGCCCCTGCGGGTCCGGTCGCCGCTACAAGGCCTGCCACGGCGACCCCTCGGGCCCGCCGCCCCTGTTCCGCGGCCGCCCCTTCGAGGGCTTCTCCGGGGAGACCGACCTGATCGCGCTGCGTGAGTTCGTCCCGGCTGCCACCTCCGCGCTGAAGGTGAGGTCAGACCCGCAGCGCAGCCTCACGCTGTGCACCCTCCTGCCCGGAGCCGCCCCGGCGATGGTCCGTGAGAACGGCGCGATCTGGCTCGGGCTCCAGGTCCAGCACGGGTACGGCGACCCGAGCCGCGACCTCGCCGCCGTGCTGACCGCGGCGCTGGAGGCCGAGCCCGGGTCGATGGTCGGCCTGACCGAGGACCCGGGAGAGGGGCCGTCGTTCCAGGACCTCGTCGAGGGTGACTTCGCGGTCACCGTGCACGACGGTTTCGACTTCTGGCTCTCCGACGTCGACGACACCGACGGCAGCATGGCCTCGGTGCTCGAGCAGGCCAACGGAGCGGCCTCGCCCACGCGACGGCTCGAGGGCGTCGGTGCGGCGTACTGGACGGCGCTGGGGGAGCGCGAGTTCCTGCGCTGGGTCCGCCCCGAGGACGAGGACGCCCTGCTCGACGCGCTGGCGATCCTGCACGCGGCCGGTGAGGACCACCTGGTCGAGGGCGGCAAGCTGATCGGCATGTTCCGCGCCCACGGCGTGCTCGTGCCCGTGTGGGACCTCCCGGCCGGCACCGGTGGCGAGGCGCTGGAGGCTCCGGTGGTCGATCTCGAGGCCAGGCTCACCGCTCTGCTGGCCTCGCCGCGGCCCCTGGAGACCGAGGAGCGCTCGGTCCGCGCGGGCCTGGCGAGCCGCCAGGTCACCATCCGCTGAGCTTTCCGGAGTTATCAGCACATCTGAGTTTCGGAATGCTTGGCACAGATCGGCCTGTTGGCCTAGAGTCTGATTTGCCCGGTCGGTGTTGCATCCCCCGTCAACATCGGCCGGGCCTTCACATTCGCCCAACTGTGCTGTTTCCGGTCCGTGGGACGGACCTCGGATCAGACCTCGTCGCGGGTGATCGGGCAGCTCATGCACCGCGGGCCGCCCCGTCCCGAGCCGAGCTCGGACCCGGCGATCGCGATGACCTCGATGCCGGCGGCCTCCAGCCGGGCGTTGGTCTCGACGTTGCGCTCGTAGGCGACCGCGAGCCGTGGCGCGATGGCGAGGGTGTTGTTGCCGTCGTCCCACTGCTCGCGCTCGGCGGTGACGGCATCCAGGCCGGTGTCGATCTGGTGGAGCGTGTCGATCTGCATCGCCTTCGCCGCGGCGACCAGGAACGGCTCGGCGCGGGCGACGTCCAGGACCCCGTCGCGGGAGGTGACCGCATAGGCCTGCAGGTGGTCGGCGACGTTCGGGTACATCACGATCTTGTCGACGTCGACCATCGTGCAGACCGTGTCGAGGTGCATGGTCGCGCGCTCCTGGGCGATCGGCACCGCCAGGACCGTGCTCGCCAGGCCTGCCTGGAAGACCTGGCGTGCGAGGCGCTCGGCACCGGCCGGCGTGGTGCGCTCGCCGACGCCGACTGCGATCACGCCCGGGGCGAGCAGGAGCACGTCCCCGCCCTCGACGTGCTCGTGGTGCGCGCCGTGGATGCGCGGAACGTCGGCGAATCGCGGGTGCGCGGAGTAGATCAGCTCGGTCAGCTGGGTCTCGCGGGCGCGGGCCGGCATCGCCAGGGAGGTGATCGCGACCCGGTCGCGGATCCAGACGCTGGAGTCGCGGGTGAAGAGCAGGTTTGGCAGCGGGTCGATCAGGAAGTCGTCGTGGGCGAGCAACGAGGTCACCAGGCCGAATCCGCCCCGGACCTCGTCGTTGCGGATGCCGGCGGTCAGGACCGTCGCCAGGTCGTCGGGGGAGAAGCCGCCGAGCGCGAGGCGCAGGTAGTCGCGCAGCGTGTCGCCCAGGTCGAGCGAGCCGAGCACGTCGGCGATCGCCCGGGCGTGCGCGGCCGGGTCGGAGAGCGCCTCGACGAGCAGGTCGGCGAGGTAGAGCACCTCGACGTCGCGCTCGCGCAGCGCCGCCGCGAAGGCGTCGTGCTCGTCCTGCGCCCGGCTGACCCAGGGGATGCCGTCGAAGAGCAGCTTGTCGTTGTTGCGCGGGGTCAGCCGCTGCAGCTCGGGGCCGGGCCGGTGCAGCATCACGGTGCGCAGCCGGCCGACCTCGCTCGAAGCACCCAGGGTCATGCGGCGAGCCTACGACGACCTAGCCCGCCTTCGGCTCCGGTGCGATCTGGCAGGTGTGGCGGACGACGTCGCACCGCAGGTGCTGGGTCGGGCCCAGCGTGCCGACGGGCGTGGTCGATCCGAAGAGGATGGCGTCGGTCGGAGTCTCCCAGTGGTCGAACTCCACGTAGGCGTAACGATCGCCGAAGCGGAACGTGAACCGGGTGGACGGCTCTCCGCGGTGCTGGATCGTGACGCTGCGGAAGGTGACCTCGGACCCGGGCTCCCCAGGGATCTCGTCGGTGTCCCAGGCGCCCCAGCCCGACTGGTTGATCTGGATGTCCAGGGCCTCGTCGGTGTGGGGGAAGCCGACGGGCCGGTACGAGAAGTCGCTGATGTCGGCCGGCTTGGGATCGGTGCCGGGCTTCCACGCGTGGCCGCCGACGACCCCGCCGTAGCGCACGGTGCCGTTGTCGGTGACGTCGATGAGCTGCTCCTTGCCTTCGTCGTCGGCAGCATCGGTGAGCGCGGCGACGTGCAGGCGACCGAGCTCGTGGATGCCGTCGAGGCCGACCCGGGCGACAGCGATCGACGCCTTCTTGCGGCTCGGGTCGTCGAACGCGACCCAGGCGATCGTGCGGTCGTCGGGTGACACCTTGATCTCGTGCACGAGCACGTCATCGAGCATCCCGACCCGACGGGTCCCGAGGAATACCCCGGTCGCGCCGGTGTCGTAGGGGCCGAGCTGGGCGGTTGTCAGGTCGCCGACCGTGACGGCGCCGGCCCACGGCCCTCCGGCCTGCGTGATGCCGTCGAGGATCAGCTTGCTGTGCCTGTCGGTCCAGGTCCGCAGCGGTGCGCCGACCTGCAAGGTGGTCGGCCCCCCGGTGGGGTGCTTCGTGGGTGGGGGTGCGGTGGAGGGCTTGCCGAGCTGGGTGATCAGCACGACGCCGAGCAGGACGGCGGCGACGAGTCCGGAGATGGTCACCACGGCGCGCAGGGTGTGGCGGGTCTCGCGCTGGGCCTGGGCGACCAGGTCGGTGATCGCGGGCGGGGGCGGTGTGGGCAGGGCGCGGGCGACGGTGTCGAGCTCCTCGGTGAGGCGGGTCTCGATGTTCATGGGAGCACTCCTTCCGTGCTGGCGATCTTGGTGCGCAGGGTGCGTAGCGCGAGGCTGGCGTTCGACTTCACGGTGCCTGGTGAGCATCCGAGTGCGTCGGCGATCTGCTGCTCGGTGAGGTCCTCGTAGTAGCGCAGCACGATGACCGCGCGTTGCTTCGACGGTAGTGCGGCGATGTGGGGCCAGAGCATGAGTCGTTGGTGGTTGTCCTCGGTCACCACGGTGGAGTCGGGGGTGGTGTCGACGAGGCGTTCGCGGGCCACGCGCAGGCCGCGCTTGCTGCTGATGAACAGGTTGCTCATGATGCGGCGCACGTAGGCGTCGGGGGCGGCTGCGTCGGCGACCTTGTCCCACGCGAGGTAGGTCTTGACCAGGGTGCCCTGGGCGAGGTCCTCGGCGTCGGTGTGGTTGCCGGTGAGCAGGTAGGCCGTGCGGTAGAGCGCTGACCAGCGTGCCGCGACGTACTCCTCGTAGGTCGTGGTGCTGTGCTCTGGCCGGGGTACCGGCCTGGTGCGGAGTGCCATCGAGAACCCCCTTTCCTGAGGGTATGACGCAACGACCTCCCGACTTGGTTGTGTCAGGTGAGGATCTCGTACGTCGTCAGCCCCAGGAGCAGCAGGCAGACCGAACCGCCGAGGTAGAAGACCAGCGAGAGCTTGATGTGGCGCAGCAGCACCCTGCCCATCACCACCGCCAGCCCGGAGACGGCGAGCAGCGCCGCCCACGCGCCCACGAAGACGCTCAGCGGGTGGTCGTACTTGCCGACCAGGCTGATCGTGAGCAGCTGGGAGAGGTCGCCCCACTCGGCGGCGAAGAGGACCAGGAAGGAGGCGACGATCGCGGCCATGCCTGTCTTGCCCGCCTGTGCCTTCTTCTCGAACTCGGCCTCGGTCCCGGCCTCGTCGGCGTCGGCCCTGGGCGCCTCGCGGAAGAGCAGGACCGCACCGATCAGGAAGATCGCGGCGGAGACGATCTTGACGAGGTCGTCGGGCAGGAAGGTGACAGCCCGGCCCACCGTGACCGCGATCAGCGTCTGCACCCCGAAGGCGAGCCCGACGCCGATCCACACGAAGATCCCTCGGTAGCGCGTCGAGAGCACCAGCGCGGCGATGAAGGTCTTGTCGGGGAGCTCGACGACGAAGATCGCTGCGAAGGTCAGGGCGATGACGGCGAGGTCCACCGGGTCAACCCTAGGAGATCGTCGTGCGCGCCAGCGCGTTGGCCTCGGCGAGCACGTCCTTGACCGGACGGTCCAGCGCGCGGGCCGCGGCGGCGACGTCCTCGTACTCCGGCTGCACGTTCATCAGCTCGCCGTCGAGCCGGGCCACCTTGACCGCGACGGGGTGGCCGCCGACCTCGACGAAGACGAACTCGCGCTCCAGCGCGACCTTGTCGTAGGCCGTCTCGCGCACCCCGATGGTCGAGGTCTGCCGGAAGATCTCGCGGCGGACCGTGTCCGCGACCGATGCACCGACCAGTACGTGAAGGGTGTGCGCGGGCCGGCCCTTCTTCATCACGATCGGCGTCAGCCACGCGTCCGAGGCGCCCACGGCGAGCAGCGCGGCGATCACGTCGGGCCACAGCCGGGGGTCGAGGTCGTCGACGTTGGTCTCGATCACGCGGGCCGATCCGACCGGGCTCGCGCCGGCGGGGCTCGCACCGGTCGGGTCCGCGTCGGTCGGGTCTGCGTCCAGGGACGACCCGACGCTGAACCGCAGGACGTTCGCGTGTCCTTCCGGGTCGGCGCCGCCCGCGCCCACCCCGACGTGCTCGACGCGCATCGCCGGCTGCGGTCCCCAGGCGGTCACCACCGAGGCCAGGATCGCGGCACCGGTGGGCGTGGTCAGCTCACGGTCGACCGGTCCGCCGTACGTCGGGGCGTCGGTGAGCAGTGCCGCGACCGCGGGTGCCGGGACGCCGATGCTGCCGTGGGCCATCGTGATGGTGCCGCCGCCGAGCGCGACCGGGGAGCAGGTCAGGGCATCGAGCCCGAGGTGGACGAACCCGGCCGCGGCGCCCACGACGTCGGCGATCGCGTCGAGGCTGCCGACCTCGTGGAAGTGCACGCCTTCCACCCCGGTGCCGTGCACGAGCGCCTCGGCGTGCGCGAGCCGGCCGAAGACCTCCAGGGCGAGCACCCGCACCGGCTCGTCTAGGTCCGCGGCGGCGAGGATCTGCTGGACCGCCGACCACGGCCGCTCGGTCGCCGAGTCGGCGACGTCGACGTGGCAGCGGGTCGCGGCGAAGCCGTTGCGGGTCACCGTCTCGACGTGCAGGTCGATCGGTTCGGGGGCCACCGTGGCGACCGCCCCGGCGATCACCTCCAGCGGGACGCCGGCGCCCAGGAGCGCGCCCAGGACCATGTCACCGCTGACGCCCGAGGATGCGTCGAACCAGCCGGTCCTCACCGCTGCCCCGCGTTGCGCGCCACCCGGGCCGCGAACACACCGGCGCCGTACCCGTTGTCGATGTTGACCACGGTGATGCCCGGCGCGCACGAGTTGAGCATGCCGAGCAGGGCCGCGAGCCCGCCGAAGGATGCGCCGTACCCGACGCTGGTCGGCACCGCCACCAGCGGTACGCCGACAAGGCCGCCCACGACGCTCGGCAGCGCGCCCTCCATCCCGGCCACGACGACCAGGCAGTCGGCGTCCGCGAACTCGGCGCGCGCCTCGAGCAGCCGGTGGATCCCGGCCACACCGACGTCGTCGATGCGCCGTACGCCGGCTCCGTGCACCCGCACGGTCAGGGCGGCCTCGGCGGCGACCGGGGCGTCGCTGGTCCCGGCGGCGATCACCGCGACGGTCCCGCGGGCCACCGGGAGCGGGCCGAGCGTGACAGCTCGGGCGAGGAGATCGAGGGTCGCGCCGGGGAGCTCGGCTGCGACCAGCTCCAGGGCCTCGGCCGAGAGCCGGGTCGCCAGCACCGCGCGCTCGGGGTGCCGCTCGTGCAGCGCGCGCAGGATCGCGACCACCTGCGCGGGCTCCTTGCCGGCGCCGTAGACGACCTCCGGGTCACCGGTGCGACCTGCGCGGTCGACGTCGACGCGGGCGAAGCCCAGGTCGGTCGTCCGTTCTCCGTTGCCCTCGGGTGAGACCGCCTCCATGCCGCCAACCTAACCGGTTCACCTGCTGTTGGCTTGTGGCTGTCGGTGCTCGGGAGTAGGACTGGTACGTCCAGATGACGCCGGGGTCGATGAAGAGAAGAGAGACGAAGAGATGGCGAAGTTCGAGAAGTACGAGCAGGCCACGCCCAGCTACGTCGAGCTGACGACCCCCGACCCGGAGGCAGGTGCCGCGTTCTACTCGGCACTCTTCGGCTGGGACGTCGCGGAGATGCCGCTGCCCGAGGAGGCCGGTGGCGGGGTCTACCGCCAAGGCCAGATCGAGGGTGACACCGTCTGCGGGATCAGCGGGCAGATGCCGGGCATGGAGGGCCACCCGGCCTTCTGGGGCGTCTACCTGACCGTCGAGGACATCGACGCGGTGACCGCGAAGGTCGAGGGCGCAGGTGGCAAGGTGGAGGCCGGACCGTTCGACGTGATGGACGCGGGGCGGATGGCCGCGATCCAGGACCCGACCGGCGCCCGGGTCAACCTGTGGCAGGCCGGCACCTCGATCGGGTCGGTGCGCGCCAACGAGGCGGGCACCCCGATCTGGAACGAGCTGGTCACGCCCGACATCCCGAAGGCGCTGGCGTTCTACGCCGAGGTCGTCGGGCTGGGCAGCCAGACCAGCGAGCAGATGCCGGACTACGTGAGCATCACCAACACGGCCGGGGACGTCGTCGGGGGCTCGATGAACCCGCCGATGGAGGGCGTCCCGCCCCACTGGAACGTCTACTTCGCGGTCGAGGACGCCGATGCCGGAGCCCGGCGGGTCGCGGAGCTCGGCGGCACCACGGTCGCGCCGAACTTCGACGTGCCCGGTGTCGGACGGATGGGTGTGTACGCCGACCCGCAGGGCGGCATGTTCAACCTCTTCCAGGCGCCGCCGGAGGCCTGAGCCTCAGGCGTTGCGGAAGTCGTCGGCGGGGTACACCCCGAGGATCTTCACCTCGGTGGTGAAGAACGTGAGCTCCTCGAGCGCGTTCTTCAGGCCCGGGTCCTCGGGGTGCCCGTCGACCTCGGCGAGGAACTGGGTGGCCGAGAAGTGGCCGCCGACCATGTAGCTCTCGAGCTTGGTCATGTTCACGCCGTTGGTCGCGAAGCCGCCGAGCGCCTTGTAGAGCGCGGCGGGCAGGTTGCGGACGTTGAAGATGAAGCTGGTGACCACCGGGCCGTTGCCGCGCGGTGCCTCGACGAGGTCGGGGGAGAGCACCACGAAGCGCGTGGTGTTGTGGTCCTCGTCCTCGACGTCGGTGGCCAGGATCTCCAGGCCGTAGATCTCCGCGGCCAGCGGCGGCGCGATCGCGGCCTGGGTCGGGTCGGCCGCCTCGGCGACCTCGCGCGCGGCGCCCGCGGTGTCCCCGGAGATCACCGGCACCAGCCCGTGCTCGCGGATGATCCGGCGGCACTGGCCCAGGGCGTGCACGTGGCTGTGCACCGTCTTGATCGTCTCCAGGGTCGCGCCCGCGGTGGCCATCAGGTGGAAGCGGATCCGCAGGAAGTGCTCACCGACGATGTGCAGGTCCGAGGCGGGCAGGAAGTGGTGGATGTCGGAGACCCGGCCGGCGATCGAGTTGTCGATCGGGATCATCGCCAGCTCGGCCTCGCCGTTCTCCACGGTCGCGAAGACGTCCTCGAACGACGCGCACGCCACGGCCTCCCAGTCCGGGTAGTGCTGGCGGCACACCATGTGGGAGTTGGCGCCTGGTTCGCCCTGGTAGGCGATGCGTCGTCGGGCAGAGAGGTTCACCCGGCGAGTTTCCCACGGGTGCGCCTCCGGCTCGACAGTGTTCTCACGACCTAGGGTTTCAAAGGTGCCCACCGCTCTCTCGGTCCTCGCGCTCCTGGTCGCCCTGGTCGCCCTCGGCCTCCAGGTCCAGGCCCGGCTACGCGGCCGTGCAGGGGACCCGGTCGATGTCAGCGACCTGCCCGAGGACGCGCTCGGCCTGCGCCACGAGGTGGCGGCTCTGCGCGCCGAGGCCGCGACTGCGCTGAAGAACCTCGCCGTCGTCCGGTACGACGCCTTCGCGGATGCGGGCGGTGCCGGTGCCGGCGCGCTCTCCTGGTCGCTCGCCGTGCTCGACGACCACGGCTACGGGACCGTGCTCACCTCGATCCACGGCCGGACCGAGGCCCGCACCTACGCCAAGGCGATCAGCGCGTGGGCCTGCGAGCAGCCGCTCTCGCCCGAGGAGACCGAGGCGATCAGGCTGGCTCGAGCAGGAAGACCGGGATGAGCCGGTCGGTGCGCTCGGCGTACTTGGCGTAGTTCGGCCAGGTGGCGAGCATGTGCTCCCACATCCGGGCCCGCTCCTCGCCGGTGATCTCGCGCGGCACCGCACGGTGGCTCCGGCCGCCGACGGTCACGGTGACCTCGTCGGCCGCACGCACGTTCACCACCCAGACGGGGGCCTTCGCGCCGCCGAAGTTGGAACCGGCGATCAGCTGGGCGTCGCCGTACGGGACGCAGAGCAGCGGCACCGAGCGGGGCTGACCGCTCTTGCGCCCCACGACGGTGAGCATCAGGTTCGGCAGGCCGGCGATGCGCAGGATCGACCACCGCCCCCGCGTCAGCCGCTGGATCTGCTTGTCGATCCAGGTGATCTGGCGCAACAGCCGGGGCATCCAGCTGATCGCCCCGATCCGGATCGCCACCGGCGTCAACATCCCCATGGGCGGCGATTCTACGGGGCCCTCTCCGGGGCCTTCTCCAGGCCGGATCAGCGCGGGACGCGGACCAGCAGGCGACCGTGGTCGCACTCCGCGCGCAGCTCCTTGCCCGGTTCGATGAGGTCGCCGTCGAGCTGGCGGGGCGCGGCCGTGGGGGTCCGCACCACCACGGTGCGTCCGCGCATCCGGGTGATGGTGTCGTCGGTGCGCGGGTTCTTGGTCAGCACCCGTGCGGCCAGCGGGAGCCAGGAGAGGAAGCGGCGCGGGTAGAGCAGCACCACGTCGAGCTGGCCGTCGTCGATCGCGGCGTCCGGGATCAGCGGCATCCCGGCCTGGAGGTTGCCGACGTTGCCGATCACCACGGTCCGTGCGCGGTGCTTGGTGAAGTCACCGCCGTCGACCGAGACCTCGACGCGGATGGCCGGGAACATCAGCGCCTTCAGCGCCGACCAGACGTAGGCCAGCCAGCCGACCTTGGCCTTGAACTCCTCGTTGACGCCCTCCATGATCGCGGCGTCGAAGCCCATGCCGGCCATCACCAGGTAGGTGGCGTCCTCCATCTCGTCGCCCGAGACGCGCACCATGTCGATCGCGCGGTCCTGGCCGTTGAGGCCGACGTCGACCGCGGCGCGCAGGTAGAGCGGGATGGAGAGGTTGCGGGCGAGCAGGTTGCCGGTGCCGGCCGGCACGATCCCCACCGGGATACCCGTCCCGGCGAGCTCCTCGCAGACCGCGCGGATGGTGCCGTCCCCGCCGATCGCGAGCACCACGTCGGCCCCGGCGACCGCCGCCTCGTGGGCCATCCGGTAGCCGGTGTCCTCCTCGGTGGTCTCCCACCACACGACCTGCGCCCACCCGGACTCAGCAGCCATCCGCTCGACCATCACGCGGAACCCCGCCGGGTCGTCGACCTTGACCGGGTTGAGGATCGCCGCGAGCCGGCGCCGGCTGCCCGGAACCGTGGTGGGCACCGGGTCGGAGTCCAGCGCGATCGAGCGCGGCTGCGGGTCGAAGGCCACCAGGCCGATCAGGACGACCGTGGCGCCGAGCAGGTAGCCGCCGACGACGTCGGAGAGGTAGTGCACACCCAGGAAGATCCGGTCGGCACCGATGAGCAGCGCGACGAGGACGGCAGCCCCCAGGACGATCCGGCGCAGGCCGCGGCGGCGGATGAGCATCGTGGCGAGCACGATCCCGACACCCGCTGCCGCCGAGATCCCGGCCGCGTGGCCCGAGGGGAAGGAGTAGCCGGGCGGCGAGGAGAGCACGTCGGCGAAGTGCGGCCGATCGCGACCGATGAGCTCCTTGAGCCCGCGGTCGAGCAGGCCGGTGACCGCCATCACCGCGGCGGTCCAGATGGCCGGACGGCGGTAGCCCTTGACCAGCAGCGCCGCAGCGCCCGCGACCGTGAGCACGGTCATCGCCAAGGTGCCGCTGAGCCGAGCCAGCCAGACCAGCGTGGAGCGCAGCCAGTCGTGCGCGGCGGTGAAGCGGTGCGGCCACCCGGCGAGGCGGTGGTCGAGGTGCACGATCCCGCCGAGGTCGTTCGTCACCAGCACGGTGAGGACGAGGAGGACCAGCGCCGTGCCGAGGGCCCCCAGCAGGACCTTCAAGCGCTGCGGAGGGGTGTCGATCACCAGAGAATCATGCCAGCCGGGGCCCCTCAGGGCTGTGCGCTGGTCTCCAGTCGGATCACCACGCTCTTGGAGGCCGGGGTGTTGGAGACCTTGGCGACCGCGTCGAGCGGGACCAGCACGTTGGTCTCCGGGAAGTACGCCGCCGCGCACCCGCGCGCGGTCTCGTAGGCCACCACCCGGAAGCGTTCGGCGCGGCGCTCACCGTCGTGCCACACGCTGACCAGGTCGACGTGCTCGCCGTCGGCGTGGCCGAGGGCGGCGAGGTCCTCGGGGTGCACGAAGACGACCCGGCGTCCGGCCGTGATGCCGCGGTAGCGGTCGTCGAGCCCGTAGATCGTGGTGTTGAACTGGTCGTGGCTGCGCAGGGTCTGCAGCAGCAGGTGCCCCTCGGGGACCTCGAGCACGTCGAGCGGGTTGACGGTGAAGCGCGCCAGCCCGGTCGCGGTCGGGAACTCGCGCCGGTCGCGCGGCGGGTGCGGCAGGGCGAAGCCGCCGGGCTTGTGCACCCGGGCGTTGAAGTCCTCGAAGCCGGGGACGACCCGGGAGATGTGGTCGCGGATCCGGTCGTAGTCCCCTCGCAGCGCGGCCCAGTCGACAGCCCCGTGACCAGACCTGTCGCCGGCCGCGTCATCGGGCAGCAGCCGCTCGGCGAGCCGGCTGATGATGGCGACCTCGGAGAGCAGCTCCTCGCCGGCCGGGTCGAGCCGTCCGCGGGAGACGTGCACCATCCCCATCGAGTCCTCGACCGAGACGACCTGCGGTCCGGCCTCGCGGTCGTCGCGCTCGGTGCGTCCCAGGCAGGGCAGGATCAGTGCCTCGTTGCCGCAGATCGCGTGCGAGCGGTTCAGCTTGGTGGAGATCTGCACGGTCAGGTCCAGGCCGGACATCGCCGCCGTGGTCGCCTCGGTGTCGGGCGTGGCCGCGACGAAGTTCCCGCCGAGCCCGATGAAGGCGCGGATCCGTCCCTCGCGCATCGCGCGGATCGAGTCGACCGCGTCGAGGCCGTGCTCGCGTGGCGGCTCGAAGCCGAACTCCTGCGCGAGGGCGTCGAGGAAGGAGTCGTGCGCCTTCTCCCAGATGCCCATCGTCCGGTCGCCCTGCACGTTGGAGTGCCCGCGGACCGGGCACAGGCCCGCGCCGGGCTTGCCGATGTTGCCGCGCAGGAGCATCAGGTTGGTGATCTCCTGGATGGTTGCGACGGCGTCGCGGTGCTGGGTCAGGCCCATCGCCCAGCAGACGATCACGCGGTCGGAGGCGGCGTACCGGTGGGCGAGCGCCTCGATCTCGGAGCGGGTCAGCCCGGTCGCGGTGAGCACCGCGTCCCAGTCGAGCCCGGTGAGGTGCTCGACGTACTCCTCGTACTCCGAGCAGTAGGTGCGCACGAACTCCTCGTCGACCGCGCCGGCCTCGATGGTCAGCTGCGCCAGCGCCGCGAACAGCGCCTGGTCCCCGGAGAGCCGGACCTGGAGCAGCTCGTCGGCCAGCTCGGTGCCCTTGAGCACGCCGAGCGGTGACTGCGGGTTGCGGAAGCGTCGCAGGCCGGCCTCGTCGAGCGGGTTGATGCTGACGATGTAGGCGCCGTTCTTCTTCGCCTTCTCCAGCGCGCTGAGCATCCGCGGGTGGTTGGTGCCCGGGTTCTGCCCCACGACCATGATCAGGTCGGCGGCGTACAGGTCCTCGAGGTGCACCGAGCCCTTGCCGATCCCGATCGAGTGCGCCAGTGCGGCGCCGCTGGACTCGTGGCACATGTTGGAGCAGTCGGGCAGGTTGTTGGTCCCGAAGCGCCGGACCATCAGCTGGTAGAGGAACGCGGCCTCGTTCGAGGTGCGCCCAGAGGTGTAGAAGGTCGTCGCGTCCGGGCTCGGCAGCGCGCGCAGCCGGTCGGCGATCAGCGTGAAGGCGTCGTCCCAGGAGATCGGCTCGTAGTGCGTGCCGCCGGGCTTGCGGTGCACCGGGTGGGTGATCCGCCCCTGCTGCCCGAGCCAGTGGTCGGTGCGGGTGGCGAGGTCGGCGATCGGGTGGGCGGCGAAGAAGTCCGGCCCCACCCGGCGCAGGGTCGCCTCCTCGGCGACGGCCTTCGCGCCGTTCTCGCAGAACTCCGCCGGACTGCGGTGCTCGGGGTCCGGCCACGCGCAACCCGGGCAGTCGAAGCCGTGCTTCTGGTTGAGCCGGGCCAGCGTCAGCGCCGTACGTCGCACGCCCATCTGCTCGCGCGCCATCACCAGCGCCTTGGTCACCGCCGGGATGCCCGCGGCCGCGCTCTTGCGATCGCCGACCCGCAGGTGGGCGTCCTCCTCGTGCTGCCGCTCGTCCATCCTGGACATTGTGCCCCGGCGCGACGGGGGTCACACGCGGCCGCGGTTCTGGCAGACTCGTGGTGTCGTCGAGCCACGTCGTTGAGGTGCTTCGCCGAAGCAGGTCGCCCAAGCAGGTCGCCGGAGCAGGTCGAGGCAGGGGGTTCCAGATGCGCACTCGTGGCGGGATCCGCACCGCCGCGCTGATGGCCGCTGCACTGGTCACCACCGCGTGCGTGACTGGCTGCGGGTCGAGCGGCCGCGCCGACACCGCGCCGAAGGCGGAGAAGACCGAGGCAGCCGACCCGGCGAACGGCCCGTGGCTGCTCCGGTTCGCCACCGAGGCCGGCGCCGACGGTGAGCTCGTCGGCGCGGTCTACGTGACCCTGGTGCCGAGCACCGGCGCCACCACCGTGCGACGGCTGCCCGCGCTGACCGACCCCGACACCTTCACCGACTCCTCGGCCGTGCTCGTCAGCGGCGACCACGCGGTCGCCCTGATCGACTCCCGGGTGCCGCGCGCCGACGCTCGCCGCGGTGTCTTGCGCACCTACTCCACGACGAAGCCGACCTCGCGTGTGGTCGACGTCCGCAAGCTGACCGGGGCCGCGCACCTGGTCCCGGTCGGGGCCGCGTTCGACCCGGGCGCCGGACAGGTCCTGCGCGTGGTCGACGACCAGCGCCGGGTCTGGAAGCTCGACCTGGTCGCAGGGACCGGGACGCGCGAGGGCGACCTGCCCCGCCACAAGGGCTGGATCTTCGCCAACGGCTTCGACAAGAACACCGGGCTGCCCTACATCGAGGCGTCCGATTCCGAGGACACGCTGCCCGCGGGCAACGGCGCCGACGACGTCCGCGCGGTGCAGCGCCAGGGCGGGACCATCATCGACGAGGGCGTCGAGAACCCCGACGAGCCGGCGCTGCCGTGCGGTTTTGCCACCGCGTTCCAGGCGGCCGACAAGGTGACCTGGCTGTTCTGCGCGGACACCGCCAGGATCGTGACCTACAAGCTCGCCGACGGCGGCGGCGCGTGGACCCGCGTCGGCACCGCGTCGGCACCGGTCGTGCCCGGCAGCGCGGGCGAGCTGCCGGTCGTGCTGCCGCCGGTCTCCTGACCCGCAGCTGACCGATATCCTCGCTGGTGTGATCGATCCCCGACTCCTCCGCGAGAACCCCGACCTGATCCGCGCCGCCCAGGCGAAGCGCGGTCTGTCCGGGGACGTCGTGGATGCCGCGCTCGCCGCGGACGACGCCCGCCGGGCCGCGATCGTGGCCTTCGAGGCCCTGCGCGCCGAGCAGAAGCAGCTCTCCAAGCAGATCCCGCAGGCCCAGGGCGAGGAGAAGACCGCGCTGCTGGAGAAGACCAAGGCGCTCTCGGCCGAGGTCAAGGCCGCCGAGGCGGCGCAGGGCGAGGCCGAGGAGGCCTGGCGCGAGGCGGTGCTCGCGATCCCGAACCCGGCCGCCGAGGAGGCGCCGGCGGGTGGTGAGGACGACTTCGTGGTCCTCGAGCACGTCGGCACGCCGCGCGACTTCGCCGCCGAGGGCTTCGAGCCGCGCGACCACATCGAGCTCGGCAGGATCCTCGGCGCGATCGACCTGGACCGCGGAGCCAAGGTCTCCGGCTCGCGCTTCTACTTCCTCACCGGTGTCGGCGCCGAGCTCGAGTTCGCGTTGATCAACCTGGCGATGGAGCAGGCCCGCGAGGCCGGCTTCACCCAGGTCATCGCGCCCTCGCTGGTCAAGCCCGAGGCGATGGCCGGCACCGGCTTCCTGGGCCAGGCCGCGGACGACGTCTACCGCATCGAGGGCCAGGACATGTACCTCGTCGGCACCTCGGAGGTGCCGATGGCGGCGTACCACTCCGAGGAGATCCTCGAGGGTGCCTCGCTGCCGCTGCGGTACGCCGCCTTCAGCCCGTGCTTCCGCAAGGAGGCCGGCTCGCACGGCAAGGACACCAAGGGCATCATCCGGGTGCACTGGTTCGACAAGGTCGAGATGTTCGTCTACACCACGACCGAGGACTCCTACGCCGAGCACCAGCGGTTGCTGGAGTGGGAGAAGGAGTTCCTCACCAAGCTCGAGCTGGCCTTCCGGGTCATCGACGTCGCGGCCGGCGACCTCGGACTCTCGGCGCAGCGCAAGTTCGACTGCGAGGCGTGGATCCCGACGCAGGGCAAGTACCGCGAGCTGACCTCGACCTCGAACTGCACCGAGTTCCAGACCCGGCGGCTGGAGACCCGCGCGCGTTTCGCCGACGGGGTCCGGCCGATCTCGACGCTCAACGGAACGCTGTGCGCGATGACCCGCACGATCGTGGCGATCCTGGAGACCCACCAGCTCCCCGACGGGTCGGTCCGCGTCCCGCAGGCGCTGCAGAAGTGGCTCGGTCGCGAGGTCCTGAGCCCGATCGGTGCCTGAGGTGGGACCTGAAGTCATGGTGGAGGTGCGAGGGCAGCGAGCCTCGGGATCCGTGCGGACCCTTTCGTGAGCTGGACCCCGAAGCTCGTCGCGCTCGACATCGACGGAACCCTGCTGATCCCCGACCTGGACCGCGGGATGGCCGAGGAGGTCATGACGCCCACGGTGCTCGAGGCCGTCCTGGACGTCGCACGTGCCGGGGTGCACGTGGTGCTGGCCTCGGGCCGCGCTCCGCTGAGCATGGCCGGGATCGCCGACCGGATCGGCCTGACCGACCTGGTCGCGGAGCTGACCGGCAACAAGCTGCACATCGTGGCCTCGAACGGCTCGGTCGTCGTGCGGCACGCCCCGCTGGAGATGGTCCACGAGATCACCTTCGACGCCGGTGAGGCGGTCCGCACCGTGCTCGAGCACGTCCCGGCCGCGGCGGTCGCGGTCGAGGAGCACGGGATCGGCTACCGGGTGAACCGGCTCTTCCCACCCGGTGAGCTCGACGGCGAGATGATCATGTGCGACATCGACACGATGATCTCCGAACCGGTCAGCCGCGTGATCATCCGCGACCCGGACTCGACCTCGGAGGACTTCGTGAACCTCGCCCGCCAGCTCGGCCTGCACGGCACCAACTACTTCATCGGGTGGACCGCCTGGCTCGACCTCGCCCCCGAGGGGGTCAGCAAGGCCAGCGGCCTGGAGTGGGTCTGCAACGAGCTCGGCGTCGAGGCGGCCGACGTCCTCGCGATCGGCGACGGGCGCAACGACATCGAGATGCTCACCTGGGCCGGCCGTGGCGTCGCGATGGGCCAGGGTCCCGAGGTGGTGCGCGAGGCTGCCGACCACGTGACCGCGACCGTCCACGAGGACGGTGCGGCGCTGGAGCTGCGGAGGTACTTCTGATGGACCTGCCCGAGGTGGTCACCACCGCGCGACTGCGGCTCGTGGTGATCGGACCCGACGAGGCCCGCGCGATGCTGGGCGGGCACCGCGACCCGTCGTGGGCGCCGGACTACCCGCAGAAGGACGACCTCGACGCGGTCTCGATGATCAAGGAGGCCTCGAGCTGGGCGCCCCGTCACGTGGTGCGCGCCTTCGACGGCCTGGTCGTCGGCTCGATCGGCTTCTTCGGCCCGCCCGATGCCGCCGAGGACGAGGTGCCCGAGGTCGAGGTCGGCTACGGACTGGTGCCCGCTGCCCGCGGTCACGGTGCTGCGACCGAGGCGCTCGGTGGACTCATCGCTCAGCTCGACGGTCTCGGCGTGCGGGTCCGGGCCAGCGTCCAGCCCGACAACACGGCCAGCGTCCGGGTGCTCGCCAAGTGCGGCTTCACGGGCCTGCGCGGCAGCGACGACGAGGGCAACCTGGTGATGGTGCGTCCGCTTCCGGCGGGCTAGACCCAGCGCAGGGGGTCGCGCCCGATGAACCCCATCAGCCGGTCCTGGGCGCTCGCGCTCTCCGGCACCTCGACGCGCGGCCCGTACTGACCGCTGGCCCGCAGCATCTCGTCGAGCGGTTCCATCCCGGCGAGCACCTCGGCGCAGCGGGCCTCGTCCAGCCCGGCCTCCTGACCGGTCGCGCGCGCCAGGTCCCAGGTGTGCAGGAAGACGTCGCTGGTGTAGAACCGCGCGATCGCCTGGTCCAGCGGCACCTCGCCGATGTGCTGGTTGGTCAGGACCTTGGCGGGTGTGGCGGGGTCGTCGAGCAGCGCCTGGACCTGCGCGCTGTGGTGGGCCCAGGCCGCGACCGGGTCCTCAGCGGCCGAGGGCCCCGCCGGCAGCACGACCCCGGCGCCACCCTCCAGGAGCGCCGGGAGCCACTCGACGAGGTGGGCCACGACGTCGCGCGCGGTCCAGCCGTCGACCGGCGCGGGGTCGTCCCAGCGTGCCGGATCGGCCGAGGCGGTGAGTGCGCCGAAGTGGCCGGCGACGGCGCGGTGGTCCTCGGCGGGGGTGGGGTCGGACATGCGGGCTCCTTAATCAACCGATTGGTTGAGTACGACGATAACCCGTCGCGTCGACTTTCTGGAAACCTCGCTCGCCCGAGCAAGCTCGGGCGCCTCCGCTCGTTCACGTAGCCTCGACTCGTGAGCGTGCGACTCGTGGCGACCGACCTGGACGGCACCCTGGTGCACTCCGACGGATCGATCACGCCGCGCAGCCGGGCCGCCCTCGCGGCCGCGGAGGAGGCGGGCATCGACGTCGTCTTCGTCACTGGGCGCCCGCTGCGCTGGGCTGATGAGGTCTTCGAGCACGTCGGCGGCCACGGCTTCGCGATCGTCTCCAACGGCGCCCTGGTCTGGGACGTCACCGCCGGCGAGCCCGCCCTGGAGCGCGCGATCAGCATCGAGGTGCTCGCCCAGGTCGCCGACCGGCTGCGCACGGCCGTGCCCGGCTCGCACTTCGCGA
>JBJMIO010000073.1:0-11988 GCA_045806765.1 Marmoricola sp.
CCGACCAGCGAGACCGCGCGCACCAGGTCCTCGGGCACGACGGCTGCCGCCTCGGCCTTCTGCCCGGAGAGGTAGAGCCGCTGGATCTCGGCGGCCTCCTCGACGTACCCGTAACGCTGGGCGAGCTGGTTGTAGAAGTTCTTGTCCGCTGCTCCCATGCCGCCGATGTAGAGCGCGAGCTGGTTGCAGATCCCGGCGAGCACCGCGGGGTCGGGCTCGCCGACCGCGAAGGAGACCTGCAGCATCACGTCGAGCGGGCCGAGCTCCGGATCGCGCTTGGCGAATCCCTTGTCGAGAGCCTCGCCCCATGCCTCGCGGTAGTGGCCGGCGTGGAAGAACAGCGGCTGCCAGGACTCGGCCAGCTCCGCGACGAGCGCGACGTTCGCCGGCCCCAGCGCGGCGACCGAGATCGGGATCCGCGGGCGCACCGGGTGGTTGATCAGCTTCAGGGGCTTGCCCAGGCCGGTGCCCTGGTCGGCCGGCAGCGGGATCGTGTAGCTCTTGCCGGAGTGGACGAGCGGCTCGCGGCGCCAGACCTGCCGGCAGATCTCGATGGTCTCGCGGGTGCGGCCGAGCGGGGCGTCGTACGGGAGGCCGTGGAAGCCCTCGACGACCTGGGGACCCGAGGCCCCGATGCCCAGGGTGAAGCGCCCACCCGAGACGTAGTCGAGGCCGGCGGCCGTCATCGCCATCAGTGCCGGCGTGCGCGAGTACACCTGCAGGATCGCGGAGGCGATCTCGAGGTTCTTGGTCCGTGCCGCGATGAAGCCGAGCTGGCTCACGGCGTCGAACGAGTAGGCCTCGGCCACCGCAGCCAGCTGCAGGCCCGCAGCCTCGTAGTCGACGAGCAGGTCGACGGTCTCCTCGAATCCTCCGGAGTAGTCGACGATCATTCCCAGGCGCACGGCCGGTGCTCCTTCAGCTTGTGTTGACGGGTTCTGCGGGACGGGGTCTCAGCTCTCCGAGATGCGCTTGTCGTACGCCGCCCGCTGAGTGTGGTCGATCGTGAGGAACGTGTCGTACGCGCCCAGGCTACGGAACATCGCGTCGCGCAGCCGGCGTCCGAGCAGGGGCTGGGTGCGCACCATCGGCTTGAGCGACCTGGGCACGAAGACGTCCTTGGTCGCGGGGTGCTCGATCGCTGCGGCGATCCCGGTGGCGACGTCCTCGGGCTCGACGTTCTTGATCATCTTGATCCCGGCGGTGCCGGTGATCAGGTCGGTGTTGGTGAAGGAGGGCACCACGCAGGTGAAGCTCACGCCGCGTCCGGCGAACTCGACGCGCAGGCCCTCGGTCAGGGCGACGACGCCCGACTTGGTCGCGCAGTAGGTCAACCCGCCGGGGACCGCGGTGAAGCCGGCGCTCGAGGCGACGTTGATGATGTGTCCCGATCCCTGGGCCAGCATGTCGGGCAGTGCCAGGCGGCACCCGGTCACGGGTCCGCCGAGGTTGATCTCGATCGCGCGGGAGTAGGTCTCGCCCGGGATCTCCAGGAACGGGCCGATCGGCATGATGCCGGCGTTGTTGACCAGCACGTCGAGGCCGCCCAGCTGGGCCTTCGCGTCGGCGAGGAAGGCCGCGAACGAGCTCTCCGCCGAGACGTCGAGGCCCAGGGCGACCACCTCCGGGGCGATCGAGGCGGCGGCCTGCTTGGCCACGTCCAGGTCGAGGTCGCCGATGGCGATCTGCGCCCCGCGCCGGTGCAGCTCCTTGGCGGTGGCCAGGCCGATGCCGCGGGCGGCCCCGGTGATCGCGACGCGCTTGCCGGCGAGGCTCCTCTTCCCGGTGTCTACAGTCTTCCCGGTCATTTCTGGGTCTCCTTCTCAAGGTCGGTCAGGGCGTTGTCGAGGTGGATGAGCATCCGCTGGAGGTGGGGCAGGGCGGCACGGTCGCCGACGATGCCGAACATGACCGAGCCGGCGTACTGCGAGACGGTGATGTTCATCGCCTGACCCTCGGAGATCATCGAGATCGGGTAGATGTCGGTGAGCTCGGCGCCGTTCCAGTAGAGCGGGTGCCGGGTGGCCGGGACGTTGGAGATGATCAGGTTGAAGGGCTGGCGCGGGGTGCCGGTGATGCCGGCGATCGCCCCCAGCGCGGCTCCGCCCATGATCGCCTTGCTCACCGCGGCCGCGTCTCCCGGCGAGAGCGCGTTCATCCGCGCCTTGGCCGCGCTCGTCTCCCGGATGATCGCGTCCAGGCGCGCAGCCGGGTCGGTCTCGGCTGTGCGCAGGTCGACCAGGACCGCGCCGAACGCGTTGCCCTCGCCGTCGAAGGCCGCGTCGTCGCGACGCAGGGAGATCGGAACCATCGCGATCAGCGAGCGGTCCGGCAGCGCCTCGAGCTCGATCAGGTAGGCGCGCAGCGCGGCCCCGCAGATCGCCAGCACCACGTCGTTGACCGTGCAGCCGGCCGCCGTCGCGACCGACTTGAGGCGCTCGTGCGGCCACTTGTCCCCGGCGAACCGCCGGGCTCCGCTGATCGAGGAGTTCAGGATCGAGTTGGGTGCCGCGTAGGGAACCGTGGCATCGGCGTCCAGCGCCATCTGCTGGAGGGTCCGCGCGGCGACCACCGTCCCGCGCACACCGCCGGCAACGGCGGCGCCGATCATCGCGGGCAGCGACGAGGGCTCGCGCCGTGCGCGTGGCTGCGCGGGCCGTGCCGAGACCGCCCACGGCGGCGTGCAGTCACGCGCGCCGGGATCGGGGGAGAGCCCTTCGAGCACGTGCTTGGCCAGGGTCATCCCGTCGGCCAGCGCGTGGTGGGTCTTGAAGGCGGTCGCGAACCGCCCGTCGTCGAGCCCGCCGATGAGGTGGTACTCCCACAGCGGCCTGAACCGGTCGAGCGAGACGCCGTGCTGGAGCGAGACGACCTCGAGCAGCTCGCGCACGCGGCCCGGGGGCGGAAGTGCGGTGTGCCGCACGTGGTAGTCGAGATCCATCCCGTCCTCGACCCACTCCAAGGTGGTGGGGGAGAGCAGCCTGGTACGGGCGCGCTTGCGGAAGGTCCTCTTCACCTCGAGGGTCAGCAGCTCCTCGTACGTCGCGGCGAGCTGGTCGGGCCCCGCGTCGGGGGCCGGCTTGAAGAGCTGCAGCGCGATCACGTGCGCCGGCTTCCCGGGGGACTCCCCGAGAAGGAACATCGCGTCGTCGATCGGCATGTTCGCCATGCAGCGAACATAACTCAAGTTATGGTGCGCGGACAAGGGGTCGCGCCCACTGTTTTGACTTTCCGTTAAACAACCTCTTCCGACATAAGTCGAGTTATGTTAGCGTCGGGAGACGGACTCACCACGACGAGAGACGGAGGCCTGCGGATGTTCCCTGGCACCCACGCCGCGACCGACCCGGACAAGGCGGCCGTGATCATGGCCGGCTCGGGCCGGGTGCTCACCTACGGGCAGCTCGAGGACCGCTCTGCGCGGCTGGCCCGGGCCCTGCACGATCTCGGTCTGCGCACGGGCGACGTCTTCGCGATGATCGCCGACAACAGCATCGAAGCGCTCGAGCTGTACTGGGCGGCTCTGCGCTCCGGCCTCTACGTCACCGCGATCAACCACAACCTCGCGGCCGAGGAGGCGGCGTACATCGTCACCGACAGCGACGCCCGGGTGCTCTTCGCCTCGGCCGGCGTCGGTGCACTGGCCGCCGAGGTCTCCGGGTTGACCCCGCAGATCGAGGCCCGGTTCTCCTATGGAGGCGAGGTCGTCGGTTTCGGGTCCTACGAGGACCTCGTGGCCGGCGCCGGTGATCCGCTCGAGGAGATGCCGCGCGGCAGCGACATGCTCTACTCCAGCGGCACCACCGGTCGCCCGAAGGGGATCAAGCCGCCGCTGCTGCCGATCGCCGTCGACGAGCCGGGCGACCCGCTGACCGGCCTGGCCGGCGCGGTCTTCGGCCTGAACCCCGGCGACGTCTACCTCTCACCCGCCCCGATCTACCACGCGGCTCCGCTGCGCTGGTGCGGCATCGTGCACGCGCACGGCGGGACCGTGGTGATGATGGAGAAGTTCCGCCCCGAGGAGGCCCTGAGGGCTGTCGAGGAGCACGGCGTGACCGTGCTGCAGATGGTGCCGACGATGTTCGTGCGGCTGCTCCAGCTGCCCGACGAGGTCCGCGCCGCGGCCGACGTCTCCTCGCTCCGGCTCGCGGTGCACGCCGCGGCCCCGTGCCCGCCCGAGGTCAAGCAGGCCATGATCGAGTGGTGGGGCCCGATCCTGCTGGAGTACTACGCCTCCACCGAGGGCAACGGGATGGCCCTGATCTCCTCGCCGGAGTGGCTGGAGCGGCCGGGCTCGGTCGGCAGGAGCGTGCTGGGACCGGTGCACATCTGCGACGACGAGGGCGTCGAGCTCCCGGCAGGCGAGGTCGGCACGGTCTACTTCGAGCGCGAGACGGTGCCCTTCGAGTACCACAAGGACCCCGAGAAGACCGTCTCCGCGCAGCACCCCGAGCACCCGACCTGGTCGGCCGTCGGGGACCTCGGGTACGTCGACGAGGACGGCTACCTCTTCCTCACCGACCGGAAGGCATTCATGATCATCTCCGGAGGGGTGAACATCTACCCGCAGGAGATCGAGAACGTGCTGACGCTGCACCCGGCGATCTTCGACGTCGGCGTCATCGGCATCCCGGACCCCGAGTTCGGCGAGCAGGTGAAGGCGGTCGTCCAGCTCAAGGAGGGCTACCAGCCGAGCGAGGAGCTCGGAGCGGAGCTGATCTCCTACGTGCGCGAGCGGCTCGCGCACTACAAGGCGCCGCGGTCCGTCGACTTCGCCGACGAGCTGCCGCGCACCCCCACCGGCAAGCTCGTCAAGGGCGAGCTGAAGAAGAAGTACGCGCAGGTCGCGTCGAGCATCGGAGCCTGAGATGACCAGCACCATCGAGAACGCCCAGAACCAGGAGCGGCCCTACGACGAGCTCAGCGTCTCGCCGCTCTCCTTCTGGGCGCAGACCGCCGAGGAGCGCGAGGAGACCTTCAAGGTCCTGCGCCGCGAGCGCCCGATCAGCTGGCACCCCCCGCTCGAGGGCGCGCTCATCCCGCCGGAGAACGAGGGCGTGTGGGTGGTCACCACCCACGAGCTGATCGGCCAGGTCAGCAAGAACCCGGAGATCTTCTGCTCCGGTGAGGGCTTCCAGTTCGAGGAGGTGCCGCCGGACGTCAACGAGGCCGCCGGCTCGTTCCTCGGCATGGACGCGCCGCGTCACCCGCTCCTGCGCAAGCTGGTGAGCTCGGCGTTCACGCCGCGCCAGGTCACCAAGATCAACGACCAGATCAAGCAGCAGGCCGTCACGATCGTCGACGATATCCTGGCCAAGGGGTCGGGCGACTTCGTCGCCGACGTCTCCCGCAAGCTCCCGATGTGGACCATCTACGAGATGATGGGCCTCGACGACCAGGAGAAGCGCGAGGCCGCGGCCCACCACGCCGACGGCATGGTCAGCTGGGCCGACGAGGACGTCGCCGCCGGCCGCGAGCCGGGCGAGGTGCTCAACGAGTCGCTCGTCGGTCTCCTCGAGCTCGGCTTCGAGTTCATCGAGCAGCGCCGCAACGATCCGCAGGCCGACCTGATGACCAACCTGGTCCAGGCCGAGGTCGACGGCCAGAAGCTGACCGACGACGAGATCGCCTCCTTCTTCGTGCTGCTCTCGGTCGCCGGCAACGACACCACCCGCAACTCCATCAGCCTGGCGATGCGCGCGCTGCAGCAGTTCCCCGAGCAGAAGGCGCTGCTGCTCGAGGACTTCGAGGGCCGCATCGGCGGCGCGATCGAGGAGTTCGTGCGCTGGGTCTCCCCGGTGATGACGTTCCGCCGCACCGCCACCCGGGACACCGTCCTCGGCGGCCAGGACATCAAGGCGGGCGAGTGGGTCGCGATGATCTACTCCTCGGGCAACCGCGACGAGAAGGTCTTCGAGAACCCCGACGTCTTCGACATCCTGCGCGCTCGCAACCCCCACGTGGGCTTCGGGGGTGGCGGACCGCACTTCTGCATGGGTAACTTCGTGGCGAAGATGCAGCTCCGGGAGATCTTCGACCAGCTGCTGCACCGCGCGCCGACCCTGCGCCTGGGAGAGCCGGAGTACCTGACCGGCAACTTCGTGCGGGCCGTGAAGTCCATGCCCTACACGATCGATTGACCAGCACGATCGACTGACCAGCACGATCGACTGATCAGCAGAGACCAGGAGTTCAGATGAGCGTCGAGATCCAGCCCGAGGCAACGCCGTCCGCTGCCGCCCCGTCCGAGGCGGCCGCCACCTTGGCGCGCCTGCGGAAGTACTTCGCCACCGGAGTGACCCGTGACCGTGGCTGGCGGGTCGGCCAGCTCGAGGCGCTCAAGCGTCTGTTGACCGAGCATGAGAAGGACATCGTCGAGGCGGTCAAGGAGGACCTGGGCCGCAACGACTTCGACGCCTGGTTCGGTGACGTCGCTCCGCCGGCCGGTGACGTCGAGTTCGCCCTCAAGCACCTCAGGTCCTGGATGAAGCCGGAGCGCCGCAAGGTGCCGCTGGTGCAGATGCCTGCGAAGGCGCGGATCCAGTACGAGCCGCTCGGTGTCGTGCTGGTCATCGGACCGTGGAACTACCCGGTCAACCTGTCGCTCGGTCCGGTCGTCGCGGCCCTGGCGGCCGGCAACTGCGTCGTGCTCAAGCCCTCCGAGGTCGCGCCACGCACCTCGGCGCTGATGGCCGAGCTGGTCCCGCAGTACCTCGACAAGGACGCTGTCGCGGTCATCGAGGGCGACGGCGTCGTCACCCAGGAGCTGCTCGCGGAGGGATTCGACCTGGCCTTCTTCACCGGGGGCACCGAGATCGGCCGCAAGATCATGGCGGGGGCGGCGAACACGCTCACCCCGGTGATCCTCGAGCTCGGCGGCAAGAGCCCGGTGTTCGTGACCCCGGACGCCGACCTCGACGTCACCGCGCGCCGGATCGCCTGGACCAAGCTGCTCAACTCCGGCCAGACCTGCATCGCACCGGACTACCTGCTGGTGCACGAGTCGGTCAAGGACGAGCTGGTCGCCAAGATCCGCACCAGCCTGGCCGACATGACCGCCGAGGACACCGGCGGCCGACCGATCGTCAACCAGCGCCAGTTCGACCGCCTGCGCGGCTACCTCGCGGTGACCAAGGGCACGGTCGTCTCCGGCGGGGAGGTCGACGAGTCCGCCCGCTCGATCACCCCGGCGATCCTGGTCGACCCCGATCTCGACGAGCCCGCGATGACCGAGGAGATCTTCGGGCCGATCCTGCCGGTGACCTCCTACAGCGACCTCGATCAGGCGATCGCGTTCGTCAACAGCCGTCCGAAGCCGCTGGGCCTCTACGTCTTCAGCGGCAACGCCAAGGTCGCCGACAGCATCGTGGAGCGGATCCCGGCCGGCGGCGCGGTGATCAACCACTGCGCCATCCACTACCTGGTCCCGAGCCTGCCCTTCGGCGGGGTGGGTGCGAGCGGCATGGGGGCGTACCACGGCGAGTGGGGCTTCCAGGCCTTCAGCCACCGCAAGTCGGTGGCGGTCAAGCCGACCCGGATCGACCCGAAGATGGTCTACCCGCCGTACTCGGAGAAGACGCAGAAGCTGCTGCGCAGGATGTTCTGAGTCAGGCCGGTTCTGGGTCAGGCAGGTTCTGGGTCAGGCCGTGCGCCGGCGCGCGGCCTTGCGCGCCTCGCCGTGCGCCACGGCGACCAGCAGGACCTGGGTGAGCTCCCACTCCAGGTCGGCCGGATCCTGCTCGTTGGTCGAGGCCTCGAACCCGATCAGGATGTTGACGCCCCAGTTCGCGAAGCGCGGGGCCTCCTTCTTCCCGACCAGCTTGGTCATGGCCTCGACCACGACCTCGTAGCGCTCGCCGTCCACGCGCTTCTGGATCTCGGCGACCGCGGGGTCGACCGACGCCCACACCCGGATCGCGGCCTCGGCGCTGTGCCGGAACTCCAGGGTCGCGGCGAGCAGCCGCTGGAGCTGCTCGACCGGGTCGCTCGCCGACCGCGAGAGCTCGGCGAGCTCGGTCGTGCGCTCGCGGCGCCAGGTGTCGAGGAGCTCGTCGGTGAACTCGTTCCAGCTCGAGAACGCGTGGTAGAACGCGCCGGTCGTGACCTTGAGCCGCTTGCACACGGCGGCCAGCTTGAGCCCGCCGTACCCCTCGTTCGCGAGGATCTCCAGGGCAGCGTCGAAGAAGCGGACCTTCAGGTCGTCGTTGCTCATCCGTACTCCTCGGCTCGTCGTCGGCAGTCTAGGGGGCACCCGAGATTTCCTGTCCGCGACAGTCTTCCATAAGTCAAGTTATGATAATCTGGGTTATGGAGGAAATGACCTCCGCACCGGATTGATTCCATCTCGCCAAGGGAGATCGTCGTGGCATTCAAGGACGCGGACGAGGTCCGCCACTACATCGGCAGCGTTTTCAGCACCGCGTTCGACGACCCCGAGATAGGGCCCCGGCTGAAGTCGACCGGGATCGTCCTGGGCTTCAACTTCACCGAGCCCGACGCCAAGCTCGTCATCGACACGAACGCCGCCACCGTGGGCGACGGCACCGACCAGCCCGCGCCGACCGCGACCATGTCGATGACCAGCGACCTGGGCAGCGCGTACTGGCAGGGCAAGGTCAACCTGCCCCTGGCGATGGCGCGCGGCAAGATCAAGGTCGAAGGGAACATCGCGAGCCTGCTCAAGCTCGCCCCGCTGGGCAAGAAGCTCTTCCCGGCGTACGTCGACCGGCTGACCGCCGCGGGTCGCGCCGACCTCCTCGCCTGAGATGGGCGGCACTGCGCCCCTGACGGGGACCGGCCCGCAGCGCACCCAGGAGCGGATGACGCACGACGCGTTCCTGCCCGTCGAGACCGTTGAGCTGCGCGCTCGTGCGCGTGCGGCGGTCGAGGCGCGGCTCGCGCCGTACGCCCGCGAGATCGGCGAGCGCGAGGAGTCGCCCGACTCGTTCTGCTGGCCGGCGTTCCGCGGGCTGGCCGAGGAGGGTCTCTTCGGGGTGCCCTTCGAGGCGGAGTTCGGCGCCGGCCTGGAGTTCCCGGTGCTCGGCACCTGCACGGTGACCGAGGAGATCGCCTACTGGTCCTCCTCGATGGCGGGCGTCTTCGACGGCCAGTGCATCCTGGTGCCCCAGGCGCTGTCCTTCGCCCGGCCCGAGGTCCGCGCGCGGTTGCTGCCCGAGCTGGTCAGCGGCGAGACCGCATTCGCCTTCGCGACCACCGAGCCGGAAGCCTCCAGCGACCTGACCCCGGCGACGCTGCGCACCGAGGCGGTGCCGACCGCGGACGGCTGGGTCGTGAACGGGCGCAAGCGCTGGATCACCAACAGCGTGGTCGCCGGCTGGGTGACGGTCCTGGTGCGCGAGGGCGAGCGCACCACGATGCTGCTCGTCGACCTGAAGAACACCCCGGGCGTACGGATCGGGACGCCGGACAAGAAGCTCGGCCACCGCGGCCAGATCACCGCGGACATCATCTTCACCGACGCGCACGTGCCGGCCGAGAACGTGCTCGGCGAGCCGGGCAAGGGCCTGGCGGTCGCGCTCTCCTGCCTGGTGCGCGGACGGATCGGGATCGGAGCCGCGGGGGTCGGCGTCGCGCAGGCGGCGCTCGACCTGGCCGTGCACCGGCTGCGCACCCGGCACGCCTTCGGTGGTCCGCTCGGCCGGCTCCAGCACTGGCAGTTCCTGATGGCACAGCGCGCCACCGAGGTCGAGTGCGCCCGCTCGCTCTACCAGAAGGCGGCCTACCTGCTGGACACCGGTGATGCGACCGCGGAGCCCGAGGCTGCGATGGCGAAGGCCTACGCGACCCGTCTCGCGGTGGACCTGGTCCGCGACGCGATGCAGGTGCACGGCGCGCTCGGTTTCGCCCGGGAGGTGGGCGAGACCGGGGAGTCGGTGCGCCTCGAGGAGCTCTACCGCGACGCGAAGATCCTGGAGATCTTCGAGGGCGCCAACGAGCTGCAGCAGTGGATCGTCGCCCGCCGGTTGATCGGGCGCGACGTCACCGGCTGACCTCAGGCCCGGTCGAGGACGTCGAGGTGGGCGAGCACCTCGATGACCGCGATCATCTGGTGGACCTCGTTGAGCTCGCTCAGGGCGCGGCCGTTGCTGCGCCACGGCATCGCGCCGGCGATCTCGAACGCGGTGGTCAGCCCCGAGTCGCGCAGCCCGGTGATCATGGCGAACCGCGCGTCGTGGTGGGCGATCAGCGCGTGGGCGCGCGCGTGCACGCTCGCGGTGACCGGGCCGTGCGCCGGGAGCATCGGGCCGTCGTGCAGACCCAGCAGCAGCTCCAGGGACGCGAGGTAGCTGGCCAGCGGCAGGTTCTCGGGCACCAGCTCGAGGCTGATCGCGGGAGTGATCCCGGGCAGGACGTGGTCGCCGGTGAAGTACGCCCCGCTCGCGACGTGCTCGTAGACGACGTGGCCACGGGTGTGGCCAGGCGTGGCGTGCACGAGAACGGCCTCCCCGTCGCAGTCGAGGACCTGCTGGTCGACGACCCAGACCTCGGGGAGCTCCCAGGACATCGCCACCTCGTGCGGTTCCAGCGGCAGGTGCCGGATGGTGCGGGCGAGCTCCGGGGCGCCGGCGCTCTCGAGCAGGTCGGCCTGACGGGGGAAGCGGTTCAGCGTGGGCTCGAAGCCGACGACGCTGGGTGCCTCGCCGACTCCCAGGTGCAGCGGTATCCCGTGGTCGCGCTGCCAGGCGGAGGCCTGCGTGAAGTGGTCCGGGTGGGCGTGCGTGACGAGCGTGCGGCGTACGTCGCCGAGCCCCGCGCCGAGGCTGCCGAGCGCGCGGAGGAGGATCTCCTCGCTCTCCGGGCTCGACCAGCCCGGGTCGACCAGCGCGATGCCGGTGGAGCCGAGGATCGCGTAGGCGTTGACGATGTGCAGGTCGTCGAGCGGCAGCGGCAGCTCGATGCGGTGCACGGCGTCGTTCACGCGCTCGACGACGAGGTCGGTCTGGTCTGCGGCGGTCGTCATGACTTCATTTAATACGTGATAAAAACCATGGTCCACCGATCGTGACGAGCGACACCCGCACCGCTTAACCTGGATTCAACACATCAGATCTCTCACAGGAGGCTCATCCATGTCCGGAGTCGAAGGACGCGTCGTCGTCGTCACGGGAGCCGGCGGCGGCCTGGGCAAGGACTACGCCCTGCTGCTCGCCGAGAACGGCGCCAAGGTCGTCGTCAACGACCTCGGCGGATCGCGGGACGGGTCCGGCGCCGGCTCGGAGATGGCTGATGCGGTCGTCGAGGAGATCCGTACGGCGGGCGGCGAGGCGGTCGCCAATTACGACAGCGTCGCGACACCGGAGGGCGGCCAGGCGATCGTCGAGACCGCGATCAAGGAGTTCGGCGCGATCCACGGCATCGTCAACAACGCCGGCATCCTGCGCGACACGAGCTTCGCGAAGATGACCGACGACGCGTGGGACCTCGTCCTCAAGGTGCACCTGTACGGCGCCTACAACGTCACGAAGGCAGCCTGGGGGCACTTCAAGGAGCAGGAGTTCGGCAGGATCGTGATGGCCGCCTCGACCAGCGGGCTCTTCGGCAACTTCGGCCAGGCCAACTACGGAGCCGCCAAGCTGGGCCTGGTCGGCCTGGTGAACACGCTCGCGATCGAGGGTGGCCGTTCCAACATCCTGGCCAACGCGATCGCTCCGATGGCGGCGACCCGGATGACCGCAGACATCGCTCCGGCCGAGGTCCTCGAGCAGCTCCCCGCCGCGCACGTCTCTCCGGTCGTCGGTTACCTCCAGACCGAGGAGTGCACCGAGAACGGATCGGTCTTCGTCGTCGGTGGGGGCCAGGTCTACCGGGTCGCCCAGTTCCAGAACGTCGGCGCCGTCTTCGCGACGCCCCCCACGATCGAGCAGGTCGCGGACAGCTGGGACCGGATCACCGACATGTCCGAGGCGAAGCCCGGCAAGAACCCCGTCGGCTGACCAAAATCACGCGAGCCGCCCGGTACGCCGCCCC
>JBJMIO010000074.1:0-5677 GCA_045806765.1 Marmoricola sp.
CGGCGATGCGTCGTCCAGGCGCCGACCGCCCAGCCCCGCGAGCCGCGCGGCGAGGCGGCGTACAGCAACCTCGTCGGTGCACCGGATCGAGCTGGCCTCCAGTCCGACGCCGCGGTCGATCCAGACGCGCACGGCTCCGTTCACCAGGACATCGCTGAGGCCCTCGAGCCCGAGCAGCTCTTCGAGCGGGCCGGCACCGAGGACATCACGGCGAAGGGCATCGTGGACCGCAAGCACCTCCGCGTCGCCGACCGGTCGACCTTCACGACGCAGCGCCTCGGCGACGCGTTCCGGACTCAGGTCGCCGCCCGTGCGGGCCAGCTGGTCGCGTACAGCAGTCAGCGACTGATCCGTCATCGTGCATCCGCCTGCACCGCGTTTGCTGCGATCCGAGCCATACGAAGGAGAGGGCCTCGCGTCGAGTGGAGCGGGCCGACACCGAGCGCCACGTCCTCGTCGATCCGCCGCTGGTCGCGCATCACCGCGAGGACGGGAAGCCCGAGCACGCGTTGGGCCTCGACAGCCGCGGGACCTTCCCGCCCTCGGAGCACCGCAGCAGTCCGACCGGTCGGGAGCCTCGAAGCGGTGCGCGCTGCCGCGAGCACGGCCGGCAGCGACAAGGTCGAGACGACCAGCACGTGGTCTGCGCGCAGCAGGACCTCCTCGCTGATCGGATCCGGGTGACGCGGCAGGTCGATGACGACCGTCTCGAAGGCGCGGCGCGCCGCGCGCAGAACGTCGCGGACCGCCGTCGCTGAAACGTCGAACGACCGATCAGCCGACCACAGGAGCGCCGTGAGTCCGCGATCTGTCGGTAACGAGTCCCGCAAAGCCCGGGCGCTCAGGCGGCCGACGGGACGCGCCAGGGCATCCCACCGGGCTCCTTGCGGATCATCGAGACCCAAGAACGTCTCGATGCCCGCACCCCGGCGGTCACCGTCGACGACGAGCGTGGGGCCGCGGCGCGCGAGCACGGAAGCGATGGCAGCGGCGAGGATGGTCGCGCCGGCCCCGCCCGACCCGCCCAGGACGGCCACGACCTGCCCGCGATGCGGCGCTCGTTCTGCGGCTCCCGAGAGCAGGTCGATGACGTGCGCCTCGTCCGACGGGAGAGTGAGTACGACCTCAGCGCCGCACTCCAGAGCTGCTCGGTAGAGCGAGTCCGGTGCCGTTCCGAGCGTGATGACATGAACGTCGCTTCGACGTACCGGTCCGACTCGAGCCACCGCTTCGACCACGTCACCCCCGATCAGCACGACGTGCGCGTCGGACCAGGCAGCTGCCGCCGCACCGTGGCTGGTGACCACCACCGCAGCGACCCCAGCCGCCGCAGCCAGCCGGCGTACGTCGTCCTGCAGACCGAGGTCGGCGGTGATCACGAGGACGGGAACTTCGGTCGCGGGCATGCGCACAGCGTCGTGCGGCACGGCAAGCAGCTCGACGCTCGTCGGTGAACCTGTGGACACCGGACCACTGATCGGTACCTGTGGATGGCCGGCTGCGCGGTCCGGCCTGCAGTGGTGGCTACCGCCGACCAGCTAGAACCCCGCGTTGGTGACCGCGTTGGCCATGTGCGATCCGCGGGTGATCCCGCCGCCGGCCGCCTCAGCCGTCAGTCGAGGGAGGCGCGCTGTCGTCGGCACCGGAGCCGTCGTCCGACCCCGAGCCCGAGCCGGACCCCGAGTCCGACCCCGAGCCAGACCCGCCGTCGTCGTCGCCGTCGCCGTCCTCGTGGTGCTGGGCGGCGTGCTCGCCGTTCTCGACGTCGTCCCCACCGCCACCGGAGCAGCCGTCGTCACCGACGCCGCCGGCGAGGTCGTCGTCGCCGGACTCGCCGAACAGGTCGTCGTCACCGGCGTTGCCCTGCTCGTCGTCGTCGCCCGCGTCGCCGTGGATCTCGTCGTTCCCGGTACCGCCGCTGATGTCGTCGTCTCCGGCACCACCGGAGAGGTCGTCGTCGCCGGCCGCACCGGCGATGTGGTCGTTGCCGCCGCGTCCCCAGACGTGGTCGGCACCGGCGCCGCCGACGATGACGTCGTGGCCGCGCGAACCGCAGACCAGGTCGTCACCCGCACCGGCGCGCACGACGTGGCCACGGGCCTTGACCAGGATGACGTCGGCGCCGGCGGTGCCGTGCACGACGTGCGGTGAGTGCCGGGTGACGACGATGTTCGCGACGTGGCCGTCGCACCGCGAGAGAGTGCTGGCGTGGGCGCCCGCGGCGCCCACGAGGGGCGATCCGGCGATGACGACCAGGGAAACTGCTGCTGCGCTTCGACGCATGAGAACTACCTCGGACTTCCGTGTCAGGTGGAGCAAGGGCACTTCCGAGTGTGAGCGCGGACCGAGCGCACTCCAAGGGCCCGAAGGTCCCGAGGGAGTACTAGAACCACCACCGGTGCTGGCCAATCGCCCGAACGCCCGCGCGATCGTCCCTAGACTCGAAGCATGAGCACCCTTGCTCGCCCACAAGCCGCGTTCTTCGACCTGGACAAGACGATCATCGCCAGGTCGAGCACGTTCGCGTTCAGCCGTGAGTTCCAGGCGGGCGGGCTCATCTCGCGCGGTGCGGTGCTGCGCTCGGCGTACGCGCAGTTCGTCTACATGGTCGGCGGCGCTGACCACGACCAGATGGAGAAGCTGCGGGCGATGATGTCGCAGCTCTGTGCCGGCTGGGACGTGCAGACCGTCACCGACATCGTCGCCGACACCCTGCACAACATCGTCGACCCGCTCGTGTACGACGAGGCGGTGAACCTCATCGAGGAGCACCACGCGGCCGGGCGAGACGTCATCATCGTCTCCACCTCGGGCGCCGAGATGGTCGAGCCGATCGGGCAGATGCTCGGGGCCGACCACGTCGTCGCGACGCGGATGGAGGTCGCAGACGGCAAGTACACCGGCAAGATCCGCTTCTACGCCTACGCCGAGAACAAGGCGAAGGCCGTCAACGACCTGGCCCGCAAGCGCGGCTACGACCTGTCCCAGTGCTACGCCTACAGCGACTCGATCACCGACCTCACGATGCTCGAGGCCGTTGGTCACCCCTTCGCGGTCAACCCCGACAAGGAGCTGCGCAAGGCGGCCAAGGAGCGCGGCTGGCCGGTCCTGGTCTTCGAGCGCCCGGTGGCGCTGGGCAGCCGCGTGAAGCTGCCGCCGGCCAAGCCGACCATCGCCGCTTTGGCCATCGCCGGCGCGGCGGGGATCGGCGCGGCGCTCTGGGTCAACGCGCGGCGCGCGCGGCGCGACCAGATCGGCGCCTGATCGATGCCTCCCTCACATCTCGGCTGGCCGGGAGGCCGAGATGTTCGGGATCGAACCTCGATGTCCGATCCTTCATCGGTTGAGATCAGGTCGACGAGAGTCGCCGACGAGCTCTCGGGCTCCTTGGAAGCGATCCCGGTCAGCGGCGCCACGTCACCTTCACGTCAGCACCGGATGCCCACGCCCAGACGAAGCACACGGCTAGAACGACCAGACCCCCTACCGCCGCCGTGACGGCATCTCGGGTGACCCCGTAGGAGGCCCCCGCAGCTACCGCTGTCATGGACAACGCCCCACCCAGGCTCATCGCTCGCGGCGAACTCGGCTTCATCGACTCGCTCCCCTTCTGCCGCCGCTCGTTTGGCCGACAGCCTTGGAAGCGACCATAAGACCGCCTGTCCTCCAGGAGCTCTGGGTCAACGCGCGACGGGAGCGGCGGGACCAGATCGGGGCCTGACGCTCTGCGGCCGTGGCTGATCCGGGCGTCCAACCGGCACAGGATTTCTCGCCGTCCCGACGTCGGCTTGTTGGTCGACACCAGAGGCTGGCGTTCACTGACCGCCGAGCCGACCCCGACCGAGTGCCGCGACATCTCTGTCTAGGCCGTCGATGCGCAGCTCCAAACGCTCGAAGCGCTTGTCGATGCGGTCCTCGAGGCGGTCGAACTTCGTGTCCAGGCGATCGACCGCGGCGAACTTGAACTCGACCATGCGGTACGCATACGTCAGCAACCCCAGCTGTGCGGACACGAGGAAGCCGAGAGCTGTCCAGGTCTGGGCGTCAGTCATGGGAACAGGCTAAGCGTCCCACCACCATCACTGCCGACCCTGAAACGTCACCTGTGGAAAAGCAACTCCTCCCCAACTCCTGCGCGATCTGACCCGAACACGCCGATCCCGACCGCCCGTCCCCCGCACGCCGCGAAAGTCAACCCTTGAGTTGTCTCCGGCACCGGCGTACACAGGAGTCCAAGAGGGACAACTCAAGACCAGCACATGGGACAGGTACCCACGCGGCGATCTCCCTTCCTACAGGGCGCCTGCAGACCGGGATACTCCCGGGGCAGCAATTAGACCGTGCACGCTTGGTAGCCAAGACCCGTGTGTTCGAACGGCACCGAGGGCACGCCCCACGGTGCCGTTCATCTGTGTCAGGACGTTTGCGGAGCGGCGGCGCGGGCGGCTCGGCGGGTTCTGGAGCGGCGGCGCGGGCGGCTCGGCGGGTTCTGGAGCGGCGGCGCGGGCGGCTCGCGGGGGGTCAGTCGCGCAGCGGGCTGGCGTCGGCGGCCTTGGTGGTCGCCTCGCCGGCGTACAGGAGCCAGGCGTGCAGGCCGCTGCGGCCACCCTCGCGGTAGCCGCGCAGGTTCGACTCGTACTCGCGGCGCAGGGCCAGGTGGCCGGCCTCGGGCACGATCACCGAGGCCGGGTCGACACCGCGCGCGACCAGCACCAACCTCTCCGCAGCGCGGGCCACGATGCCGTTGTGGGAGGCGAAGGGCGCGACCGTGGCGATCTCGGCGTGCACCAGCGCGGCGACCAGCAGCGCCGGGGCCTTGGTGACGAGCAGGGTCTGCGCGAGACCGCCGAGACGCTCGGCTCCCGCCGCATCCACCGGGCGGCCCAGGTGCTCCTCGGCGAGGTCACCCTTGCCTGCCAGTGCGTGCAGCCGGGCGAAGGCCTGCAGCGGAGACGTGCCGATCACGGGCACCAGGGCGAGCACGCCGGTGCTCACGCGCAGCCCGGCCGCGGCGATCTCGTCGCCCTCGCCGGCCCGCACCTCCTCCAGCGTCGAGACCGAACCCTCGAGCACCGCGGTCGCCTGCGCGCCGCGCAGCAACGACTCGGCCGTCTGCTCCGGGGTCGTCTTCTTGCGGCCGCGGTCGCGCAGCATCGCATCGATCCCGTCGCGCGCGGCCTGGAACCCTGACGGGACGCCCTCGAGCTCGGTCAGCCAGGTCAGCGGGTCGTCCCCGCGGGGGGCGGGGACACGGAGCGGTTCAGGCACGCGGGCAAGGCTATCGGGTACGTTCGGCACCACGATGAGCCCCGAGGCCGACCCCGCCGGACACCGTCCGGAGCAGACCAGCGACGAGCAGGCGCGGAGCACCCACGCGCTCTCCTTCGCCGGCGTCGCGGACACCTACGACAAGGCCCGGCCCTCCTACCCCGAGGACGCCGCTGCCTGGCTGGTGGGCCCCGAGCGCGCCCGCGTCCTGGAGCTCGGAGCGGGCACCGGCAAGCTCACCGAGCTGATGGTCGCCGCCGGTCACGACGTGCTGGCCACCGACCCGCTTCCCGAGATGCTCGTGCACCTCGCCACCCGCGTGCCCGGGGCGCGCACCGCGGTGGCCAGCGCCGAGCGGATCCCGGTGCCCACCCAGTCGGTCGACGTGGTCGTCGTCGCGCAGGCCTTC
>JBJMIO010000075.1:0-6754 GCA_045806765.1 Marmoricola sp.
GCGCTCGACCGCGCCGGACGCATCGCGGTCAACCCCGACCTGACGCTGCCCGGCCACCCCGAGGTCTTCGTCGTCGGCGACATGATCGCCCTCGACAACCTGCCCGGTGTCGCGCAGGTCGCGATCCAGGGTGCCCGGTACGCCGCCCGCGAGATCGACGGCCGTCTGCGTGGCAAGGCCCCTCAGAAGCCGTTCAAGTACTTCGACAAGGGCAGCATGGCCACCATCTCGCGGTTCAGCGCGGTGGCCACCGTCGGCAAGCTGCGGCTCTCGGGCTTCATCGCCTGGCTGATGTGGCTGGCGGTGCACCTCTTCTACATCACCGGCTTCAAGAACCAGGTGACCGCGCTGCTGCACTGGGCGGTCACGTTCATCGGCAACGACCGGTCCGAGCGGACCGCGACCGAGCAGCAGATCTTCGCGCGCGAGGCGATCAAGCGCCTCGCCGGCGGGACCGCCGGGCTGGTCAGCGAGCCGAGCCCGGTGCCCACCCGCGAGGAGCTCGAGGCGCGTGCGCTCGAGGAGTCCCGGCTCACGGACGCGGGCGAGCGCGGTCGCGCGCTGGCCGCGGGCTGAGGACCTCGTTCCTCGGTCCGGCTCGCTGCTCACCCCCCGATGAGTGAGTCCGCCGGCGCGGCTCACTCGTACTGCGGCGGGGCCTCTCCGCTGGCCTCGATCTGCTCGCGCGCCCAGCGCGGCAGGATGAACAGGCCCTCCGCCTCGACGGTGACCTCTCCCTCGGCGTCCCTGAGCCAGCCCTTCACGATCGTCTTGATGCCGGCGGTCGAGTCGACCCAGGCCTGCGCCGAGCAGGCGCCCAGCGCCGTCGGCTTGCGGTAGCGCAGGGTCAAGGTCCCGGTCATCCCCGGCGTCCCGCCGGCCGCGGCCGCCTCGCCGAAGATCTGGTCGAGGACCAGGGCGAGCACGCCGCCGTGCACCTTGCCCGGCGGGCCCTCGTAGAGAGCGTTGAGGAAGAACTCCGAGCCTGCGCCGCCCTTGACGCGGTCCTGCACGATCTTCAGCGGCGGCGCGATCGGGTTGCGCAGACCGACGACCGAGTTGCCGTACCCGCGCACGTGACCGCTGGTGGTGACCACGACGCCGAAGTTGGCCGGGATCATCTCCGCCTCCAGCTCTGCGGTCAGCTCCTCGACGCGACGCGTCGCCTCGACCACGGTGCCGCGGTCGACGGTCGTGCGCAGGCTGACCTCGTTGAGCCGTCGCAGTGCCGCGGTGAGGCCGCCGTAGACGGCCTGCTCCTCGGCGAACTCCTCGTCGGTCATGTCGACGGTCCGGTACTCGAACGGCGTGCGGCTCATGCCGTCCACAGTAGAACGAGTTCCAGTTCTGGGGGAGCGGATGCAGGCGTGAGACAGCCCACCAGTACGGATCAGGCATAGTGCCCCCGTGGACGTATCGATCGTGATTCCTTGCCTGAACGGTGGAGCGACCCTCGCGCGCCAGCTCGACGCCCTGATGGCGCAGGTCACCGAGGCTCGGTTCGAGGTGGTGATCGCCGACAACGGGTCCACGGACGACTCCCTCGCGGTGGCAGCGCGCTACCCGGCGGAGAAGGTCCGGGTCGTCGACGCGTCCGCGCAGGCGGGTGCGAACTACGCCCGGAACCAGGGTGTCGCCTCCGTGCCGCCCGAGACTGCACTGATCGGGTTCTGCGACGTCGACGACCTCGTCCACCCCGGGTGGGTCCAGGCGTACTGGGCCGCCTTCCGCGACGGTGCCAGGCTGATGGGTGGGCCCCGTCACCGCGTCCTCGAGCCTGGCGACCCGAAGGGCATCTGGCAACGGTCCCTGACCAATTCGCTGAACTTCCTGCCGTGGCCCGCGGGAGCCAATTGCGCGGTCGCGCGCGAAGTGATCGAGAAGGTCGGGCCGTTCGACGAGGCTTACCTGTACGGCGGCGACGACACCGAATTCTTCTGGCGCGCCCAGCTGGCCGGCTACAAGCTCGTCTACGTCAACCGTGCGGCGATCGACTACGTGGAGCGCAGCGGTTTGAAGGGGCTGGCCCGCCAGCGTCGGAAGTACGGGATCTCGCACGTGCAGCTGTTCGCGACGTACGGCGCGAGCGGGATGCCCCGGCTGCGCGGAGGTCTGGTGAGGCGCAACCTGGTCAACGCGGTCCGCGCCAGCTTCCGCCGGCGGTCCCTGGTGCCGCTGATCCAGGACGTGGGAATCCTGGCGGGTCACGTCGAGGGATCGCTGAAGTACCGCACGTTCTACCTCTGAGGCTCCTTTAAGCGGTGGGCGAGCGGCCACGCGCGCGTCATGATCGCAGGGTGAGCGACGGCACCAGCAGCACGCGCGACCGCGCTGCCTTCGCGGCCCGCGAGGTCGGTGTGGTCGCCAGCGCGGTCGGGGTGCTGCTGGTGGCCCTGGCCGGACGCTACGGCTACCACCGCGACGAGCTCTACTTCCTGCAGGCCGGCCGTCACCTCGCGTGGGGCTACCCCGACCAGCCGCCGCTGGTGCCGCTGGTCGCGCACGTGATGGACACCATCGCCCCCGGGTCGCTGGTGGTGCTGCGGTTGCCCTCCGCGCTGGCCGCGACCGCGATCGTGGTGATCGCCGGCCTGATCGCGCGCGAGCTCGGCGCCCGCCGCAGCGGACAGGTGGTGGCCGCCGCCTCGACCGGTCTCTCCGGGGTGGTCCTGGGGACCGGCCACCTGCTCAGCACGGCGACGATCTCGATGCTCGGCTGGGCCTGCGCCACGCTCCTGCTGGTCCGGTTGCTCCAGGGCACCTCGGGGCTGCGCGACTGGTGGGTGCTCGGCGCGCTCGCCGGGGCCACGATGCAGGCCAACCTGCTGATCGTGGCCCTGGTCGCTGCGCTCGGCGTCGCGGTGCTCGTCGTCGGTCCGCGCGAGCTGTTCGCGCGGGCGGGTCCGTACCTGGCGGTCCTCGTCGCCGCCGTGGTCGTCGCCCCGTACGTCGTGTGGCAGGCCGCGCACGGCTTCCCGCAGGTGCACATCGCGGACTCGATCGCGAACGGCGGGTCGGGCAGCTCGCAGAGCCGGTGGGCGTTCCTGCCCTTCCAGCTGCTCCAGCAGGGCCCGCCGCTGGCGCCGCTGTGGATCACCGGGCTCGTGGTGCTCCTGCGCGACCGGACGCTGCGCGTCCTGGGTCTCACCTACCTGGTGCTGGCGGTGCTGTTCCTGGTGGCCGGGGGCAAGCCGTACTACCTCTCCGGCCTGTACCCGCTCCTGCTCGCTGCCGGCGCCCAGCCCTTCCTGGACCGGGTGCGGTCCTGGGTGGTCCCGGTGCTGCTGGTTGCGAGCCTGCCGACCGTGGTGATCGTGCTGCCCGTGCTCCCGGCGCACGACGAGAACGGCATCGTCGCGCTCAACTACGACGCCGGCGAGACGATCGGCTGGCCGGCGTACGTGGACCAGGTCGCGGCGGTCTACCGCACCCTTCCGGCGGGCACCGCGATCCTGACCGGCAACTACGGTGAAGCCGGTGCCGTGGACCGGTACGGCGGGTCGCGCGGCCTCCCCGCGGCGTACAGCGGGCACATGGGGTTCTGGTTCTGGGGTCCCCCACCGGGCTCGGTCCCGGTGCTCGCGATCGGGATCGATCCTGTCCTGCTGAGCTCCTCGTGCGCCTCGACGACCGTGGTCGGGAAGCTGCACGAGGTGCACGGCATCGAGAACGACGAGGACGGCACGCCCCTGGTGCTCTGCTCGGCGCCGAGGCGGCCGTGGGCGGGGCTGTGGAAGCGCTTCGAGCGCCACTGACCTACGCCGAGATCGCGCCCACCGCCTCGGGCGCGAAGCCGGGGAAGATCGCCGCCGTGCTCGCGCCCATCCTCTTGGTGACGACCTCCGAGAGCACGCTTCGGTAGTCGGTGGTGACGCCGAGGTCCGCGTCCAGCGTGTTCTGCAGCGCCGGCATGGTGCCGTAGTAGCCGCCCTTGACACCACCGCCGAGCAGGAACATCACGTTCCCGTGCCCGTGGTCGAGGCCGTAGCTGGCGTTCTCCTTGACCCGCCGGCCGAACTCCGAGATCGCCACCACGGTGACCTTGTCCCCCAACGCCCCGAGGTCGGTGAAGAACGCGGCCAGGTTCGTCGAGAGCTGGGTGGCGGCGTTGATCATCCGGCCCCAGCCCAGGGTGCCGAGGTCGGTGTGCATGTCCCAGCCGCCGTCGTGGTCGACCGCGATCACGTCGGCGCCGATGTCGCCGCGGACGATCCGGGCAGCCGCCTGCAGCGCCTTCCCGAGGTCGTCGTTGCCGTACGCCGCTCCGTTCGCCGGGGTCGTGGAGATCGCCTTGACCGGCGCGAAGTCCTTGATCGCGCCGAGTGCGGAGCGAGCGCCGTCGCCCAGGGGCCCCGGCGCCTCGGCCCACATCGTCTGCATCGAGAGGGGACGACGGTGCCCGGTGTCCCACTGGTCGTCGCCGGCGAGCGCCATGTCATCGATGCTCTCGGTGCACACGGTCCTCTCGGGGCCGTACAGCGCAGTGATCGGCACACTCATCCCGAGGCCGACGGCTTGCAGCGGGTTGGTGTAGGCGTCCTGCCCGATCAGCCGGTTGATCCAGCCGATGCGCGCGCTCGAGCCCGGGTCGGCGTCCTCGAGCTCCTCCATCGCCGCGAAGTGCGAACGGTTCGGGACCGCCAGCCCGGTGGCGTGCACCGCCGCGACCTTGCCGGCGTTCCACATCGGCAGGAGCGGAGCCAGGTTCGGGTGCAACCCGAACGTCGCGTCGGCCGCCAGCAGGGAGGCCTTCGGCACGGCGATCCGCGGCCGCGCTGCGTAGTAGGCCGGGTCCGAGTGCGGGACCACCAGGGAGAGCCCGTCGGCGGCTCCGCGCAGCGAGAGCAGGAGCAGCACGTTGCCCGAGGGCCTGGTCGCTCCGTAGGTGGCTTGCAGGAAGGTGCTCCCGAACAGCGAGGTGGTCACACCGAGCCCGGCCGCAGCGGCTGCGCCGCGCAGCACGCTGCGTCGGCTGAGTCCGAGCTCGCGCGCATCGTCGAGGGAGTCGCAGCAGTCCGTCATGTCGTTCACCGTCCGAGGTGCTGGGGGTTGTCGAGGAAGACGGTGAGCAGCCGCGGCATCCCCCACTTGATCAGGTCGTGGTCCTTCGTGATGGTCTCGGCGGCGGTCAGCCCGCTGGCCTGCATGGCCACCTTGACCAGCAGTGCGCTCGGTGTCCGGCCGAGGATCGTGCGAGCGAGGTGGTCGACGAGCTGGTCGAACCGCAGCGAGGGCTGCGGAAGCCACGACGCCGGCGTCCGGTACGTCGCGCCGATCTTCGGCCACCATCCGCCGCTCATCGTGTAGTGCACGTCGAAGGAGCTGAGGAGCCGCGAGACCGAGGACCAGGCGTCGGCGGTGTCCGGCCGACCGTCGGGACGCGGCCACGCGAACGGCTCCAGCCCGATCTTCGAGGTCTGCCACAGGATCGCGTTGGCGGTGGCCTCGTCCTGCGTCGGCTGCGCGACGGTGACACCGAGGGCCCGGTAGGTGGCGATGACGTCCTCCTCCGGCGTACGCGTCTTCCTGCCTGCGGACGCGAGGAACTCCGGGCTGGTCACCAGTGCCCGCAGCACGGGGGCGATCGCGGTGTCGTTGGCCAGGTAGACCGTCGCGAGGTGGTCGACGAGGGCATCGGTGGGCGAGTCGGCGACGAAGTGGACTGCGAGCTTGCGCGCGATCCGGTGAGCCGTGGCCGGGTGGTGCGCCAGGTAGTCGAGGTACGCCTTGGTCAGCGCGCGTCCGTCGGTGGCGGTGTTGGGGTCGGTGAAGCCGAGCACGGTGACCGCGCCGGTCCAGTGCGAGCTCGGGTCGTACGCCGCGACCCAGGTGTCCCAGACCTTGACCCGCCAGCCGGTCAGGATGCGGGCGGAGCTCTTGACGTCGTCCTCGGTGTAGCCGGCCTCGCGGCCGACGGTGTGCAGCTCGAGGAGCTCGCGGCCCTGGTTCTCGTTGGGTGCTGAGCGGGTGGAGGACGCGTTGCCGAGGTAGGCGCCCATGGCCGGGTGCGTGCTGATCGCGTTCAGCAGCGTGTCGAACCGGCCGAGCGCCAGCGAGCGGATGGTCCGCCCGTAGTCGGCGCGGAACGGCGCCTCGGCGTCCCCGACCGCCGGGACGTGGAAGTGGTGCTCCCAGAAGTTCGCCATCGTCTCGAGGACCTGGCGCTCGGAGGTCATCCGCCGGATCAGCGACCAGCACGAGTAGTGCGCCTCGGCCTTCCAGCGGGCCTCGGTCCCGGCGGTGTCGCGGGCGACGATCGTCAGGGGGTCGGCCAGCACCGAGACCCACCACGCAGCCGTGGCGGTGTACTTCGTGTCCGGCAGGGACTCGGCGTCGAGCTGCCGGGCCAGCCAGGCATCGATCCCGCCGGCCCCGGTCACCTCGGCTCCCAGGCCCGGGGTCCAGCCCGCGGTGAACCGGTTGAGGATGTGCAGCGATCGGGCATCGAGCACCGGGACGGCCTGGTACGCCGGGGTCGGCTTGGCGGGGCTCGGCGCGACCGGCGTCGGCTTCCTGGTCCCGCGGTGCTTGTGCTTGCGGTGCTTGCGCTTCCTGCGGCGCCGCTCGCCGGCGGCTGCAGCGCGGGCAGCGGAGGTCGGCGGGATCTGGGGCGCCGTCCGTGGCGCGAGCGCAAGGACCTTCATGGTCTCCGGGATCTTCGTCGTCGGGAGCTGGGCAGCGGTTCTGCTTCTCCGATCGACGGGCGGGCGTGCGATCTGAGACTTTCGGAGGGACGAGGTGCAGGTTTCTGAGA
>JBJMIO010000076.1:0-9420 GCA_045806765.1 Marmoricola sp.
CCCAAATACCATACACTACACTAATACCATCTAGTGCACGATCTCCTTGCGCACGTAGACTGGCGCGCCGTGCATCTCGAGGGCGCGTTCGACCGTCTGCACGGCCCGATCGACCCCCGCGCAGTAGCCGCGCGGCGCCGCGAGCAGCACCGCACGCTCCGCCTCGTCGAGGACGCGCGGCATCGCCAGTTCGGTGTCCATGCTTCGATCCTACCGAGGGCGCCGTGACCTAGGGTTCCCCCCATGGCGCTGACGACCTCACCGGAGAGCCCGGTCCCGGTGCGCCAGGTCGTCGGCCTGATCAGCGGCTGGGTCGACCGGCTCGGCGCGGTGTGGGTCGAGGGCCAGGTCGTGCAGCTCAACCGGCCCGCAGGCTCCAACACCGACTTCCTCACGCTGCGCGACAAGCTCGCGGACGTCTCGGTCCAGCTGACCTGCCCCCGGGCGGTCGTCGACTCGCTGCCCACGCCGCTGGTCAACGGCGCCCAGGTGGTCGCGCACGCCAAGCCCTCGGTCTACCCGAACCGCGGCTCGCTGTCGCTGCAGGTCCGCGAGCTGCGCCTGGTCGGCGAGGGCGAGCTGCTGGCCCGACTCGAGCGCCGCCGCCAGCTGCTGGCGGCCGAGGGTGTGTTCAGCCTGGACCTGAAGCGCCCGTTGCCGTTCCTGCCCGCCCGCATCGGCCTGGTCACCGCGAAGGCCTCCGCGGCCGAGAAGGACGTCGTCGAGAACGCGCGCCGGCGCTGGCCCGGCGTCGCCTTCGAGATCCGGTACGCCGCGATGCAGGGCCCGAACGCCGCGGCCCAGGTCATCGAGGCGCTCGGCGCACTCGACCGCGACCCAGGGGTCGATGTGATCGTGATCGCGCGCGGAGGCGGATCCGTCGAGGACCTGCTGCCCTTCTCCGACGAGGCCCTGGTGCGCGCGGTCGGGGCGGCCACGACACCAGTGGTCTCGGCGATCGGCCACGAACCCGACTCCCCGCTGCTCGACCTGGTCGCGGACCTGCGCGCCTCGACCCCGACCGACGCGGCCAAGCAGGTCGTGCCCGACGTCGCCGAGGAGCAGCAGCGGGTGCGCCAGGCCCGCGAGCGGATCCGTCGTACGGTGCTCACCGTCCTCGCCCGCGAGCAGCAGCACCTGGACTCGATCCGCAGCCGGCCCAGCATGGCCGACCCCCGCAACGACCTGGTCGGCCGCGGGGAAGAGGTCCGCGCGTTGCGCGAGCGCAGCCGCCGGGTGCTCGGCCACGTCCTGGACCGAGCCGAGGACGACCTTGGCCACAGCCTGGCCCGGGTCCGCGCCCTGTCCCCGCTCGCAACGCTCAATCGCGGGTACGCGGTGCTCTCCGACGCCGACGGCCAGCACGTCAGCAGCGTGGCCGGCGTGAGTGCCGGAGCCACGCTCACCATCCGGGTCGCCGACGGTCGTCTGGACGCAGACGTCACCGAGGTCGAGGCGATCCCCCTGCCCGAAGCACACGAGGAGTCCTGATGGCCGCGGAGAAGTCCAGCCCAGAGAACAGCCCGAGCGAGCTGACCTACGAGCAGGCTCGCGAGGAGCTCATCGAGGTGGTGCGCAGCCTCGAGCAGGGCGGCACCAGCCTGGCCGGGTCGCTCGCGCTGTGGGAGCGCGGCGAGGAGCTCGCGAAGATCTGCCAGACCGCGCTCGACGGAGCCCGCGCCCGGCTCGACGCCGTGATCGGCGAGGCCGAGGACGGCTAGCCCGGCGTGGGTAGTCAGGCGTGGCTAGTCAGGCGTGGCTAGCCAGGCGTCGCCGGCAGGTTCAGCGAGGCGGCGAACGAACGGATCTGCGCGTCCGGGGCGCTGCCGACGATGACCACGTTCTCCTGGTTGCCACCCGGGCCCGCGAAGGTCTGCACCAGGGCGTAGTCGCCGCCCTCGTCGGTCCAGGTCTGCCACGTCACGCCGCCGACCTCGACGTCGTCGCCCCGGGCGGCATTGTCGTCGACGTTCGCCGCGACCAGGTCGGCGACGGTGTCGCGGGCCTCGTCGATGCCGACGAACTTGCCGGTTCCGGTCAGCATCCCGAGGTGCCAGTGCGGGCTGACCCCGGAGAGGTAGCTCGCCGACGTCGCGCGCCAGCCCTGCGGCAGCACGCTCGGAGCGAGCAGCAGCAGCTTGTGGTCGGCCCTGCCGGCCCTCACCCACGGCTGCCACTCGACCGTCTGCACCGGCTGCTGGCTCTCGTCGGGACGACCCAGGTAGTACCAGCCGATCGCAGCAGCCAGCGCGACCGCGAGCGCGATGACGCCGCTCATCATCGGTCGGACACGGCGCGCCTCGGCTTCGGTGACCATGGCCTCATCCTCCCAGGAGCCCCCCGGGTGCGAGAGACTGACCCGGTGACAGCCGCCCACCGCTACCGGATCTCCGAGGCCGCCGAGCTGCTCGGCGTCAGTGACGACACCGTGCGCCGCTGGATCGACCAGGGCCGGCTCGAGGCCCTGGTCGACGGCGGGCCGTCCGAGGTCGACGGAGCCGCCCTGGCCACGCTCGCCGAGTCGCTGGCCGACAGCCCGGACCGCCACGAGCTGCGCTCGTCCTCGGTGAGCGCGCGCAACCGGCTCCCGGGGATCGTCGTGGCCGTCAAGAGGGACACCGTGATGGCGCAGGTCGAGATGGTCTGCGGGCCGCACCGGATCGTCTCGCTGATGTCTGCCGACGCTGCCGACGAGCTCGGGCTGGTGCCGGGAGCCCGCGCGATCGCGTCGATCAAGTCCACCAACGTCGTCCTGGAGCGTCCGTGACACGTGTTGCCGAGAGGCCCGTGCGGACCGACCGATAGCATCGGCCCCATGTCGGAATCCCACCTGCCTGACCCGCTCGTCCCGGCTCCGTCCGGCCCGGACCGGAACCTCGCTCTGGAGCTCGTCCGGGTCACCGAGGCCGCTGCGATGGCGGCCGGTCGCTGGGTGGGCCGCGGCGACAAGAACGGTGCCGACGGTGTCGCGGTCAACGCGATGCGGACGCTGATCTCGACCGTCGGCATGCGCGGCACCGTGGTCATCGGTGAGGGCGAGAAGGACAACGCCCCGATGCTCTACAACGGCGAGCAGGTCGGCGACGGCGAGGGCCCGGAGTGCGACGTCGCCGTCGACCCGATCGACGGAACCACGCTGACCGCCAAGGGCATGGCCAACGCCGTCTCGGTGCTCGCGGTCTCCCCGCGCGGCTCGATGTACGACCCGAGCGCGGTGTTCTACATGGAGAAGCTGGTGACCGGGCCGGAGGCGGCCGACGTCGTCGACATCCGCTACCCCGTCGCCGAGAACATCCACCAGGTCGCGAAGGCCAAGGGCGGCAAGCCCGAGGACGTCACCGTGGTCCTGCTGGACCGTCCGCGCCACGAGGAGATGGCGCGCGAGATCCGCGACACCGGCGCCCGGATCAAGTACATCACCGACGGCGACGTGGCCGGCGCGATCATGGCCGCCCGCCCCGACACCGGCGTCGACCTGCTGCTCGGCATCGGCGGTACGCCGGAGGGCATCATCACCGCCTGCGCGATGAAGTGCCTCGACGGGGTCATCCAGGGCAAGCTCTGGCCCACCACCGAGGAGGAGCGCGAGCGCGCCGCCGAGGCCGGCCTCGAGCTCGACCGGGTGCTCTACACCAACGACCTGGTCTCCGGCGACGACTGCTTCTTCGTCGCCACCGGCATCACCGACGGTGAGCTCATGAAGGGCGTGCGGTACCGCGCCGGTGGCGCCTCGACGCACTCGCTGGTCATGCGCAGCCGCAGCGGCACGATCCGCGAGATCATCAGCGACCACAAGCTGAGCAAGCTCGCTGCCTACGCCAACGTCGACTTCGAGCGCTGAGCCGGTACGACGTGATCGTCGTCGTCGGCGAGTCCCTCGTCGACGTCGCACCTGACGGGTCCGCCTCGGTCGGCGGCTCGCCGCTGAACGTCGCGGTCGGGCTCGCCCGGCTCGACGTACCGGTCGTCCTGGTCACCGAGCTGGGCACTGATGAGCGCGCCGCGGCCGTCGAGCACCACGTGCTGGAGGCGGGCGTCGAGCTGGAGGCCACGACCACGCCCGGCGGCCGGACCGCCACGGCGCTGGTGACCTACGACGAGGGGGAACCGGCCTACGAGCTGGACCTCACCTGGGACCTGCCGCACCGCACGCTGCCGGAGTGCGATGCGCTGCACGTGGGCTCGCTGGCCTGCGTGCTCGAACCGGGACGCACCAGCGTGCTCGACCTCGTCGAGCAGGCCTGGGCCCTGGACGTGTTCCTCAGCTACGACCCGAACCTGCGGGCCGGCTGGCTCACCGAGCACGACCACGCGCAGGCCTGGCACGACGTGGAGTCGCTGGCCGACCGGGCCCACCTGGTCAAGCTCAGCGAGCAGGACGTCGAGCTGCTGCACCCCGGTGCCGACCCGGCCGAGGTGGCGCACGCGCTGCTCTCCGGCGACCGCACCGAGCTGGTCATCCTGACCCGCGGCGCGGCCGGCGCCTCGGCCTTCACCGCGACCGCCGAGGCGCACGTCGCCGCGCCGGCCACCGAGGTCGTCGACACCGTCGGCGCGGGCGACACCTTCACCGCGGCCGTGCTCGCGGTGCTCTTCGAGCAGGGCGCGTTCGGCAGCTATGCCGGTGGTCTGCCCACCGAGGTCGGTGCGCTCGAGGACCTGCTCGGCGCGGCGGTCACCGCGGCCGCGCTGAGCTGCCGCAGCCGGGGAGCGGCTATGCCGTCGCGCTCGGCGCTTCCACCGGGTTGGCCCGGGCCGCGAGGCGACTGACGCGCTGCCCCTCCAGGGCCGTGTGCACGGCGTCGAAGACGAGCGGGTCGAGCGCCATGCCGACGTGGCTGGCGCTGACTTCCACCGCCGTCGCGGCGGGATCGATGCAGGCTCGCCAGTCCACGATGCCGTCGCGCCGCGAGTAGATCGCGGTGAACCCGACCGCGGGGTCCAGCGGCTGGTGGGTCTCCTCGAAGCTCGAGCGTGCGCAGTCCCCGGCGATGCAGTCCTCGCTCATCAGGCCGCCGAAGCCGGCCCGGGTCAGCCGGGTGAGCAGCTCGGCGTCCCGGGACAGCAGGTCGTGCACGGCGCCGGGCGCCAGCACCGGACTGCCCATCGAGACGATCCCGGCGATCAGGTCGGGTCGGCGTGCGGCCAGCCCGCGGGCGAGCATGCCTCCGAGGCTGTGGCCCACGATGCTGACCTTGCGGCCGCGGTGGAGCGCGATCGCCTCGACGCGGCGCTCGAGACGGTCGGCCGCCTCGCGGGTGCAGCCCATGTTCACGCCGATGTGCGAGCGGTAGGTCCGGTACCCGGCACCGCGCAGCATCCGGGCCATCGGGGCCAGGGTCGCGTCGAACGCCATGAAACCGGGGATCAGCAGCACGGGCTCGACCCCGGCAGGGCGGTGGTGGCCGGCGTACGGCAGGGCATCGCTGACCTTGCGGTCCGCGCGCACCCGGCGCAGGTAGCGCACCGTCTCCTCCACGATGCTCCCCTCGCGCGAGAGTGCCCGGAGTCCTTGGGGGCCGGCGAATCCTTCTGGCTTCAAGAAGTCGCCCATCGGTGAGTTCACAGAGCCGAACGTAACGGAAACCACAGTTCTACTAACGAAACTCCACTGATTTCGTGACGCGCGTCGGAGATGCTTTCTTCCATGCCGCGCATCAGGTCCCGCCGTTCCGCCCCTGCCCAGGTCGCCGTGAGCGGCGAGCTGTCCGCGCCGGTCAGTGCCGAGGTCGAGCTCTGCTACCAGACCTTCGGGGACCCGGACGACGAGCCGCTGCTCCTCGTGATGGGCCTGGGTGGACCGATGACCTGGTGGGACCCGGACCTGTGCACGCTGCTCGCGCGCAACGGGTTCTACGTCATCCGCTACGACAACCGCGACGTCGGGCGCTCGAGCCAGGTCGGAGGCCGGGTGACCCGCCCGATGCTGGTGCGCGCCTTCCTCGGGCGCAAGGTCAACGCGCCGTACGCGATCTCCGACATGGCCTCCGACGCCTTCGGCCTGCTGGACCACCTCGGCATCGCCTCGGCGCACGTCACCGGGGTCTCGATGGGCGGCATGATCGCCCAGACGATGGCGATCGCGAACCCGGCGCGGGTGCGCAGCCTGGTCTCGATCATGTCGACCACCGGCCGCCGCACGGTCGGCTGGCAGGACCCGCGCCTGTTCCCCGTGCTGCTCGCCCCGCGCGGCGCGGACAAGGAGTCCTACGTCGCCGGGGCCCGCAAGGTCGGGCAGCTGATCGGCTCACCGGGCTACCCCGAGCCCGAGGCGTCCTCGCGCGCCCGCGCCGAGGAGACCTACGACCGCGGCACCCACCCCGCAGGCGTGCTGCGCCAGATGCTCGCCGTCCTGACCCAGCCCGACCGCGCCCGGGCCCTGCACGCGTTGAGCATGCCGGCCGCCGTCGTGCACGGCATGGAGGACCGGATGGTGCACCCCTCGGGCGGCCGGGCGACCGCTCAGGCGATCCCCGGTGCGAACCTGCTGCTGATCCCCGGCATGGGCCACGACCTGCCCGTCGAGCTGCACGAGACCTTCGTCGAGGTCATCCGCAGGACCGCCGACAAGGCGTAGCAGCACTCGCGTGACCGATCCCGGCCACCGGTGTCCTCGTGGCAGGAACGTCCGAGGTTTTGATTCCGCTCTCCCGAGGGAAAGAGAGAACCTGACGTTCTCGGGAGGAACGCAATGCCTGCTTCACATGGGCCGATCCGTGCCCTCGCCGCCTCCGCGGCACTGACGCTGCTCGGCAGCGCCCTCGTGGCCTGCGGCTCGAACGACGGCCGGGTCACGGTCACCTGGTACACCAACCCCGATCCGGGCGGTCAGGCCGCCGTGGCGAAGAAGTGCTCGACCGACAAGGTCAAGATCGTGACCCAGGTGCTCCCCCAGGACGCCGGGCAGCAGCGGATCCAGCTGGCCCGCCGCCTGGCCGCGCACGACTCGGGGATCGACCTGATGAGCCTCGACCCGGTCTACACGGCCGAGTTCGCCAACGCCGGCTTCCTCGCGCGCATCCCCGACTCCGAGCAGGAGGTGCTGACGAAGCAGTCGTTCGGCGGCGCCGTCCACGCCTCGACCTGGGACGGCCGGCTCGCGGTGCTGCCGTTCTGGTCCAACACCCAGGTGCTCTGGTACCGCAAGGACGCGGCCAGGGCGGCCGGGCTCGACATGACCGGGCCGGTGACCTGGGACCAGGTCGTGGACGCCGCCGCGAAGCTCAACTCCGCCCAGCACGCGCAGCGCACCCACGTCGGCGTCCAGGCCAACAAGTACGAGGGCTACGTCGTGTGGATCAACGCCCTGATCAGCGGGGCGGGCGGCGACATCGTGCGCAACGCCGGCAAGGGCACCGACGCGGACATCGACATCGACTCCGACGCCGGACGCGCGGCGGCGCAGGTCATCGCGAAGCTGTCCTCCTCCAGCGCCGCCGAGCCCGACCTCTCGGTCTCCAACGAGGGCACCGTGCTGCCCTACCTCTACCCCAACGACAAGCGGAAGATCTACCCCGATGCCGGTGGTTTCCTGGTCGACTGGACCTTCGTCTACACCAACGAGCAGGCGCTGGTCGGCAAGCCGGTCAGCCAGGGCGGGATCTCCAAGTCCGACTTCGCGAACCTCGGCTGGGCCCGCTACCCGCAGACCGTCGCCGGCCAGGACTCGCGACCCCCGTACGGCGGGATAGGGATCGGGGTCAGCCGGTACTCCGCTCACCCCGACGAGGCGATGGCCGCGGCGGAGTGCATCGTGAAGCCGGAGAACCAGGGCCTGAACGCCCAGCTGACCGGCAACATGCCGGCCAGTGCTGCCGGCTACGACTACCCGGACCTGAAGAAGATCTACCCCCAGGACCTGCTCGACCTGTTCCAGAGCAGCGTGGACGCGGCCGCCCCGCGCTCGGTGACGCCCTACTGGAGCGACATCTCCGGGGCCATCCAGTCGACCTGGCACTCGCCGTTCTCGGTCAACCAGGACACCCCCAAGAAGTCGGGGCAGTTCATCGTCGACGTCCTGAAGGGCAGGAGGCTGCTGTGAGCACCGAGCGAGCCATCGCCGAGGACCGCCTCGGCCGCCGGCTGGTGGCACCGGCCGTGGTCATCATGCTGCTGGTCACCGCGTGGCCGATGCTGCGCGCGCTGTACCTCTCCGGCTTCCGCTACCGGCTCACGACCCCGGACGACCGCTCGTTCGTGTTCCTGGGCAACTACGGCACGATCCTGTCCGACCCGCTGTTCTGGAAGGACACCTGGAACACGGTGGTGATCATGGTGGTCACCGTGTCGGTCGAGCTGGTGATCGGGTTCGCCTTCGCGATGGTGATGCACCGGATCATCTTCGCCCGCGGCCTGATGCGGACCTCGATCCTGATCCCCTACGGCATCATCACCGTGGTCTCCGCCTTCGCCTGGCAGTTCACGTTCTCGATCAACAACGGCTACATCAACAGCTGGTTCGACTGGCTGCCGTTCATCGACCCGAACACGAACTGGTTCGGTGACCACTGGCACGCGATGTTCGCGATCATGGTCAGTGAGATCTGGAAGACCACGCCGTTCATGTCGCTGCTCCTGCTCGCCGGGCTCTCCCAGGTCTCCGAGGACATGGTGGAGGCCGCCAAGGTCGACGGCGCCACCTGGCGCCAGCGGTTGTTCAAGGTGATCCTGCCCAACATGCGCGCGGCGATCATGGTCGCGGTGCTCTTCCGAGCCCTGGACGCGTTCCGGATCTTCGACAACATCTTCGTGATGACCCGCGGCGCGCAGAACACCGAGTCGTCCTCGTTCCTGACCTACCGGCAGGTGATCGAGCAGATGCAGATCGGGATGGGCTCGGCGCTCTCGGTGCTGCTCTTCCTCACCGTCCTGCTGCTGGCCTACCTGATCGTTCGGGCCTTCCGGGTCGACCTGGCCCAGGCACGAGGGGAGGCATGATGGCCGTGGGACGCCGCAACGTCGCGGGCACGTGGGTCGGCTTCGTGCTGATCATGATCTGGTGCCTGCTGCCGGTGGTCTGGATCGTGTCGCTCTCGTTCAAGTCGGCCGACGAGACCACCGCCGGTAGTGCGCAGTTCTTCCCCAAGGCGTGGACCACCCAGAACTACAAGGACATCATCGACAACCCCGACTTCACCCACGCCCTGGTCAACTCCTTCGGCATCTCGCTCAGCGCGACCTTCCTCTCCGTCGTGCTGGCGACGCTCGCGGCGTACGCGATCGCGCGGCTGGAGTTCCGCGGCAAGCGCGCGGTGCTCTCGCTGGCGCTGGCGATCGCGATGTTCCCGGTGGTCTCCCTGGTCGGCCCGCTGTTCGACATGTGGCGCACCTTCCACCTCTTCAACACCTGGCCGGGCCTGGTGATCCCGTACATGTCCTTCACCCTCCCGCTGGCGATCTGGACGCTCTCGGCGTTCTTCC
>JBJMIO010000077.1:0-27388 GCA_045806765.1 Marmoricola sp.
CGCGCCGACCGGACGCGACTGCGGCCACAGCAGCAGCGGGCGGAGCGCGAGCATGCGCGCGAGGTGCGCCTGACCCAGCTCGGCGTACCGGGCCGGAGGCGTGCCACGTAGGAACCGGTGGTGCAGGAAGCCGAGCTCGATCGCCTCGGACTGGTAGGTCTTCATCGCCTGCAGGGCGGCGCGTCCGCCGGTGCGGGAGGCGTACTTGCGACAGGCCTTGCGCGCCGGGATCCGGGTCAGCCACGGCACCTCGCGGGCGTCGATGAACCCGCGCCCGGCGCAGTCGGCGAGCGCGGCAGCCAGGAGCACACCCTCGCGGCGGCGCGACCAGATCGCGAAGGCGACCATGACCAGGAACGCCGGCACCATCAACCCGACGTACGCCGTGAGGGCACCACGGCCACCGTCGAGGAGCAGCGAGCCGTTCCAGGCGGCGTGCGCGGCGACGGCGAGCACGAACCCGCCGAGGGGGGCCAGCACCCGGACCCGCCGGTCACGGCTGCCCACCGCGATTCCGATCCCGATGCCGGTGAACGCGGTGAAGAACGGGTGCGCGAAGGGACTGCCGATGCCGCGGACGACGAAGAGCGAGACCGCCCCCTCGATGCCGCCCACCTGGCCGTCGTCGCCGACGTAGGCCGAGCTCAGGTAGAGGATGTTCTCCATGAAGGCGAAGCCGATGCCGACCATGCCGGCGTAGACGATGCCGTCCAGGACGCCGTCGAGCTCGGCCCGGCGGTAGCCGAGGAGCAGCACGATGAACAGCCCCTTGGCCGCCTCCTCGGTCAGCGGTGCGACCAGCACCGACTCGACCGCCTCGCCCGGTCCGAAGGCGAAGGCGTCGAAGGCCTGCAGGAAGATCGCGGCGCTGGTGGCCACGAAGGCACCCCAGCCCAGACCGAGGAGCAGCAGGGAACGCGGCTCCGGTTCGTAGCGGTCCAGCCACAGGTAGCAGCCGATGACCGGACCCACGGGGATCGCGGCGAGCACGACGCCGAGCGCGAGCGCGTCGGGGGCTCCGGAGGCGAGCAGGACCAGGCCCATCACACCCGCGCCCAGGAACAACGCCGCACCGAGTGTCACGGTGAAGGCGATATTGCTCGCGGGCCTGCTCATGGGCGGAAGCCTATAGGCCGCAGGCCCTTCTCCCAGGACAGCGTGGGCCTGCGGAGCCCCGCGGAAACTCATCCGTTCTGTCCGGGTTCGCCGTCGTAGAGTGGATGGATGGAGAACTCGTCCGAGGACCAGGTGGCTGCCGAGGTGCTGCACACCGAGAGCCACGACCAGCCCGTCCCCGAGAAGTACGCCGCCTTCATGCGCACCGGGTGGGGCGACCGCGAGCTCGACCTCCCGCCGCACCCGGTCGCCCCGTACGCCGCCGCACGCCGGGCCCGGCTGGCCGAGATGTTCCCCGACGAGCGCCTGGTCGTGCCCTCGGGCACCTTCAAGGTGCGCTCGAACGACACCGACTACCGCTTCCGCTCCGACTCCGCGCACACACACCTGACCGGCAACCAGACCAGCGACGCGGTCCTGGTCCTCGAGGGCGGCGAGTCCGTGCTCTACGCCCGGCCGCGCAGCTCGCGGGAGACCGACGAGTTCTTCCGCGACCGGCAGTACGGCGAGCTCTGGGTCGGGCGCCGGCCCTCGCTCGCTGAGATCAGCGCCTCGCTCGGCATCGAGGCCCGCCACATCGACGAGCTCGACGAGCGCCTGTCCACGTCGGCGAAGACGCGCGTGCTCCGCGGTGCCGACGCCCGGGTCGACAGGCTGGTGGCCGAGGACGCCGGTCGCGACGACGACCTCGCCCGGGTGCTCTCCGAGCTCCGGCTGGTCAAGGACACCTGGGAGCTCGACGAGCTCCAGCAGGCCTGCGACATCACCACGCTGGGCTTCGAGGACTCGATCGCCGAGTGGGACAAGGTCCTGGAGTTCGGCGAGCGCTGGATCGAGGGCACCTTCTTCCGGCGCGCCCGCGCGATGGGCAACGACATCGGGTACGACTCGATCGTCGGCGGCGGCCGGCACGCGACCACGCTGCACTGGATCGAGAACACCGGGCCGCTCGCACCCGGTGAGCTGATGCTGCTCGACATGGGTGCCGAGGCGTCCTCGCTCTACACCGCCGACGTGACCCGCACGCTGCCGGTCGACGGCACCTTCACCCCGCTGCAGCGCGAGCTCTACGAGATCGTGCTCGCCTCCCAGCAGGCCGGGCTCGACGCAGTGCGGCCGGGCGCCGGCTTCCGCGACCCGCACCACGCGGCGATGCAGGTGCTCGCGCACGCGCTCGGAGACCTCGGACTCCTCCCCTGCTCCCCCGAGGAGGCGCTGGCCCCGGACAGCAAGGTCTACGCGCGCTGGACCTTGCACAGCACCAGCCACATGCTCGGCATCGACGTGCACGACTGCGCGGCCGCCGCCACCGAGGTCTACCCGGAGGGTCCCCTGGCCGAGGGCATGGTGCTGACCGTCGAGCCCGGCCTCTACTTCCAGGAGGACGACCTGCTGGTGCCCGAGGAGCTGCGCGGGATCGGCATCCGCATCGAGGACGACGTGGTCGTCACCGCCGACGGCTACCGCAACCTCTCCGCGGCGCTCCCGCGCGAGGTCGACGCGATCGAGGAGTGGATGGGGCGCCTGCGCGGCTAGTCCGAGCGTCCCTGGTCGGTGGAGAGGCGGCCGCTGGCATCCTCCAGGTGCGCGCGGACGAACCAGTGGAACAGCTCCAGCTTCTCGGTCTGCCCGATGAGCAGGTCCTGGGTGACCAGGTCCAGCTTGTCGAGCTCCTCGAGCGCCTGGCGGTGCGAGCCGACCAGACCTCGGTAGACGACGTCGAGCGCGCGCAGGTGGTCTTGGGTCGAGGCCCGGCCGACCGCGTAGTCGTCCCAGCCGCGCTCGGCGACCAGAGCTCCCGGCGTACCCCGCGGGGCGCCGCCGAGGGTGGCGATCCGCTCGGCCAGGTCGTCGGCCATCTCGCGCACCTGGTCGACCTGGGGGTCGATCATCTCGTGCACCGCGATGAACTGGGGCCCGACGACGTTCCAGTGCACGTGCTTGAGGGTCAGGTGCAGGTCGTTGCACGCGTGCAGCCGGTCCTGGAGCAGCGCGATCACGCGCTCTGCGTCGCGGTCGTCCAGGCCGGGGGTCGTGTAGTGCAGGGTGGAAGAGCTCATGGGGTGCTGGTTACCCGGTCGGTGCAGCGACAAACCAGATCACCCCGCGCTGCGCACACCCTGGCCCGGATCGCCGTCAAGCTGCACCAGGCACTCGCCCTGATCGCCGGTCAGGGACTCGAGCGGACCACGATCGACGAGATCGCGGACACCACCGGGTGCCGAAGGCGACGCTGGACTACTACCTCTCCGGCACGCAGGAGATCCACGCGTTCCTCTTCGAGGACGTGCTCACCGCGATCGCGGGTCAGGCGGCGGGCGTGATCGTGATCGCGAACGTCTTGTCGAACGTCTTGCCGCCACCGTCGGTCACCCGCACGGTGACCGAGTAGGACGACTTCGTGGCGGCGTCGTAGGTGATCGCCGTGCGCAGGGAGCTGCCGCTGATCGTGAAGGCGCCGTCCTCGGCAGCGAGGACCGTGTACGTCGCCGAGTCGCCCGTGTCCGGGTCGGTGTCACCGAGCGTGCCGACGGTGGTGCCGATCGAGGCGTTCTCGGCGACCGAGCTGCTGCTCAGGGTCATCGCCGTCGGCGCCTCGTTCACGTTGGTCACCGTGACGGTGAGGGTCTTGGTGAACGTCAGCCCTCCCGCGTCGGTGGCTCGGACCTGGATGCTGTAGGACGCCTTCGCCTCGAAGTTGAACACCGCCGCGGTCTTCAGCACCCCGGCGGAGAGGGTGAACTTCGCGTCGTCGACGGCGCCGGCCACCAGCGCCACCGTCGGCGCCGCACCCGCGTCGGCGTCGGTCGCCGTCACGGTTCCCACGGTCGTGCCCGCGGGCATGTTCTCGGCCACGGAGCTCGCGGTGATGCTGACGCCGTTCGGCGCTTCGTTGACGTTGGTCACCGTGATGGTGAAGGCCTTCTCGAAGCTCAGGCCGTCGTGGTCGGTGACCCGGATCCGGACCGAGTACGACGCCTGGGCCTCGAAGTCCGCGACGACCGCGGTCTTCAGCGTGGTCCCGGTGATCGTGAACGAGGCGTTGCCGGTGCTTCCGGATCCGGCGACCAGCAGGAACGTCCGGGTGTCACCGGCGTCGGGGTCGGTCGCGCTCAGGGTGCCGACCGTCGTACCCACCGCTGCGTTCTCGGCGAACCTGCTCGCGCTGAGCGCGATGTTCGTCGGCGCCTCGTTCACGTTGGTGACGGTGATCGTGAACACCTTCTGGAAGGTGTGCGCGTGGCCGTCACTGACCTGCACCCGGATCGAGTACGACGCCTTGGTCTCGAAGTCGGGCACCACGGCCGTGTGGAGCGAGGTCCCCGAGATCGTGAACGAAGCGTTGTCGGTGCTCCCGGTGCCGGTGACGAGGGTGAAGACGGGCGAGTCTCCGGCGTCCTGGTCGGTGTCGCTCAACGTGCCGACGGTCGTGCCGGACGCGCTGTTCTCGGCCACCGTGCTGGCGCTCAGGGCGATGTTCGTCGGCGCCTCGTTCACGTTGGTGACCGTGATCGTGAGTGCCTTCTCGAATGTGTTGGCGCCGCCGTCGGTCACGCGCACCCGCACGGCGTAGGAGCTCTTGGTCTCGAAGTCGAGCGCGACGGCGGTCTTCAGGGCCGTGGTGCTGATGGTGAACGACGCGTTGTCGGCACTGCCCGGTCCGGGGACCAGGGTGTACGTCGCGGCGTCGCCGGCGTCGGGGTCGGTGTCGCTCAAGGTGCCGACGGTCGTACCGATCGCGCTGTTCTCCACCACCGTGCTGGCGCTCAGCGCGAGATCGGTCGGTGCCTCGTTCACGTTGGTGACGGTGACGGTCAGGGCCTTCTGCAACGTGCCGCCGTGCCCGTCGTCGACCTGGACCCGGATCGAGTAGGACCCCTGGGTCTCGAAGTCCAGCGCCGTGGCCGTCTTCAGCGTGGTCCCGCTGATCGTGAAGGAGCCGTTGCCGCTGCTGCCGGCACCGGCGACCAGCGTGAACGTCGGGACGTCGGCGGCGTCCTGGTCGAGGTCCGCGAGCGTGCCGACGGTCGAGCCGGACGGCTGGTCCTCCGCGATGGTCGAGGTGCTCAGGCTGATGTCGGACGGGACGTCGTTCGCGTCGGTGACCGTGATCGCGAAGACCTTCTCGAAGGTGTTGCTCCCGCCGTCGGTGACGCGGACCCGGACCGAGTAGGCGCTCTTGGTCTCGACGTCCAGCGGGGCGAGCGTCTCCAGCGTCGACCCGTCGACCTGGAAGGAGGCGTTGTCGGTGCTGCCAGTGCCGCCGACCAAGCTGTAGGTGGCGGTGTCACCGGCGTCCTGGTCGGTCGCGCTCAGCGTGCCGATCGCGGTCGCCGGCGCACTGTTCTCCGGCACCGAGCTCGAGCTCAGGGCGATGTCGGTCGGCGCCTCGTTGACGTCACCCAGCGTCAGGCCGAAGGTCACCGGGCCTCGCGGAGGGGTGCCGTGGTCGACGTCGAACTGGTCGTTGAAACCGACCTGGACGGTGAAGGAGTGATCGACGCTGGTGTCGAAGTCGAACGGCCCCTTGGTCTTCAGCGTCGAGCCGTCGATGGTGAACAGGTCGTTGTCGGCCACACCCGGCGCGAGCGTGAAGTACTGCGCCTGGACGTCGCGGTCGGGGTCGTCGGTCGAGAGCGTCCCCACCACCGTGCCGGCAGGCCCCTCGGGGAAGGTCGAGCTGGAGAGGAACGCGGTCGTCGGGGTCTCGTTGACGTTGAGGACGGTGATCGTCAGCTGCTTGTCGAAGGTCAGTCCGTGCGCATCGGTCGCGCGCACGGCGATCTTGTAGCTCGCCTTGGTCTCGCGGTCGAAGCTCTGCAGGGTGATCAGCTGGGTGCCCACGATCTTGAACGCCGCGTTGTCCGGTCCCGGCACCTGGGCGGTGCTGACGAGGGTGAAGGTCGCCGTGTCACCGCTGTCGGGATCGACGGCGGAGAGGTTGCCGACCACGGTCTGGGTGCTCTGGTTCTCCGGCACCGAGGAGTTGTCGAGCGAGATCGAGATCGGGGCCTCGTTCACGTTGACGATCGCGATGTCGAACGCCCGCTCGTACGACGCGCCCGCAGCGTCGTCGACGCGCAGGCGCACGTGCTTCACGGTCCGCAGCTCGTAGTCGAAGATCGAGTTCGTGCTCAGGGTGTTGCCCACGACCCGGAACTGGCTGTTGTCGTTGGCGCCGTCACCGGCGACGAGCCGGAAGGTCCCGGTGTCACCGGGGTCCGCGTCGGTCGAGCGCATCGTCCCGACGATCGCGCCCTTGGGCGAGTTCTCGTTGATCGAGGTCTTCGAGAGCGTCAGGGCGGTCGGCTTGTGGTCGATGCGCCTGACCCGTTCGCAGTCGCGGGAGACGGCGTCCTTGTAGTCCGCGGTCACGGTGTCGGTTCCGGGGCCGCACGAGATGCGGTCGGCGTACCCGTCGTAGGAGTTGATGACGTCGTTCCCGGCGCCGCCGCAGACGACGTCGGCCCCGCTCCTCGGAAAGATCCGGTCGTTGCCACCGAGGCCGAGGATCACGTTGCGCGCGGCGGTCCCGTTGAGGGTGTTCGCGTTGTTGTTGCCCTGGATCGTGCGCGTCACTCCCAGGCACTTCGCCAGCGCGGCCTGCGCCGAGGTGAGCGGGACCAGCACGAGGCTCGTCAGGAGGAGGACGGGCAGGAGCCGCGCCAGCACGCGCACGCGTCCACGTCCGTTCACCGAACCCGACATCCCGCCTTCTTCCGCCGCTCGACCCCGCCGGCCCACGGTATGTCGCGCGCGGCGGGTGCGGGTTCGATTCACGCAGACGTCCGGGGCCCGGACCCGGCAAACCGGGCGGATGCGGCAAAGCGCACGCCGCGCGATGCTCAGCAGGTCGTCGGAGCGGGCCGTCCGGCGAACCGGTCGGCCGTCCAGTCGACGAGGTCGACCGGCAGCCGGGAGTCCGAGGCGATCACGTTGATGTGTTCGCGCCCCTTGTAGGTGCGGTACTCCAGGGGCGTTGCCGGGTCATCCGAGCAGCGCCCGGCGACGTAGGCGGCCTGGCTGGGTGGCAGCACGAGCCGGTCGGCCGTGCCCTGACCGATGAACAGCGGCGCGGTGATGGGGCCTGTCGGGTCGTTCTCGCGGAGCCGCTGCCCCAGTGCGCCGGTCGTCGGGGCGTCGGCGTAGAACGGCTGCCCCGGAGGCAGGGTCCGGCCGACCGAGACGATCTGCGCAGCGTCGGTGAGGCACAGCTCACCGAAGTCGTGCAACGGCGTCCTCGCGTCGGGGCGGACGTACCGGTCGAACTTCACGTCGTGGTACGCCGCGGCGTACGCCTCGAGCAGGTAGCTGGCGAACAGCACCCCGCCCTGGGTGGTTCCGAGCGTCGTTGCCAGCGTCGGGAGGTCGCTGGCCGGGGCGACGGCCCCGATCCCTGCCAGCGGCACGTCGGGGGCGTAGTCCTTCGCGATGATGCCGGCCCACAGCGCGGCCCCGCCGCCCTGGGAGTGTCCCCACACGACGGTCTTGTCCGAGAGCGAGACCTGGTCGAGCTGGCGGGCAGCGCGTACCGAGTCGAGCACCGATCGGGCCTCGCCGGGTCCGATGAGGTACGGCTGCGGGCCCTTGGTGCCCAGGCCGGTGTAGTCGGTCGCGACCAGGACCCAGCCCTTGGCGAGCACCTTGTCGGCACCGGGGATCCCGCCGAAGACGGTGGGGTCCATCTGCAGCGAGGGCGCGCACTTCTGGGCGAAGCCGCTGGTGCCGTGCGCCCAGGCGATCACCGGGTGCGGTCCCGAGGTCTGGTCGGAGCGCTGGATGACCAGGGCACTGGCCACCGCGGGCGCGCCGTTCCTCCGCGTCGTGGTGTAGAGGATCCGCCACGCCTGCGCGCCGTCCGGCACGCCGGCGAAGACGACCTCGGAGCGGATCAGCTTGCCGGGCTCGGCAGGAACGTGGGCCGGGGCGGCGTAGAAGTCGGCGTAGTGCGGTCCCCCGTTTCCCGAGTCGTCGTGCGAGAACGGCTGCAGCACCACGATCACCACGACGACGGCCAGCACCAGCGCGACCAGCGCGCCGGTGAGAATTCGCTGCCCGTGGCTCACCAGACCACGCCTCGGTCCACGACCAGGTTCGCGCCGGTGATCGAGGAGGCCGCGCCCGAGGCCAGGAAGAGGATCGCCTCCGCGACGTCGGCGGGCGGCATGAATCCGGGGATCACGCTCTGGCTCTTCGCGATCAGGGTCCAGTCGACGTCGGCCGGCAGGCTGTGCGCGGCGCCCTCGATCATCGGGGTGTCGATGCCTCCGGGCGAGACGCAGTTGACCCGGATCCCGCGGCCCGCCAGCTCGACGGCCAGTGCCCGCATCGCGAGCAGGACGCCGGCCTTGCTGGCGCAGTACGCGGTGTTGTACGGCTGGCCCATGAGGGCCGAGATCGAGGCGACGGTGACGACGTTGCCACGCGACTCGGTCAGCGCCGGGAGCAGACCTTGGGTCAGCAGCACCGGACCGACGACGTTGACGTCGAGGTGCCGGCGCAGCTGGTCCGGGGTGAGCTCCTCGAGCCTGGCGAAGGTCTGGATACCGGCGACGTTGCACAGCACGTCCACGCCGCCCAGCTCGGCCAACGCCTGCTCGACGACCGAGGTCACCGAGGCGGCGTCGGCCAGGTCGCCCTGCACGATGCCGTCGCCGGGCACGACGTCGACACCGACGACGCGCGCGCCCTCGGCCCCGAAGAGCGCGACGACCTGGCTGCCGACACCGCCGGCGGCGCCGGTGACGACGACGCGGTGGCCGGTGAAGCGCTGCTGACGTGCGGTGGTCTCGGTCACGACTGCCTTTCGGTGCTGCTGTCCAGGATGGTGCTGTCTCGGTGTGGTGCACCGAGCCCGGCCACGACGAGGACGGGGAGAACCAGCCAGAGCGCTCGGCGCATGACAGCTCCTGGTGTGTAGGAGGGACCGGGGAGACGGTCTCCCACGGATCCTAGGAGATCGCGGGGAGCACGCCAGGGCGTCTCGCCGCCGCGTCGGATGCGTTACTCTCCGCTGCAGGTGAAACAGATCGCCCGGGGTCTCGAGCAGCCTGCGCGCGACTCCCTCCAGACTCGCACCCCGGAGGAACGGCATGGCCGTGTTCATCCCGACCGAGAACCCGGACGGACGGCCGACCCTCGCGCTGAGCGGCGAGGTCGACATCGCAGCGGTCGACGAGCTGATCGAGGCCGCCCGGGCGTGCCTGGACCGCGCCGTGGACGGCATCGACATCGACCTGGGCGGCGTGACCTTCATCGACTCCAGCGGTCTGGGTGCGCTGGTGCGGATCCGCAACGTCGCCGCCGAGCGCGGTCTGGGTATCGAGCTCGTGCACGTCCCGCGGTCGGTGCAGCGGCTCTTCGACCTCACCGGGCTCGAGGCGGTGTTCTCAGCCAACGCCGAGGACTGACGTGAGGCCGATCCGGACGCGACGTCCCGACCGCGTCGCGATCTTCGTCGCGATCGTCTTCGTGGTACTCACCGCGGCCTCGACCGCGGCGGCGGCGCGCGCCGACAGCAGCACCGAGCGTCGGTTGCTCCAGGTCCAGACCCGTCAGGCCGCCGCCGTGCTGTCGACCGCGATCCTGCTCATCCAGCAACCGCTCTCGACGAACCTGACCGTCCAGGAGACCGCGGGGCCCGGCGGCGACCCGGCCGCGTTCCGCCGTCAGATGGCAGCGTTCGTGGCTCCCGGCAAGCTGTTTGCCAATGCTTCGCTGTGGCAGCGCCAAGGCGCCTCCTTCCGCCGCATCGCCGCCGTCGGCGTCCCGGACGCGCTGGACCCGCATGCGCCGGCCACCTCGAGGTTCCTGCGCTCGGCGCTGAGCTCGGCGACCTTCATGGTTCAGCCGGTCACCAGCGGCGCAAAGGCGCAGATCACCCGCACCGGCTACGCGCAGGGAGACGCGACCTCGGGGCTGGTCGTCTACGCCGAACGGCCGATCCCGGCGAACCGCCGCGCACCGGTCGACACGGACTCGGCGTTCGCCGACCTGCACTACGCGATCTACTTCGGCACCTCGACGACGGACGCGAACCTCTCGACCACCGACGAGGACCCGGCGGCCCTGCCGCTGGAGGGAAGGACGTCGCGGGTCGAGGTCCCCTTCGGCAACACCGCCCTGACCCTGGTCGCGAGCCCGCGCCGCCACCTCGGAGCAGCCCTGAGCCGGAGCCTGCCGTGGATCCTGCTGCTCGGTGGACTGCTGATCACCGTGGTCGCCACGCGCACGGCGTACCGCCTCGGGCGCGGTCGCGAGCGGGCCGAGGAGAACGCGCGCCGGGCTGCGGAGCTCTACGAGCAGGTCGAGTCGCTCTACGACCAGCAGCGCGAGCTCCTGGTCCAGCTCCAGCGCGCCGTGCTGCCGCACATGAACCCACGCATCTCCGACCTCGAGATCGCCTCCGAGTACGTCGCCGGCGCGACCGGTGTCGACATCGGCGGCGACTGGTACAGCATCATCGCCCTGGACGAGGACCGGTTCGGGTTCGTGGTCGGTGACGTCTCGGGGCACGGCGTCGACGCGGTGGCCGTGATGGCGCACGCACGCTTCACGTTGCGCGCCTACCTGCTGGACGGCAAGTCGCCGGCCGAGGCCCTCGAGAAGTGCTCGCACCAGTTCGACATCTCGGTCGACGGCCACATGACCACCGCCCTGGTCGGTCTCGGCAACCGCAGGACCGGCGAGATGGTGCTGGCCAACGCCGGCCACCCGCGGCCGTTGCGGATCGGCCAGCACGGCACCGAGTTCGTCACGATCCCGACCGGCCCTCCGCTGGGCACCGGTCCCAGCGCCTACCGCTCCACGACCCTCTGGCTCGCACCGGGCGACATCCTCTTCGGTTTCACCGACGGTCTGGTCGAGCGGCGCACCGAGGACATCGACCGCGGCATGCAGCGGCTCGTCGAGACCATGGCAGACGCCCGCGCGACCGATGTCGAGGGCCTGGTCGCGCACGCGCTGAGCTCCCTGCGCCACGAGGACGCCCCCGACGACATCGCGGTCCTCGCGTTCCGCTGGCGCGGCGGGGGGTCGGCCACGCCCGACGGCTCGTCGGGGCACACCTCGGTGACGGCCGACGAGCAGGCGCCGTCCGCGGCGCGCGCGTTCGTGCAGGAATGCCTGCGCGAGCTGCCGTACGCCGGGCAGCCGCCGGTCGACGAGATCGTGCTGGTGGTCAGTGAGCTGGTCACCAACTCGGTCAAGGCCGGCGCCTCGCGGGTGGACCTGGACCTCGCGGTCACCCCGGGCGCCCTGGACCTGGTCGTGACCGACGACGCCGACGGCTGGCCCACGGTCCGCGCGGCGACGAGCGAGGCACTGGGCGGACGCGGCCTGGCGATCGTGGAGACCCTCGTCGGGACCTGGTCGGCCACCTCGTCCGGCGAGCGCGGCAAGAGCGTGCGTGCCTCCTGGGTGCACCAGGCCTGAGGCCGCCTGCGGCATACTCGTGCGCGGGATCGGCGAGTGCGTGCCCGCTCGATCCCGTGCCCCTGTAGCTCAGCTGGATAGAGCGAGAGCCTTCTAATCTCTAGGTCGCAGGTTCGAATCCTGCCGGGGGCGCCAACGGCTCTCAGGACGTGCCGTGGAGCGCAGGTTTGGCCGCGCGGAGGCCCGGGTATCCCGTCCTCACCCAGAACGGATCGTGCCTGTTCCCGCGCGATCCACCGAAACCCACCTCGACGTCCCGCACGCGACGAGGTGGGTTTCGTCTGCACCTGCGCACCGCCTGAGCGGATCTGCCGACGTTTCCGGCGAATTCACCCGCTGCACGGTGATTCGCACCACCCCGTACGCGTGTCGCGGCCAAGGTCAGGGCAAGGACTGTCGTAGAAAAGAGTCAACGGCCAGGCGGAGTATGAGTCCGCCTGGCCATTGACGTTCCCGGAGCCAGTCGAGTGCGACCCGCTCTCCGCTCAGGGAGCGGAGGCGGCGTACGCGTCGATCTCGGTGCAGAGCTCCTTCTTGTACGCCTCGTCGGCGAAGGAGGCGTTCACGGCAGCCTTGGCGAGGTCGGCGACCCCGTCGCGGTCCAGGCCGAGCAGGTCGGCGGCGATCGCGTACTCGGCGTTCAGGGTCGTGCCGAACATCGGCGGGTCGTCGCTGTTCACGGTGACCACCACGCCGGCGTCGCGGAACGCAGCGATCGGGTGCTCGGCCAGGGTGGCGACCGCGCGGGTGGCGATGTTCGAGGACGGGCAGACCTCCAGCGGGATCTGCTCGGCCGCCAGGTAGGAGAGCAGCTCGGGATCGGCCGCGGCCGAGGTGCCGTGCCCGATGCGCTCGGCGCCGAGCAGCCGGATCGCGTCCCAGACCGTCTGCGGTCCGGTCGTCTCCCCCGCGTGCGGGACGCTGTGCAGGCCGGCTGCGCGCGCTGCGTCGAAGTGCGGCTGGAACTGCGGACGCGGTACACCGACCTCCGGACCGCCCAGCCCGAAGGCGACCAGGCCGTCAGTCGGGTGGTTCAGCGCGTAGTCCAGCGTCGCGTCCGCGGCCGGAAGGCCGCTCTCGCCCGGGATGTCGTAGATCCACTGCAGCCGCAGGCCGAAGTCGCGCAGCGCGGCCGCGCGGGCGTCCTCGATCGCCTCGCTGTAGGCCTCGATCGGGATGCCGCGGATCACCGAGGTGTACGGCGTGCAGGTCAGCTCGGCGTACCGCAGCGACTGGCCCTCGGCCATCTCGCGGGCGACCTCGTAGGTCAGCAGCCGGATGTCCTCGGGCGTGCGGATCAGGTCGACGACCGCGAGGTAGACCTCGATGAAGTGCCCGAAGTCGGTGAACTCGAAGAACCTCATCAGCGCCTCGGGGTCGCTCGGCACGGTGCCGGGGTAGCGCTGGGCGAGCTCGGCGACCGCGCGCGGCGAGGCGGACCCGACGTGGTGGACGTGCAGCTCGGCCTTCGGCAGAGCGGTGATGAAAGCGGCGAGATCGTTCACCGGGCCACCCTGCCAGAGACCCGCGAGCAGGGGCCAGCAGGCATCAGCCGACGGCCTTCTCGATCGCCGTGACGATCTGCGGCACGCTCATGTCCGTCAGCTCGTGGCCGTCGATGAAGACCGTCGGGGTGCTGGTGATGCCCTTGTCGGCCATCACCTGCGAGGCCGAGGCGAAGAACGCGTTGTCGGTCGTCTTGAGCGCCCCCTGGACCTTGCTGTTGTCCCCGACCGCCTTCTGCACCAGCGCGGCGATGTCGGTGTCGGTGGTCTGGTCGGCGTTCTGCTCGTAGGGCTGGTTCTCGTAGAAGAGGTCGTGCAGCTTCAGCGCGTCGGTGGGGCTGGCGTTCGCGAGCACCTGCGCCCAGGCATTCATCGCGCGTGCCGAGTAGGTGCTCTGGGTGAGCAGGTTGATCGGTCGGTACTCGACCTGGACCTTGCCCTTGGCGGCGTTCTCGCGCAGGAAGTCGCGGGTGGACTCCTCGAGCTCGCGGCAGAACGGGCAGAGGAAGTCCTCGTAGACCAGGACCTTGACCGGTGCCGCGTTGCTCCCGACCAGGATCGAGCCGTCGCCGGCCTGCACCTCGACGCTGGAGTTGTCGATGCTCGTGGTGTTGTCCGAGCTGTACCAGGCGCCGGCCGCCACGACCGCCCCCAGGACCACCAGGATGCCGACGATCAGCGCGACGCGGCGGTTGCGCTCCTTGCGCGCCTGGGCTGCGCGGATGGCGGCGGCCTTCTTGGTGCGGTCGGAGTCACCGTTCTGCGAGGACATGGTTCACCTTCTGGTTCTCGGTCGGGCCCGCGGTCGCGGGGAAAAGGAGGTTGTCCACGGCGTACGGCGTCCGGGGCCGCACGACCAGGAGCAGGGAGAGCGCCATCAGCCCGACGTCGCGGGCGATCTCCCAGGGGTAGTGGCGCAACGCGTCCGGGTTCGCGCCGCCATCGCCGAAGCAGCCGCAGTTGATCGCGATGCCGCGGCTCCACACCGAGGCGATCCCGATGACGAAGGCCAGCTGCAGGAGCGCCGAGACGCCGCCGGTGATGCGGGTCAGCAGGCCGAGCACCAGGCACGCACCCACGACGACCTCGAGCATCGGCAGGACGTGACCGACGGCGTCGGCCGACCCGATCGGTAGCAGCTGGTAGGCGCGAACGGCGCTGACGCTGGACTCCGGGTGCGGCAGCTTGAGCACGCCGGCGTAGATCCAGACACCGCCCACGAGCAGGCGCGCAACCAGACCGGTCCAGCGAGTCATGGCGTCACGGTAGCCAGACGTCCTATGAGGAACCTGAGTAGGCTCCCAGGGTGAACGACCGACTCGTGTGGATCGACTGTGAGATGACCGGCCTGGACCTCGGGGCCGACGCGCTGATCGAGGTGGCGGCCCTGGTGACCGACTTCGACCTCAACGTGCTGGGCGAGGGCATCGACGTGGTGATCGCGCCACCTCCGGCCGCCCTGGAGCAGATGGTGCCGTTCGTCCGGGACATGCACACCCGCTCCGGGCTGCTCGAGGAGCTGGCCACCGGGACGACGATGGCCGACGCACAGGCGCGCGTGCTGGCCTACGTCAAGGAGCACTGCCCCGAGGGCAGCCGCCCACCGCTGGCCGGCAACACGGTGGCCACGGACCGGTCCTTCCTCGTGCGCGACATGCCCGAGCTGGAGGCGTTCCTGCACTACCGGATCGTGGACGTCTCCTCGATCAAGGAGCTCTCGCGACGCTGGTTCCCCAAGACCTACTTCAACGCCCCCGCCAAGTCCGGCGGGCACCGTGCGCTGGCCGACATCCAGGAGAGCATCGAGGAGCTGCGCTACTACCGCGACGCCGTCTTCGTGCCCGCACCCGGTATCGACGCCGAGGAGGCGAAGCGGATCGCGACCCAGCACCAGGGCGCGCTGACCGGTGCCGTGGCGAAGGCGGATACCGGTTCGGAACACCCCTGATCCTTCGGTATGCTTCTTCCTGCTCCCACCCCGGTGGGAGCGATGGTGGGTATAGCTCAGCTGGTAGAGCGCCGCCTTGTGGTGGCGGATGTCGCGGGTTCAAGTCCCGTTACTCACCCCAAGTGAAAACCCCGCCTGACCTGCAAAGACAGGTCAGGCGGGGTTCTTCCGTTTTCGGCGTGTCACATTCCCGTGCACAAACTCTGTCGGGCCCAAGGCGTACGTTCTGGGCCATGGGCAGGCCGCTAGACCCCAAGATCACGCCGTACCAGCGCACCGACGGCACCACGGCGTATCGGGTGCTCCTTCGACCGCCAGCTCACGACCAGGCCCTGCGCCGGCTCGCCGACGTCGAGCGCGGGCAGCACCCACACGTGCCGGGTTCTCGTCATACCCGAGGATAGAACGCGTGTTCGATTAGGCCCTAGGCCAGTCGAGAACCACCTCGGAGCCCCTCTGAAGTTGTGTCACACTTCGAGCATGGCCGACGACCAGGAGCTCAACGCGTTCGCAGCCGTCTGGGCTGGAATTGACGAGTTCCCTGCCCAGCTCAGCAACCAAGCACTCTCACAGGTTGGGTTGCCAGTCGGAGGTGTTCCCGACGGGATCTACCTGACCTTCGGAGCTGTCACCCCGCCAGCAATCTACGGTTCGACACCCGAGGTCAAGCAGCAGCAGCTCGCCAGCTACGACGGCAAGCTTCAGGTGCGGCCCGTCGCGCGGGTGCGCGTTAGTCGGGAGCACGCCGAGGAGCTCGTCAAGATTCTGAACACCGTGATCGGCCAGTACGACGAGGCCGTCGAGGCGTACGCCGAGCAGTACAAGGTCGACGTCGCAGCACTTGCTGCCAAGGAGACCGAGGGGTCGAAATCTGGTGGCTGATCTCCGCGCAGGAGCAGCCGTCGCTTCGACCGCCGTGATCATGGTGCTCGCCCCGGCCGCCGCATCAGCCGCTCCGCAAACATCATTCCGGCTCGACACATCCAGTCGAGTCCATTCCGGCCTGCCCGACGGATTCATTCGATTCCGCGCCGCCCGCGAAGACGACGCCGCGGACGTCCTGAACGGCGTCGAGGGGATCGACTTCGGGAACCTCACCGACATCGATATCGCGATGATGCGCCGCGCCGCGACCGCTGGCGCGCTCGAGGTGGACTTCTCCGAGTTCTACCTCGACGACGACGAGTAACCGTGTGGGAGCCAGACCTTCCGGACGTATCTGAGCACCTCCGGCAAGGCGATCTTCTCGACCTGGCCGCTCCCATTCGCGGCACGAGCACGCTCACCAACGAGTGGTTCACCGTCGAGATGAAGCCCGCCATGGTCCTGGTCGTCGACCACTGCTGCACCATCGAACAGAAGTGCACAGTGATGGTCGTGGCCGTCAGCCGCCAGGGGCGACCGGCCGATCCCGAGCACCCGATGTTGCAGGCTCTTCAACATGTCCACCCGGTGGCTGGGGAGCCGTACGCCTTCTACGAACACCTGCTCGAAGACCTGCCTGGGATCCTGGAGGCACACCCGAAGAAGCTTTGGCTCGCCCGCCTGCTCGAGCGCGTCAGTGTCGCTGCGATCGACCACGATCACCTCGCTCCACTCCGCACCGCCAGGGTAGGTCGGATGACCCGACCAGCCCGCGCGCAGCTCCGCGCCAAGATGATGGCCCACGTTGGACGAGCAGAAGCCGAAGACGCGGCATGGCTTGCCGACAACGGGTACGACGAGTTCGGAGTCCCCACCGCCTGATCTTGTGTCGGACCCTCGTGGCACCGTGAAGGGCGTGGACGAGCTCACCGATTGCGAGAAGCGCATGCTGGACTTCGAGGAGTCCTGGTGGAAGTTCGCCGGCGCGAAGGAGAGCAGGATCCGCGAGGAGTTCGGCTGGTCCTAGACGCGCTACTACCAGGTGCTCAACGCGCTGATCGACCGGCCTGAAGCCCTGGCGGCCGAGCCGATGCTGGTGCGTCGCCTACGCCGCCTGCGCGCGGCTCGTCAGCACCAGCGGTCGGCGCGGAGGCTCGGCTTCGAGCTCTAGCGGTTGAGCAGGTCGACCAGGAGGAGAACGCCGACCACCAGGGCCATCAGCTGCACGAAGATCCTGATCGTGCGCACGTCCCGCGCGATCTTCTCGATTGGTGACTCAGGGGTGCGTTGGCTGACTTCGCGCTCGGCCTCAGGGCTCTGCGGCTCGAGGCTCTGCGGCTCGCGGCAATACGGACAGTTCGTCGCCTGCGCAGCGATCACTTCCCCGCAAGCGATGCACGTCTTGTTCGGCGATTGCGGCGATCTGAGGGGACCGTTCCGCAGCTCCTCGAGCTCGGCGGCCCGGTTCGCCTTGGCTTCTGCACGTCGGTCGCTCATGCGTACGACGGTAGACCAGGCTTCGGACGTTCAGGACCCGATTCGGCTCAGGAGGTATCCGAGGACAACGACGGCGACCGCCCCGAGCAGCAGCCAGTTCATCACCTTCACGTACGACGTTGCGCGACCCACGGCGCGCTCGGAGGCCGGTCGCCACGACGGCAGCCACTGGAAGCCGTCCCAGTACCGCTCCTGGCCCAGGTGCTCGCCGTCCGGAGCTGCGTACCAGCCCGCACGGTTGCCGCGTACGCCGGGCAACGGCGAGCTGAGGACCTGAGGTGCGGCCCCAGCGTGGGTGGACCCTCCGGGCGACGTGACGTCGACGGGCGTGCGGTGCTCCGTCCACGACGAGCCGTCCCAGTACCGCCACGTGTTGGCCATTCTCGGATCGTGGTACCAGCCCGGGACGGCGGCCGGCCCCGGGCCAACCGTTGGCAGCGTGCGCTTGCAGAACGGGCAGTGATCGACGCGCTCAGGGATCTCCTCGGCGCAGTACGGGCACGGCTGCATGCCCAGACCGTAGCCGCGTCCTCGGACGCTCGCGACCGTTCTCCGCCACCGCTCGTCCGGCAGCGGCTTGATCCAATGTGCACTTTTGCACATACCAATACCAAGAGAAGGCCCTGCACGTACGGCCACACACAGAAACGCGCTCTGACCTGTGGTTTTGCTGATCCACGCCCGGTGAGACAAGTTTTCAAGTCCCGTTACTCACCCTGGACGAGAACCCCGCCGGAGCCCCGTCTCCGGCGGGGTTCTCGCCATTTCTGGACCTGATCAGTTCCGCAGCGTTCCGGATCACGGCCTGCCAGGCTAGTGCCGAATGTGATCCAGGTCTCTCTTCGGGCGGCGTCAGATCGACCGCCGACCGGTGTCTACCGGGGGAACACTCCCACCCTCCCAGGAGACCGATGACCACCGCCGATGACGACCAGGTGCCCCGCCACCGCAAACCAGGACGGGCCCAGAAGAGGGGACGCACCGTGACCGGTCGGCGCGTGCGCAACGGCCCCGCCGAGGACTGCGGCTGTCCTCCCGGCTTCCACGAGTACGGGGCCCACGCACCGGGCGCCTGGCCGGACGCCGACATCGCCACGCCCCCGCCGGGCACGTACCCGGTCGAGGACCTGGCGGCGATGACCCCGGGCGCCGCGATGCTGCTCCTGCACCGGGCAGCACTCGAGTCCCAGGCCCACGTGCCGGCGCACCCGCACATCGTGATCGCCCGCGACCTGGGCACCGACGAGATCGACTACTCCGGCCCCTTCGTGAGCGGCCTGGAGGCCCTCACCGCGGCGAACGACTTCCTCGAGGGGAGCCGCGCAGCGGACCCGGACCGCCGGATCAGCGTGACGGTCGCTCCTCTGCGCGAGCCGCCTGCCTGAGGGCTCAGCCCTCCTGCAGGGTGGTCGGCGCGCCGTGGACGCTCGGGATGGTGCCGAGGCGACCCTTCTGGAAGTCCTCGAAGGCCTGGAGCACCTCGGCCTTGGTGTTCATGACGAACGGCCCGGCCATCGCGATCGGCTCGCGGATCGGCTTGCCGCCCAGGACGATGACGTCGAGCGCCGGCGTACGGCTGTCCTGGGTGCGCGCGCCGTCGAGGGTCACGAAGTCGCCGGCACCGAGCACGGCGGTGTTGCCGGTGCGCACGGCCTTCTGCTCCAGCCCGACGCTGCCGTGGCCGGAGAGCACGTAGACCAGCGCGTTGTACTCCGGGTTCCACGGGAGCTCCAGGCGCGCGCCGGGCTCGATGGTGGCGTGCACCATCGTCATCGGCGTGTACGTCGAACCGGGGCCCTCGGTCGCGCCGAGCTTCCCGGCGATGACCCGGACCAGCGCGCCGGCGTCGGCCGAGGTGGCCAGGCCCACCTGTCCCGAGCGGATGTCCTGGTAGCGCGGCGCGTTCCACTTGGCGTCCTTGGGCAGGTTCACCCACAGCTGGATGCCGTGGAAGAGACCACCGGCCGCGACCAGCCACTCCGGCGGGGCCTCGATGTGCAGCAGCCCGCTGCCTGCGGTCATCCACTGGGTGTCGCCGTTGGTGATGGTGCCGCCGCCACCGTGGCTGTCGTGGTGGTCGAAGACGCCGTCGATGATGTAGGTGACGGTCTCGAAGCCGCGGTGCGGGTGCCACGGCGTGCCCTTCGGCTCGCCCGGCGCGTACTCGACCTCACCCATCTGGTCCATGTGCACGAAGGGGTCCAGGTCGCGCAGGTCCACCCCCGCGAAGGCCCGGCGGACCGGGAAGCCCTCGCCCTCGTAGCCCGCCGGGGCATCGATGATCTGCTTGATCGGACGGACCGTGTCGCCCAGGCCCGGGACGGGCAGGCGGTCGAGAACGGTCAGGTCATCAACGGTGATCGCTGGCATGCCGCCAGATTAGTTCAATGTTAAACTAAATACAAGGCCCTGCTCAGGGGCACACGCCGAGGACCCACAGATCGTCGACCTCGGTGTCGTCGTGGTTCGCGCGCCACGCCGTCATGAACGGCATCCGCACCGTCGCGCCGTCGCTGAACCGGTGCACCACCACAGCCGAACCCGGGGTCCCCTCGGGCCACTGGGCGCTGGGCACGCACCCGGGCTGGGCGGCCTGCTCGGCGGCGGTCCACACCGGCTGGACCTGGACCGGGGCCAGGCGGGCGGCGGAGGGGTTCATCGCCATCACGTTGCCGATCAGCAGCACGGCAGCGGCGGAGACGAACAGGAGGGCGCGCGGCACGACCAGGCGGAGCACGGTGGACCCGAGGGTCCGGGGTGCACGCCAGCGTGCGATCAGCGCCTTCATGCCCTACCAACGAGGCACCCCCGGAACGCGTTATGTCCCGGTGACGGAGGACACGTCCGTTTTGGGCCTCTACGCACGAGGTGACCCGGTTCGGGCTCCGGACCGACTACGGTGCTGGCATGACAGCGCGGGCCGGTTCCTACGACGTCGTGATCGTCGGCGGGGGCCACAACGGCCTGACCGCCGCGGCGTACCTCGGGCGGGCCGGCTTGTCCGTGCTCGTCCTCGAGCGCCTCGACCACGTCGGGGGCGCCGCGGTGAGCACCGAGGCGTTCCCGGGCACCGGTGCCCGGCTCTCGCGCTACTCCTACTTGGTCTCGCTGCTGCCCGAGCAGATCGCCCGCGAGCTCGACCTCGGGGTGGAGCTGCGCTCGCGCAGCGTCGCGTCGTACTCCCCCACCCTGCGCGACGGGCGTCACCTCGGTCTGCTCGTCGAGAGCGACCCGGGCAGCGTCACCCAGGAGTCCTTCCGCGCCCTGACCGGGAGCGATGAGGAGTACGCCGCCTGGCAGTCCTTCTACGCCGAGGTGGCAGCGATGGCGCAGCGGGTCGCCCCGACGCTGACGCAGCCCCTGGTGACCGCGCGCGAGATGGCCGCTGGGCTCGACCCCGAGCTCTGGTCGGCGCTGGTCGAGCGGCCGATCGGTGAGGTGATCGAGAAGCGGTTCGCCGACGACCTGGTCCGCGGCGTGGTGGCCACCGACGCCCTGATCGGCACCTTCGCGGACCTGCACGAGCCGTCGCTGGCCCAGAACCGCTGCTTCCTCTACCACCTGATCGGCAACGGCACCGGGGAGTGGCGGGTGCCGGTGCGCGGCATGGGCGCGGTCACCGACGCGCTCGCACGGGCGGCCACCGAGGCCGGCGCCGAGCTGCTGACCGGCGCCGGGGTGAGCTCGATCCGTGCCGGCGCCGGCGGCGCCGAGGTGACCTGGCACGACGGGGAGCGCGATCACAGCGTCCGGGCCGGGACGGTGCTGGCGAACGTGGCGCCGTGGGTCCTACGGATCCTGCTCGGCGAGGAGCCGGAAGCAGCCACGAAGCCGGCTGGCGCCCAGCTGAAGATCAACTTCCTGCTCTCACGCCTCCCCCGGCTCAAGTCGGGCCTGGATCCGCGCACCGCCTTCGCCGGCACGTTCCACGTCGCCGAGGAGTACGCCGCCCTCGGCACCGCCTATGCGCAGGCCGTCGCGGGAGAGGTGCCCTCCACCCCGCCGGGCGAGCTGTACTGCCACTCGCTGACCGATCCCTCGATCCTCGGCGAGCTCGCCGACTTCGGCGCGCACACCCTGACCTACTTCGGTCTGCACATGCCCGGGAGCCTCTTCGAGACCGACACCGAGGCGCGGCGCCTCGAGGCCGTGCGCCGCGCGATCGAGGCCATCGACGTCCACCTGATGGAGCCGTTGCTCAGCTGCGTGATGACCGATCCGCGCGGCGAGCTGTGCGTCGAGGCGAAGTTCCCCCAGGACGTCGAGGCGGACCTGGCGATGCCGGGCGGCCACATCTTCCACGGAGACCTGTCCTGGCCGTGGGCCTCGAACCGGGAGGCGCTGGACACCCCCGCACAGCAGTGGGGCGTTGCCACCGACCTGGATCCGGTGCTGCTCTGCGGCTCCGGATCGCGTCGCGGCGGGGCCGTCAGCGGGCTCGGCGGGCACAACGCGGCGCAGGCGGTCCTGGCGTCCCGGTGAGGGTGCCGGTGAGGTCGGACACGTCGGGCATTCTCGATTTCAGATCCACGGGGAGCGCTGCTAAAGTTCGGGACGCTTCACGCGCCATTAGCTCAATTGGCAGAGCAGCTGACTCTTAATCAGCGGGTTCGGGGTTCGAGTCCCTGATGGCGCACGGACAGGCCTCTGAACTGCGGAAACGCGGTCCAGGGGCCTTCGTCGTACGGTGCCCCGGCCTACGAGGAGTACGGGATAACGAGGTCGGCGAGCACCAGGTTGTGGTCGCTCGGGGTGACCTTGTCGGTGCCGGGGATGAACCGGTTGATCACGTTCTCGTAGCGCACCGAGCTGCGGAATCCCTTGAGCAGGATGTAGTCCGCCCGGGTGCCGACCCCCGAGCTGCTGATCGCCTGGTAGGTCCGCGAGTGACCGTTGACCGTCGTGTACTGGTAGTTGACCTTGGTCACCGCGGCCATCGCGTCGTAGTAGCCGCTGCGCACGAACGTCGGCGGCGCCTCGACGTGGCAGGTCGGGTCGTCGCAGAACGGCTCGCGCATGTAGCGGTAGTCGCCGGCCGAGATCACCGGCAGGCCTTCGGGGTTCGCGGCGTTGATCGCCCGGATCGCCACCTGGGCCGCGGCCCCGGTCGAGGCTTTCTGCGCGAGGTCGCTGGCACTCGGGTTCTCCGCGAGGTGCACCGAGACGACCATGATCGACTGGCTCCGCGAGCGGTCCGAGGGCGATACCTGCGCGAGCTTGACCCACGGCGTGATCAGGTCGCTGGTCCCGGGCTTCGGGTTCGGGACGGCGAAGCTGCCGCGCGAGGTCATCCGGAAGACGTCGTTGCGGTAGAGGATCTGGCCCTCCGAGAGGCGCACCGAGGGCACCGCCGACCACGACCCGCCGAGCCGCGCGACCAGCGCGTCGGCGGTGGTCTCGTTGGCTTCCTGCAGCGCCACGACCTGCAGGCCGTGGGAGGAGATGTTGTCGGCGATGGTCGCGATCCGCGATCCCCCGCTCGGGAACAGCTCGACGTTGTAGGTGCCCATCCGCATCCGGTCGCCGGCGCCCGGGTCCGGGGCCTTGGGGAAGACCGGGATGTAGCGCGAGCGCGGCAGGGCGGTCGGCCGGCAGATGTTGTTGGTCTCGATCTGCGCGAAGACGGCGTTGGCGTACGCGACCCCCATCATCTTGTCGCCGGCGTGCGGGGTGGTCGAGAGGCGCAGGGTCGCGCTGCGTGCGCTGGCAGGCAGCCAACCGCCCCCGACGTACGTCTGGGCTCCGGGGAACTTGCCGAACGGAGCCGCGTTCCAGCGCACCCGGTAGCGGGTCGCGTAGGAGGCGTAGGGCCAGCGGAACTGCACTGCGTCCGGGAGCCCGACGCCGGAGAGCCTGGCGACCGCGGGCCGCTTGCTGGTGAAGCGCAGGCCCTTCGGCGCCGACCACGGCCCCACCGAGCCGGAGCGGACCGCGCGCACCTGCACGTAGCTGGTCGTGCACCGGTTCAGCGCCGGGGAGTACGCCGAGGTAGCGGTCGTCGCACGCGGGACGGCGCGCCCGAGCCCGGCCTTCGTGGAGGCCCACCTGGTCTGGTAGGTCGCCCCGGGGACCACACGCCAGTGCGCGCGCAGCCGCGCGCCGGAGAAGTCCTGGCCCGCTCCGCCGATGCCCGAGACGCGCGCGAGCGCGGCGTCGGCGGGCGGAGTCGTGGTCAGGCACAGGGCGATCAGCGCCAGCATCAGGGCTGCCGCGACGAAGCGCGCGCGTGAGTGCACCGGAATCCCTTCCTCACCGACCGCTGCCCGTCCTGGGCAGAGGCATCCGAGGTTCAGATCGGCACCGCGGCGGCCCTCCTGAGCCATCCGGCTCAGGACTTGTGCGGGACGAAGAGGTCGGCGTACAGCAGGTCGTGGTCGGTCGGGGTCCCGCCGGCAGACAGGTTGCCCGGTCGCAGCGGCAGGTTGTCGTACATGACGTTGTAGCGGATCACGTACCTGCTCACCCCGGTGAAGCCGCGCGCCAGGATGAAGTCTGCGCGACTCCCGACCCCCGAGTTCATCGGAACCTGGGTGCCGAGGTGACCGTTCACCGACGCATACTCGGCACCGACACGGGTGACCGCACCGCGAGCGTCCAGGAAGCCGGCGCGGACGAAGGTCGGCTGGCCTTCCCCGACGCACGTCGGGGTGCTGGACTCGTCGCAGTACCCCGCGCCGGCAGGCTGTCCGCCCCCGCCGAAGTTGCCCTTGAAGTCACCCGCCGCCAGCACCGGAACGGATGCGGGAAGGGCGTCCTCGAGCGAGTCGATGTTGGCGATCAGCGCGGTGGCTGCGTCGTGGGCGTCCTGCTTCTGCTGCGGGATCGTGGCGGTGCTGTCGAACTTCTTGCGGTCCTCCAGGTGGACCGAGGCGACGATGATGTCCTGACGTGCAGGATCTGCCTGAGCTGGGGTCAGGTGCACCGCGGGCGTCGGGAGCGGGGTCGCCGCAGTGCCGTCGTCGGTGTCGGCGCCCACGTTGTCGCACGAGACGCTCGTCCACTTCGAGGTGCGGTAGAGCACCTGTTGCTGGCCCCGTCCGCACGCCTCCCAGTCAGTCTCACCCTGCGATGACGCGAGCTCCGCGACCAGGTCGGTGGCCGTCGTGGCACTCGCCTCCTGGAGAGCGACGACGTCAGCACCGGACGTGGCGATGTTGTCCGCCAGGTCGGTGATGCGCTCTGGGTTGGCCGCCTTCGACGGGGTCAGCTCGACGTTGTACGAACCGAAGCGCAGCGCATCGCCGGTCGCTGCGCTCCCCGGGTCGGACGCCTTCGGGTACACCGGGAAGTACGGCGAGTGGATGATCGAGCCGCTGCAGCGCCGCACGTCGAGCTGGGCGAAGATCGGGTTGCCGTACCCGGGGGCGATGAAGTGGTCCTTGGCACCGGCCGCAGGCAGGTGCAGCGCCGTTCCGGTCGCGGAGCTGGTCGTCCACGGGGTGTACACGTGTGCGAGCCCGGGCCAGTTGCCGAACGGTGCCGGGCTCCAGTCGAGCCGGTAGGACTGAGCCCCCGCGGCCCGCGCCCAGCGCACCTGCGCCTGGGTGGTGCTGGTCTGCCCGGAGGTGATCGGCGTCGGCACGTGCACCGTCGGGATCGAGAACTTCAGCGCCTTCGGGGCTGACCACGCGCCGTACCGGGTGCCCTTCTTCGCCCGCACCTGCGCGTACCAGGTGATGCAGATGTTGCTCAGCGCCGGCGAGGTGGCCGAGGCGATCCGCGAGGTGTACCGGGTCGCGCTCGCGAGCCTGGCCGTCGAGGGCGCCCAGCGCACCTGGTACGTCGCGCCGGTGACCTTGCGCCACTTCACTCCGAGCTTGGCGGTCGTGGTGCTCGAGCCGGCGGCCGCAAGGCCGCTGACCCGCGGAACCGCGGCCGCCTGGGCAGCAGGGACGGTCAGGGCGACGGCAAGCACGACCAGGGCCGTGCCGGCGACGAGACGAGCACGCGTGAGCACCGAGACACCTCTCCAGAAGGGGACGATCCAGCGTAGGCGCCCCCGCGCCGCCCCGAGGGCGAAACGTCAGGACCCGTAGGGGACGAACACCTCGGCCGTGACCAGGTTGTGGTCCGGCTGGTAGGCCGAGCTCGCGTTGCCGTAGGTCCGGTGCACGACCTCGTAGCGGTTCGAGCCCGTGAAGCCGTCGAGCAGGATGAAGTCGGCGCGGCCACCGAAGCCCGAGAGGTTGGCCGGCTGGTCGGCGACGTGCTTGTTCACGGTGTTGTACTGGATCCCGACCTTGGTCACCGCGCCCTGGGCGTCGTAGAAGCCCCCGCGGATGAACGTCGGCTGACCCTCGGGCTGGCAGGCCGGACGGCTGTTCTCGTCGCAGTAGCCGTTGAAGTTGCCCTTGAGGTCGCCCGCGGCGATGACCGGCAGGTGAGCCGTGTTCTGCGCCGTCAGCTCGCGCAGCAGGGACGCGGCGGCCGCGTGGGTGGCCGCCTTCTTGGTCGGGACGTCGTCGGTGACCGGCTCCTCGAGGTGCACCGCCATCACCTCGAAGTGCTGGCTCCTCGGGTCACCCGGGGTCACCCGCTCGAGCTCGGCCCACGGCGTGATCAACGGGGTGGAGGCGCTGCTGTCCTGGGCCTGACCGAAGGTGCCGCTGCTGTCGACCTTGTACCTGCCGGAGCGGAAGATGATCTGCTGCGCCGCGCTGCGCCCGGACGGCACGACCTCCCAGTCGCTCTGCTGCTCGCCGAGGTCGAGCTGGTTGACGATGTCGTTGGCGGTCGTCAGCGACGCCTCCTGGAGCGAGACGACGTCGAGGTAGTGGCTGGCGATGTTGTCGGCGATGTCGGCGATCTTGGTCGCGTTCTTGGCCGCGGTCGGCACGTCCTCGACGTTGTAGGTGCCGAACCATACCGGGTCGCCCGAGCCCACGCCGGGGTCGTGCGGCTTGGGCCAGACCGGGAAGAACGTGGACTGCCGCACGTTCGAGACGCAGCCGTTGGTGTACTGCATCTGCGCAAAGACCGGGTTGCCGTAGGCGACGTTCATGAACTTGTCGCCCGGCCCCACGGCCGGCAGGTTGATCGCGGCGCTGCGCGCGGTCTGGCCGACGAACGGCGTGTAGCCGGTGAAGCCGGTCCACTTGTCGAAGGGTGCCGGCGACCAGTGCAGGCGGTACTTGGCGACGTACGGCGTGTAGCTCCAGTGCACCTGCGCCTGGGACGAGCTGGTCTGCGAGCTCGTCGAGTACGCCGGGGTGCTGGGCAGCGAGTTCTTGAACACGACCCGCTTGGCTCCCGACCACTTGCCGGCGTGACCCGACTTGATCGCACGGACCTGGACGTACCACGGGATGCACCGGTTGCTCAGCGACGGCGAGTACGCCGATGCGGTCCGCGAGGCGACGCGCTTGGCGCGCCCGAGCACGGAGGTCTTGTAGGCCCACCGGACCTGGTAGGTCGCCCCCGCCACGGCGCGCCACTTCACCCGGAGCCTGGAGCCGTACCAGTCCTGCCCGATCAGGGTGACCCCGCTGACCGTCGGCACGCCGGCACGGGCCTGGGCGCTGGGGACCGCGAGACCGATCACCAGCAGCGGTGCCACGAGGAGGAGGGTGAGGGTCAGGCGGGAGGGAGAACGCACGGGAGGAACTTTCGACGTCGTGGTGGGTGGCCGGCTTCGTGACCACCAGATCCAGGTTAGGCACGTACCCCGTCACGCGCGCGCGTATTCCGGAACTCACCGGTCTCGTGACGGTACTCCGAGCGCAGCAGCACCCGGACCGCGCGCATGGCGGAGTCGACGTCTGCCTGCCCGCCGGCGATGATCCGGGCCCAGCAGTAGGTGCTGGTCACCGAAACCATCACCTCCGCGAGCTCGCGCGCAGCCGGTCCCGGCGGCTGACCGTAGCCCGCGGCGGTCAAGCGGTCGGTGGCCCAGTCGCCCAGCGCGACCACGAGCGGGGCATCCGGCTCCAGCAGCGCGCGCAGCGCGAGCGTCGGCTCGGCGGCGAGGAAGCGCTGGAGCGGGGCGAACTCGCTGGTGACCCGCATGAACGCCTCGATGGTGTCC
>JBJMIO010000078.1:0-30210 GCA_045806765.1 Marmoricola sp.
AGCTGCGCACCGAGCTGATCAGCGAGGGCGCACTCTGATGGCCGACGACGAGACCCCCGAGGACGCCCAGCTGCTCGACGCGATCGCCGAGCTGTGGGAGACCCTCGACCCGCCGCCCGACGACCTGGCCGAGGGTGTGCTGGCCCGGATCGAGACCAACGACCTGGACGCCGAGCTCCTCACGCTCGTCGAGTGGGACAAGGAGCTGCTCGGCGTGCGTTCGGTGACCATGCTGCGCGCGCCGGAGGAGGTGGGCACCTGGTCGCTGGAGTACCTCGGGCCCGGCTTCCGGGTGCAGGTCCGGATCTCGCGCAGCGCCCGCCACGCGCGTCTGGACGGCTGGGTCGTGCCGGCTCAGCCGATGACCGTCTACCTGACCTCGATGGGCAAGAAGCCCACCACCGACGAGGCGGTGGTCGGCGAGTCCGGCCGCTTCGAGTTCCCCGTCACCCCCACCGGCGCCTGCCGCCTCACGTTCGTCTCGGAGCAGAGCAGCACCCGTCCTCTCGTCACCCCTCCCTTCTGGATCTGAGGTCCCGCCATGCCCGAGAACAAGAACCTCCGAGCCTTCTCTGTCCGGCTCGACCCTTCCGAGCGCATCGCGCTCACGCCAGCCCAGATCGAGCGGATGCGCGCACTGCACGCTGCCGAGGTCGAGCGTCGGGTCCTCGCCGAGCAACTCGCGCTCGACGAGCTCGCACCACGGTTCCTCGACCCGAACACGACCCTGAAGGTCGAGGGCGTCAGCGCCCAGTCGACCTTCTACGCCGGCCAGCGGTTGCTGATCGCCCGGTCGGCGGTGACCGACGAGCTTCTCGAGGAGCTCATGGGAGCAGCGTCGAAACTCGGATGGTCCCTCGACGTCTCCGAGGCGCGTAACCGGGATGTCCCGACGTACGTGGCCCGCACCGGCATTGCGCGGCTCCGCCTGAGCGGTGCGAGCGATAGCGCCACGACACCTCCGGATGCCTGGACGTTGCTCCAGCAGCTGCGTGCGGCCCGCGTCGCATCAGGCGGCCAGCCGAGTGTTCCTGGCGTCAGCCTCGACCACATCCTGTCACTCGGCACCTTCACCTCCGGGCACACCTTCACCTCCGGCCACACGTTCACGTCGGGCCATACGTTCACGTCCGGGCACACCTTCACCTCCGGGCACACCTTCACGTCGGGCCACACGTTCACCTCCGGGCACCCGTGGGTCGACGCCAGCTCCAGCGCGGCGATCGAGACCTACGGCTACCCCGGCTCGGGCGGGCGTCAGCCGATGATGAACGTCGGTCTCCCCCCGGCGCGAACACCCGACGATGAGTACCACGGCCGGCGTCCGGTCGTCGCGCTGCTGGACACCGGATGCGGCAGCCACTGGTGGCTCGACGGAATCGTCCAGACCGACGTCAAGATCGACGGCCAGGTCATCGGCTACGACGACGGCCCCACCGACCCTGAAGCCGTCCCCGACCAGGCCGGGCCGATCGACGGTGACATCGACACGTACTCCGGGCACGGAACCTTCGAGGCGGGGCTTGTGCTCCAGGTCTGCCCCGACGCTGACATCATCGCCTGGCGGGTCATGCCATCGGCGGGACCGATCACCGAGGGTGACCTGATCACAGCCCTCTCGCACATCGCGGAACTGGCGCGCCGCTACCGCGCGGGCGAGGACGGCGGTCAGGCGATCGACGTGCTCAACCTGTCGCTCGGGTACTACCACGAGGCTCCCGACGACCTGAAGACCGACAGCTCGCTCTACGACTCGCTCAAGATCCTCGGCGAGAACGGCGTCGTCGTAGTGGCCTCCGCCGGCAACGACGCGACGACGCGTCCCTGCTTCCCGGCAGCGTTCTCGCCGTGGACCGATGGCAACGGTCCATACCCGCCTGACAGCGCGATCGTACCGGTGATCTCGGTCGGTGCGCTCAACCCGAACGGCAGCGACGCGCTGTTCAGCAACGCCGGTCCTTGGGTCCGGGCGCACGCACCAGGCGCGGGCTTGATGAGCACCGTGCCGCCGACCTTCCAGGGTGGCTATCTCGCCACGGCGGAGGTCGAGCTCGACGGTCGTACGCGCCAGACGATCGACCCCGACGACTACCGCGGCGGGTTCGGCCTCTGGAGCGGGACGTCCTTCTCAGCGCCCGTGTTCGCTGCGCAGGTCGCTGACGCGATCGGCGCGATCCCGTCCAACGGCGACGATGTGAAGACCGCGGTCGCCCGCGGCTGGGCAGCCGTCACCAAGGGATCCGACGAACCGGACCGACTCACACCGTGAGGTCGCGTGGACGACGCTGAAGAGCTCCACCAAGAGGCTGTCGCGGCCACGCGGGAGAACAGCTACGCGACCGCGCTGCAGCTGGTTGCGCGGGCACGCGCGCTGACCGTCGACGCCGACCTACTCGCGCGCCTCGACATCACCGCCGCATACGCGGAGGCAGAGACAGGGAACCTGGCGGTCGCCATCGGCCTCTGCGAGTCGGTGGCGGCGTCGACAGGGATCGCTGCCATGACAGTCGGGCTTGCAAAGTCACAGCTCGGGTTGCTGCACACCCGCAACGGTGACTCGGCCCGCGCCCGCGAGCTCATCACGGAGGCGATCCCTTTCATGGTCGGGGAGCCCGAGCACCTCGGCGTGGCGCACCTCAACCGAGGAGTGATGTTCCTTGAGGTCGGCGATCCCGACAGCGCTGCCGAGGACTTCACCAAGGCGGCCGACGAGTACGAGCGTGCAGGCATCCCGACAGAGCGCGCCAAGGCCGTCTACAACCTCGGCTGCACCGAACTGGTCCGCAACAACCTGATCACGGCGATGAGGTTGATGGACGAGGCGGGTCCGACCCTGGCGGCCATCTCTGCGGTCAACAGCGCGGTGGTCGACCAAGATCGAGCCGAGGCCCTGGTCGCGTCAGGTCGCCCCCACGAGGCGATCGAGGCGCTGGAGTCCGCTGCCGCCACCTTCGGCGCCGAGGGGCTGCGGCGGTTCCAGGCCGAGAGCGAACTCGATCTGGCCCGCACGCTGATCACGATCGACCCGGCACGGAGCAAGACCGTTGCCCAGCACGCGGCCCGACGGTTCACAACGCAAGGCAGCACCACCTGGGCCGACCGCGCAAAGGCGCTCGTCGTCGAGGCCGAGATCGCAGAGGGCACCACCACGAAGGCGGTCCTGACCCGCGGCGATTGCGTCGTCGCCGACCTCGCCTCCGCCGGGCTCCGCCCCGAGGCTGACCGGCTCGCCCTCAACCTCGCCCGGCTCGCCGTACGTCGTAAGGACCTCGCCGGAGCAGACACCCGGGTGGCCAAGGTCAAGGTCACGCAGGACTCCCCCATCACCACCCGGCTGCTCGCTCGCGAGGTGCGCGCTGAGATCGCGGCCGCACGAGGGCAGGACGGCCGGTCACGGATGTACGCCCGCCAGGGCCTCGGCGAGCTGCACTCCTGGCAGGCGACCTTCGGCAGCCTCGACCTGCAGACCTCAGCCGTCGGCCACGGCAAGCACCTCGCGCGGCTCGGCCTGCGCAGCGCGATGACCGACGGCGGTCCCGCGGTAGTGTTCGAGTGGTCCGAGCGCGCCCGCGCACTGGCTTCGAAAGTCTCCGCGCTGCGACCACCGCCGGACCCGCTGCTCGCCGCCGACCTCACCGCCCTTCGGGTCGCCGACCCGAAGGACCACGCGGCCAAGCGCGTCCTGCGCGAGCGCATCCGCGCGCACAGCTGGTTCGCCGCCCAGGGCACCGTCGGCGAGCCCGTGGACCTCAATGCGCTGCAGGCCAGGCTCGCGGTCGACGACTCGGCCCTGGTCGCGCACGTGGTCCTCGACGAGCAGATCACCGCTCTCGCCGTCACGGCCACCGACGCGGCCGTCGTACCTCTCGGTCCTGCGGCTCCGGTGCGCTCGCTGCTGGACCGGATCGCGGCCGACCTCGACTTCGCCGCGACGAACCGCAACCGCGAGCTGGCGGGCTCGGTGAAGACCTCCCTCCGTGCCGACCTCGCCGCGGTAGCTGACGTGCTGGTGCGACCCGTGCTGTCGACGGTCGGTTACCGGCGCCTGGTGCTGACACCGTCGGCGATGCTCACCGGCACGCCCTGGACCGAGCTGCCCGGACTGATCGGCCGTCCCATCACGGTGCCCACCTCGGCGACCCGGTGGCTCGAGCAGGCCGACCGGCCGATCCCGGCGGTCCGCGAGGTCGGGCTGCTCGCCGGACCCCGCCTGACCCGCGCCGAGGAGGAGGTACGTCGTGCCCACACCGCCTGGCCAAGAGGGCACGTGCTCGCCGGCGCCGAGGCCGACTCCGCCCGGGCCGGCTGGCTGGCCGCGCGCGTGGACCTGCTGCACATCGCAGGCCACGGCAGCCACCCCGGTGACCACCCGTTGTTCTCCGCCGTCGAGCTCGCCGACGGACCGTGGTTCGGCCACGACATCGACCTGCTCCCCCGCGTGCCCGACGTGGTCGTCCTCTCCGCCTGCGACCTGGGCCAGAGCTCGGTGCTGCACGGCGAGGAGTCGCTCGGCATGAGCGCGGTCTGGCTGCACGCGGGCGCGCGCGCCGTGCTGTCCTCGCTCGCCCTGCTGCCCGACGACCTGGCCTGCGAGGTCTTCGCGTCCTGGCACTCCCTGGTCGCCGGCGGCGCCGCGCCGGCCGACGCCCTGGCCCAGGTCAGTGCCGCGACCGACGACATCGTGCCGTTCCTGTGCTTCGGCGCGGGATGGTAGCCCTCAGAGATTCGCCGGCAGCGCCTGCTCGACCAGCTTCGCCACGGCCCGGTGGTACGCCGCGTTCGGGTGCAGCGAGGCACCGTCGTCCTTCGCCGGCTTCAGCCCGTTGACCCACGGGTCGGCCGAGCAGATGTCGTGACCCTCCGAGGCGGCGTAGGTGTCGACGTAGGTGATCCCCTCCTGCCTCGCGACCGAGCGCCAGGCGCTGTTGACGTCGGTCAGTGCCGTCCGCAGCCGCTCCACGGCCCTGGGGTCGAGCGGGTACCGCTTGGTGCAGGTCGCACCGTCCGGCAGCATCCGCGGGTACCCGACGAGCACGATGGTCGCCTTCGGAGCGGCCGCCATCACCGCCTCGATCGCCGAGCTCAGCCGCGAGGACAGGTTGCCGACGGTCACCTGCAGGTCGCCGGCCGGTGTCTGCAGGTACGTCGTGCACGCCGGCGCGACCTTGCCCTTGGTCTTCAGGCAGGTGTAGCCGATCTGCGTGGCGAAGCCGTCGTCGTTGGTGCCGATCCCGAGGGTGACGAGCTTGGTCGAGGCGGAGAGGTCGGCCATCTGCTCGGTCAGGTCGCCGGTGGTCGCGCCACCGCAGGACTCGTCCTCGAACGCCGTGATCTTCAGCGCCTTGGCCAGCAGGGTCGGGTAGCCGGCCTTCGAGCGCAGGCAGTGCCCCACGGTGGTGCCGATGCCGCCGCCGGTCGAGTACGAGTCGCCGAGGGCGACGTACGCCGGAGCGGCGCTGCCTTCCGACGGCGCGGTCGAGGGGTACTCGTGACCGCCCTTGGACAGCGAGCACCCGCTCGCGAGCACCAGCAGCGCCACCACCGCGGCGGGCAGCCGAAAGCGCCGGGCGCCGTGGGAGTCCATGCCCCCCACGCAACCAGGTCCGGCTGGGACTTTCCACAACAATTGCTGGCAGAACCCTGTGAACCGGACCACTCAGGCGCTCGGCTCGCTGAGCTTCACCATCATCTTGCCGGTGTTGGCCCCGGTGAAGATGCCGTTGAGCGCATCGACGCACGACTCCAGGCCCTCCAGGACCGTCTCCCGGTGCACCAGCCTGCCCTCGGCGTCCCAGCCCCGCAGCGCGGCGAACGCCTCGTCGAAGTGCTCCCACTCGTCGAGCGCGTTGAACCCCTGCATGGTGGCGGTCCGCGCGAGCAGGTTCACGTAGTTCGAGGGCCCCGGGTGCTCGCCGGTGAGGTAGCTGGAGATGACGCCGCACAGGACCACCCGCGCGTTCTGCGCCAGCCGGCCCAGGACGGCGTCCAGCACCGCGCCGCCGACGTTGTCGAAGTAGACGTCGACGCCTCGGGGGCAGTGCTGCTTCAGCGCGCTCGCCAGGTCCTCGGAGCGGTAGTCGATGCACCCGTCGAACCCGAAGTCCTCCACCACGGTCCGGCACTTCTCGGCGCCGCCGGCGATGCCGATCACGCGGGCACCGGCGATCTTCGCGATCTGCCCGGCCACCGACCCGGTCGCTCCCGCCGCCGCGGAGACCACCACCGTCTCGCCGGCCCTCGGGTGGCCGACCCCGTGCATGCCGAAGTACGCCGTGGCGCCGGTCGGCCCGTAGAGCGAGAGCACCGCGCGGTGGTCACCGGCGTAGGCGGGCTCGACGGGGGTGCAGAAGAGGTCGTCGCGCACGATCGTGTACTCGCAGAAACCCGCGAGCATCGTGACGACGTCGCCGGGAGAGTAGGCATCGCACCGCGACTCCACGACCTCGCCGATGCCGGCCGCGCGCACGACCTCGCCGACCTGGACCGGCGGCAGGTAGCCCGGCTGGTCGTCGAGCCAGGTGCGGGCCGCGGCGTCGACACCGACGTAGGTGATCCGGACGAGCGCCTCGCCCTGCGCCGGTTGGGGTGCGGGCACGCTGACCAGCTCGGTGTCCTCGGGCACCAGCAGGCCGTTGGGGCGACGACGGAGCACGACCTGGCGGTTCTGGAGAGCCATGCGCGGAGCCTACGCAGCCCCCGGTCGCAGATTCCCCGGGAAACGCGTTAGATCCGCGTGGCGAGCACACATCATGTGTCGGGAGCGTCCGTCCATCCCGGAAGAAGGATCCATGAGGAGAATCGCAGCAACCCTGGCTGTCGCGGTCGCGGCAGCGTCCGCCGTGCTCGCCGGGACCGGTTCGTCGACGGCATCGGTGCCGCAGGCGCAGGCGAGTCCGAGCATCGCCTCGCTGGTCGCCGCGCAGCTCGCCCGGCGCCCGGGCGGCACGGTCGTGGGCGGCACGGTCCGGTACGACGACGGCTCGACCTTCGTGGCCAAGCCGGCGCTCGGTATCGGAACGTACGACTGCAAGCCAGGCAACTTCTGCGGCTGGTACAACACGAACTACTCCGGGAGCATGTACACCGCGAGCGGGACGGGCACCAAGGCCTGGGGCTTCACCACGCGCTCCTACTACAACCACCGCACGACGGCGGCCCGGCTCCCCACCAACAGCGGCGCGCTGTCGACGTGCTTCACGTCGGGCCACATGGTCGGCTCCGCCTTGTCGACCTACCAGCTTCCCCAGCACGTCTACTTGTACTCCACCACCCGTTGCCCCTAGCCTTCCCTGCCACACTCGGAATGGCAGGGGACGGTCGTTGGAGCAATCCGACTACGAGGAATTCTTCCGGCTCATGTATCCCCGGCTCACCCGCTTCGCGCAACGGCGGTTCTCTGCCCACGACGCGGAGGAGCTGGCGGCGAAGGCGCTCGTGACGATCTGGGACAAGGACCTCCCGGCTCCCGCTGACCAGCAGTCCGCGCGCTCGCTCCAGAGCCTGGCGTACTCCGTCCTGCAGGGCCACATGCGCAACGCCGGGCGTGCCGAGACCGCCTACAAGTCCGCCCTGGCAGCCGCGGCGGCGCAGGCGAGCATCGACCGGGCCACCAACGCCGAGACGGCACGGGCAGGCTGGCCGGACTGGGCGAGCCCGCTGTCGCTGACCGATCGCGACGTCCTCGAGCTCGTGGTGGACGGTTTCAAGGTCGCGGAGATCTCGGTGATCCTCGACTGCACGCCGGCCGCTGTCTCGATGCGGCTGCAGCGAGCCAAGCGCAACGCCCGGCGCCTGCACGCGACGGGAGGCGCGGCATGAGTGCGTGGCACGAGGTGCGGGCGCGCCGGTTGCGCCGCCGGCTGCTGCAGGCCGGTGAGACCCCACGGGACCTGACCCCGGCTCCCGGGCAGCACGAGCGCATGGAGGCAGCCCTCGCACAGATCGTCGCGGTCGCCCCGGCCGACGCCTCCGCCCGGACGCCGGAGACGACGTCGGAGACGACGCCTGAAACGACGCCTGAAACGGTGCGGCTCCAGCCTCGTCGGCGTGTCTGGGTTCTCGCAGCGACCGTGGCGGCGCTGGTGGCCGGAGCGGTGACGGTGCCGCTCCTCCTCGGCGGTACGCCGCGCGCCGAGGCGACGACGCCGGAGCTGCTCACCTTCGACGGCACGAGCTCGAAGGTCTGGCCCCGGACCGGCACGGATGCGCAGAACGAGCTCGCCACCTTGTCCCGCCTCGCCGCGACCCTGCCGTACCGGGCCGACCTCCCGGTCCAGGCCCTGAGCGTGGACTCCTGGACGACGACCTCGGGCGCACCGCCCACCGGCAAGGTCGCCAGCCGCCTGGTCCCCATGCGCGACGACTCCTACTACTTCCCCGACGCCCGCTGGCGGTTGATCGAGAAGATCGGCACGACCCTGGACAAGGGCGGTCGGATCGACACCCGGATCTCCTGGGCCACCCGACCGGTGTCGAACGACGTGACCCAACGGATCCGCAAGCCGGGCCCCGGCTACGCGGCCGGCCTGCCGACCGACGGCACCCGGCTGCAGGGGCTTTGGGCGGCGCAGCACGACCGGACGCTGTGCGGCGCCTTCTCCGGCGGCTGCTTCCTGGGCGACCTGACCTCGCTGGCGCACACCTACGTCATCCCGCCGGCGGTCCTCTCGGCCGTCTGGGAGGCCCTCGCGCAGGAGCCGTCGATCACCTACCTGGGCACGACCCGGGACCGCGTCGGCCGCAGAGCGGTCGCCTTCGGCGCGCTCGCCCCCGACAAGGTCAGCCAGCTCGTCGTCCTGGCCGACCCCGCCAGCGGCGCGTACCTGGGCGACGAGACGGTCCTGGTCCACCCCAGCCCGGGGTACTCCTTCGCCCCTCCTGCGGTGACCAGCTTCAGCGCCGTCGTGTCGGCGCAGCGGATCGGGATCGACGAAGTTCCGAGCGCACGTTAGATCACCTTCCTCCACGCACATCTCAGGGGTGCAACGTCCAGTGGAAGGAAGCTCGGATGAACACAGATCAGCAGCCTCGGGGCCGTCGGCGTCTGCGGAGGATCGCCGTGGTCACGCTCATGGTCGGCCTGATGGTGGCCGGCGCGGGGGCGGCGTGGGGTGCCATCAGCGGGAACAACATGTCGGTCTCGACCAACGGGGCCTACGTCTCCAACGCGCACTGGGGTCTGAAGGACACCGTGTGCGAGTGGACCACCGGCCAGTGGGACGGACACGTGAGCGGCAAGTTCGTCGTGACCACCGCGACGGACCACCTCAACAGCACCGTCGACGGGTACGGTTGGACCAAGATCGTCCAGGCGAACTCGAAGGGCACCTACTCCTTCGACAAGTGCATCATCGCTCGTGGTGACGTGCTGTACCACGAGTCCATCTCGCTCCAGGCCTGCCGCGAGCACTGGTACGGCGACGACTGCAAGAAGGTGACCAAGCCATAGCCACCCGATCGCGAGCCAGATGACAGAGATCCTTCGCGCCGAGGCGCTGACGCTGAGCTACGGCTCGACCGAGGTGCTTCGCGGAGTGTCGGTCGTCTTCCCCGGACCGGAGACGGTCGCCATCACCGGCCCCTCCGGCTCGGGGAAGACGAGTCTCCTCTACAGCCTGTCCGGGCTCGAGCGCGGTGCGCGCGGCTCGGTCCGGATGCTCGACACCGAGCTCACCGAGCTGTCGCCGGACGCCCTGTCCGACCTGCGCCTGCGCAACGTCGGCTTCGTCTTCCAGTCCTCCGACCTCGTCCCGGAGCTCACGCTGCGGCAGAACGTCGCCCTCCCCCTCCAGCTCGCCGGGACGCCGCGGCGCGAGGTGGCCACGCGGGTCGACGAGCTGCTGGACCGCCTCGGGCTCGGGTCGAGCGCCGACCGGCGGCCCGGTCAGGTCTCGGGCGGCCAGGCCCAGCGGTGCGCGGTCGCGCGCGCCGTGGTCGCCAGGCCGCTGGTCGTCTTCGCCGACGAGCCGACCGGTGCCCTCGACCAGGAGAACCGCGAGGTGGTCCTCGGGCTGCTCATCGACGAGGTACGCGCCCTCGAGGGGCTGCTCATCACCGTGACCCACGACCCGGACGTCGCCGCGCGGTTCGAGCGCCGCATCTCCCTGCTCGACGGCGTCATCGTGGACGGGCATGTCTGACCTGCGCCTGGCGGTCCGGCTGATCATCGGCGCCGGGCCGCGCGAGGTGGTCCGGCTCGCTGCGATGGCGCTCGGCGTCGGCCTCGCCTGCTTCGCCGTGCTGGTCGGCGTCGCCGCGCCCCGCGTCGCCTCGGACGCGCACGCGGTCCAAGTGGCCCGGGCGCCGACGTACGACCTCGACGCGCACGCCCGCGGCCTCCAGCTCAGCACCACCTCCGCGACCCTGCGGGACCGGCCGTGGACGCGCGTCGCGGTCAGCGGCGCCGCTGCTGACTCGCCGCTGCCCCCCGGGTTGGACCACTGGCCCGCGCCCGGGACGACGGTCGCCTCCCCGGCGCTGCGCCGGCTCGCCGCGCACGACCCGACCATCGCCGCGACCCTGGGCACGCTGGCTCCGGAGAGCATCACCCACCACGGCCTCACCGGACCCGACGAGCTGTACTCCTACACCGCCACTGCCGTGACGACCGCCGGGGCGGCCGACGCGGGAAGCGCGAAGTCCTCAGCGATGGTCGTCTCCGGCTTCGGCAACGCCGATGCCGTCCCGCACCAGGGATCGGTCCTGATGCTCGCCATCGAGGTCGGCCTGCTGGTGCTCACCCCGGCGGTCGTGTTCCTGCTCACCGCCCTGCGGCTCTCGGCCGTGAGCCGGAGCAGGCGCTCCTTCGCACTCGGGCTCGCCGGCATGGGCCCGACGCGCGCCGCCCGGCTCTACGGCTGGGAGATGTCCGTGGTCGCCGCGGTCGGCCTGGTGCTCGGGGAGGCTACGTACGCCGCCGTCCAGGGCAGGCTGGGAGCCAGTGGCCTGGCCGGAGTGCGCTGGTGGCCCGAGCAGGGACGGATCGGGACGCCGCTGCTGGCGGTGGTCGCGGTCAGCGCCGTGCTCGCCGTCTCGCGCATCGCCCGACGCGCGATGCACGCCGCCGCCTCGATGACCCGCTCCGAGCGCGGCCGTCGCACCGAACGGCTGCTGCCGGCCCTCGCGGCCGTGGTCGGGCTCCCCTCGGTCGCGTTCCTGGTCGTCGTCAGCCTCCACGGCAAGGCCCAGCCGTCCCAGGCCTGGGCGTCGGACCGCTACGCGGCGTACATCGCGGTCGCCGTCGTCGGGGCCGTCGTCGGCGTCGTGCTCGGCGTCCCGTGGATGATCACGCGTCTCGCCGAGACCCTCACGCCACGGGTCGCGCCGTCGCTCGCACTCGGCCTGCACGGCGCTGCCTTCCGGCTCCCCTCGAGCCGGCGCCTGGTGGCCTTCGTGGCGAGCGCGGTGATGCTTGCGGGCCTGAGCGCGGCGTTCATCGCCTCCCTGCACCGCGGCGCGGTCGGGGACCCCGAGACCGCGAGCATCTCCTTCAGCGTCGACGAGGTGAGCTCCGCCGCCGACTGGGCGTCCCGGCTCCCGAGCGGCCCGTACACCGTGGACGCGCCGCTCGACGGGACCGCGGGTACCTACGACGTCGTCGTCGGCGACTGCGCCGCCGTCCTGCGCCAGGCCGAGACCGTCTTCAACCACCCGGGCACCTGCACGCCGACCTTCCAGCGCGGTCACGGCGGCATCGGCGGCGGTACGGCGCAGACGCTGAAGGTGGGCGGTGCCGCGCTGCCGCTCCCGGCGGCGGCCCCTGAGACGGGCAACGTCACCTGGGACCTGAAGTTCCCCCTCGGGGACGCACCCTGGCTCCGCCGCGTGCACAGCGGGACGGTGACCTACTGGGTCTCCCGCAGCGACGGTTCCTACGAACGGACCATGGCCGCGCTGGTGCACGCGTTCCCGGATGCCAAGCTCGACGGCGGCCTGAAGGACGCGGACCAGTTCGCGCTCTACGAGCAGCAGGCCGGGACCGTGCGCGCCGCCGCGTCGCTGGGCGTCCTGCTGAGCGCCTGCGCGTTCGTCCTCGCCGCCCTCGAGGGTCGCTGGGCCCGCAGCCGCTCACTGGCCGCACTGGCGGCGCTCGGGACCTCGCGCCGCGTCCTGCGGTCGGCCAACCTCGTCGAGTTCGCGTTCCCGGTCCTGACCGCCGCTGTTCCCTCGGCGCTCGTCGGCCTCCTCGGCGGGTGGGCCGTGCTGTCCTTCCGCGGCACCGACGGCATGTTCGCCAGCCAGGTGTGGATCTGGACGCTGATCGGGACCGGCGTCGCCGTGGTCGTGGCGGCTGCGGCAGGCTGGCTCACCGGCAGCGCGACGTTCCGGCGTGAAGCGCTCTCGGACGCCTGAGCCGACTCAGAGCTCGGCCTGGACCCCGGCGAGCAGCTGGCGTGCCATCACGATCCGCTGGACCTGGTTGGTGCCCTCGTAGATCTGGGTGATCTTGGCGTCGCGCATCATCCGCTCGACTGGGTAGTCGCGGGTGTAGCCGTAGCCACCGAGCACCTGGACGGCGTTGGTGGTGACCTCCATCGCGACGTCGGAGGCGAAGCACTTCGCCGCAGCGCCGAAGAAGGTGAGGTCGGTGTCGCCGCGCTCGGAGCGGCCGGCGGCGGCGTAGGTCATCTGGCGGGCGGCCTCGATCTTCATGCCCATGTCGGCCAGCAGGAACTGCAGGCCCTGGAACTCGGAGATCGAGCGGCCGAACTGCTGGCGCTCCAGGGCGTACTCCAGGGCGTAGTCCAGCGCGCCCTGCGCGACCCCGACCGCTTGGGCGGCGATCGTCACGCGGGTGTGGTCCAGGGTGCGCATCGCGGTCTCGAAACCGGTGCCCTCCTCCCCGATGATCCGGTCCGCGGGGATCCGGACGTTGTCGAGGTAGACCTCCTTGGTCGGGCTGCCCTTGATGCCCAGCTTCTTCTCCGGCGCACCGAAGGAGACGCCCTCATCCGACTTCTCGACCACGAACGCCGAGATGCCGCGGGTGCGCGAGTCGGGGTTCGTCACGGCCATCACCGTGTAGTACTCCGACTCCCCGGCGTTGGTGATCCAGCGCTTCACGCCGTTGAGCACCCAGTGGTCGCCCTCGCGCACGGCACGGGTCGTCATGCCACCGGCGTCCGAGCCGGCGTCGGGCTCGGAGAGGCAGTAGGAGAACCCGCCCTCACCGCGCGCCAGCTTGCCGAGGTACTTCTCCTTCAGCTCCTCCGAGCCGGAGATCTGCACCGGCAGCGAGCCCAGCTTGTTGACCGCGGGGATCAGGGAGGAGGACACGCAGACCCGCGCGACCTCCTCGATCACCAGCACGGTCGCGAGCGCGTCGGCACCGGCACCGCCGTAGGCCTCGGGGACGTGCGGGGCGTGGAAGTCAGCGGCGAGCAGCGCTGCCGCGGCCTCCGCGGGGTACCGGGCTTCCTCGTCCACGATCGCGGCGTACGGCCCGATCTCCTTCTCCGCGATCTGGCGCACCACCTTGCGGATCTCGCGGTGCTCCTCGGAGAGGCCGTACAGGGGGAAGTCGGAATCCATGGGGTCCATCGTAAATCTGGGGTGAACGCGCGTTAACCGCGTGCGAGGTGATCTCCGTCTCGGGAACACCCCGGGCCCGTCAGGCTGTTGAGTCCTGCATGAGTACTTCCTGGCAGCGCCGTGAGCACGTGGACGTGATGCTCGACGAGCTGGAGACGTGGGCGGTCGTCGGGCTCTGCGGCAATCCCTCGCGCACGGCGTACGAGGTCGCTGCGCAGCTCCAGCGGCGGGGCAAGCGGATCGTCCCGATCCACCCGGACGCGCCGACCGTCCTCGGCGAGCAGGGCTACGCGTCGCTGGCCGATGTGCCCTTCCCGGTCGACGTGGTCGATGTCTTCCGGCGCTCGGAGTCGGCCGGAGAGTTCGTGGACCAGGCGATCGAGGTGGGCGCGAAGGCGGTGTGGTTGCAGCTCGGGGTGATCGACGAGGACGCCTTCGCGCGGGCCGAGGCCGCGGGGCTGCCGATGGTGATGGACACCTGCCCGTTGATCGAGTGGCGCAAGCGGGGCTAGGACTTTCTCCACCAATTTCTCACTGCAGTTCTTTCCGGGACAAAAGTGTCGGTGGTCGCGCCTAGCGTCGTCGTCATGAAGTTCCCTTCGCCGAACCTTCCGCCGACGCGGCGCAAGCCTGCGAAGACGCTGGAGGAGGCCGGGGTGCTCGCGGCCGCGCGTGGGGCCAAGGTCGATGCCGAGGCGGCCGAGGCGCGCAAGCTCGCGGCCGCGGTCGAGTGGTGCGCCCTGCACGAGGTGGACGACGTCGACGTGGCCGCGACCTGGGGCAACACCCCGATCACGCTGGGCGGCGAGGGCGTCCCGATGGTCGCGCACGGGTGCGTGGCCGAGCTCGCGGCCGTCCTCGGGATGTCGACCAACGGCGGACGCGCCTACCTCGCCGATGCCCTGGAGCTGGCCCACCGGTTCCCGCGGGTCTACGCCAGGATCCAGAGCGGCCGGCTCCCGGTGTGGAAGGGACGGCGGATCGCCCGGGACACCGTCGCGCTGATCCCCGAGGCCGCTGCTGACCTGGACGGCCGGATCGCGGCGGTGGCGCACAAGCTCAGCGCCCGGGCGACCGAGCAAATGATCGCCGAGACGCTGGCGACCTTCATGCCCGAGCACGCGCAGAGCCTGGCCGACGCGCACACCCAGCAGCGCGTCATGGTCAACCACCACCAGGTCTCCTTCACCGGCACCAGCACCTTCTTCGGCGCGGTTGACCTTGCCGACGCGCTGGACTTCGACGAGGCGCTGGACCGGGAGGCCCGGGCGCTGCTCGAGGCCGGCTGCGAAGCCTCGCTCGACGTACGCCGCGCGCTGGCCGTGGGCCGCTTGGCCCGGGGCGAGGCGAGCTCCTCACCCGTGGCGGCGCGACCGGTCACGTTGTACGTCCACCTGCCCGCCGACACCACCAACGCCACCGCGCTGGTGGAGAACGGCGGCGGACGGCACCTGCTGACCCAGCAGCAGGTCGCCACTTGGTGCGGCCGCCCCGACGTCACCGTCGTGATCAAGCCGGTCATCGACCTCAACCGGCCGCTGGCCAGCGACTCCTACGAGGTCCCCGACCGCATCCAGGAGCACGTCGAGCTGCGCGACGAGACCTGCGTCTTCCCCTTCTGCACTCGCCTCGCGCGCAGCTGTCAGAAGGATCACACCATCGCGTACGACGACGGCGGCCCCACCGACTCGGAGAACCTCGGCGACCTCTGCCCGCACCACCACAACCTCAAGACGCACGGCGGCTGGACCTACACGATGGTCGAGCCCGGTACCTTCCTGTGGCGCTCACCGCACGGCTACCGGTTCCTGCGCGACCACGAAGGCAGCGAGGAGCTCACGCCGAGACCGGTGGATCCGCCCGGCGGCTAGCCGGCTCAGAACCCGAGCTTGCGCGGCCCCGCCGCCTGCTCGCGCACCGCGGCACCCTTCTCGTGCGCGGTGTCGCGCAGGGCAGCCTGGAAGTCGAGCATCTTCTGCTGCAGTCCGGCATCACCCGAGGCCAGGATCCGCACGGCCAGCAGTCCCGCGTTGCGCGCGTTGCCGACCGCGACGGTCGCCACCGGGACGCCGGCAGGCATCTGCACGATCGAGAGCAGCGAGTCCATGCCGTCGAGGTACTTCAGCGGGACCGGGACACCGATCACCGGCAGCGGGGTCACCGAGGCGAGCATCCCGGGCAGGTGGGCCGCACCGCCGGCGCCGGCGATGATCACCTCGAGGCCGCGGCCTGCCGCGTCACGGCCGTACGTCAGCATCTCCTCGGGCATCCGGTGTGCCGAGACCACGTCGGCCTCGAACGCGATGCCGAACTCGGCGAGGGCCTCCCCCGCGTCCTTCATCACGGGCCAGTCGGAGTCCGAGCCCATCACGATGCCGACGCGCACCGCACCACCTGACGTAGTCATTCGCTCTCCTCACCCAGGTCGCCCGCGAACCATGCGGCTGCATGACGGGCTCGCTCCAGGCAATCATCGAGGTCGTCGCCGTACGCGTTGACGTGGCCGACCTTCCGCCCAGGGCGTAATTCCTTGCCGTACAGGTGCACGCGCAGCCGCGGGTCGCGGGCCATCGCGTGCGGGTAGCCGTCGTACAGGCGGCCGGTGCTCCTGGTGCCGCCGAGGATGTTCACCATCACGGTCCACGGCGCCCGCGCGTCCGGCGAACCGAGCGGCAGGTCGAGCACCGCGCGCAGGTGGTTCTCGAACTGCGAGGTCACCGAGCCGTCCTGGGTCCAGTGACCAGTGTTGTGCGGGCGCATCGCCAGCTCGTTGACCAGGACGCGGCCGTCGTTGGTCTCGAACATCTCGACCGCGAGCACACCGGTCACGCCGAGCTCACCGGCGATCCGCATGGCGATCTGCTGCGCCTCGACGGCGAGGTCGGGGTCCAGGTCCGGCGCCGGGGCGATCACCTCGCGGCAGATGCCGTCGCGCTGCTCCGAGGCCACCACCGGCCAGGCGGCGACCTGGCCCGAGGGCGAGCGCGCGACCAGGGCGGAGAGCTCGCGGCGGAAGTCGACGAGCTCCTCGGCGAGGATCCTGACGCCCGTGCGCCCAGCGTTCTCGAACGCCTCGGCGCAGTCCGAGACGGTCCGGACGAACCAGACGCCCTTGCCGTCGTACCCGCCGCGGGTCGTCTTCAGCACGCACGGCAGACCGAACGCCTCGACCTCGGCGACGTCGCCGACGATCGCGTTGCGCGGGCACGGCACGCCGAGCCCGCCGAGCACCTCGCGCATCACGCCCTTGTCCTGCGCGTGCACCAGCGCCTCGGGGCCCGGCCGTACGGCGAGCCCGTCGGCCTCCAGGGCGTGCAGGTGCTCGGTCGGGACGTGCTCGTGGTCGAAGGTGACCGCGACGCAGCCCTTGGTGATCCGGCGCAGGTCGTCGAGGTTCGTGTGGTCCCCGACCTCGTGGTCCACGATCACCTGGGCCGCCGAGACTCCCTCGGCCTCGGCGAGCAGGCGCAGCGGGATGCCGAGCGCCGCGGCGGGCTCGGCCATCATCCGCGCCAGCTGTCCGCCGCCGATCACCGCGACCCTGGGTGCCAGCTCGTCCGTCACGGACCGAGCCTATCTAGGCTGCAGCCGTGCAGAGATTCACCCGGGCCGAGCTGGACGCCTTCCGCGACACCGAGGTCCCCGACCTGATCGGCGCGGACCTGCGCCTGCTCTTCGTGGGCATCAACCCGGGCCTGTGGACCGCGGCGGTGCAGACGCACTTCGCGCACCCCGCCAACCGCTTCTACCCCGCGCTCCTCGGCGCGGGGATCATCACCCGGCCGATCAACCCCTCGACCGGGATGACGCCCGAGGACCGCGAGCACTTCACCTCCCGCGGCCTCGGCCTGACCAACATCGTGGCCCGGGCGACCGCGCGGGCCGACGAGCTCAGCTCCGCCGAGCTGCGCGAGGGCGGTCAGCGGCTGCAGGCGTTCGTGGCCGAGCGCCGTCCGAAGGTCGTCGCGATCGCCGGCATCACGGCGTACCGGACAGCCTTCAAGGTGCCGGCAGCGACGCCCGGTCGCCAGCCCGGCACGTTCGGCGGGGCGGTGCTCTGGGTCGTGCCGAACCCCTCGGGGCTCAACGCCCACGAGACCACCGCGTCGCTGGCACGCGCCTACCGCGAGCCCGCCGTCGAGGCCGGCATCGTCTAGAAGCCCGGGAAGACCGCGCGCAGCTCGTCGAGCGTGATGTTGCCGACCACCTCGACGCCCGCGGGCGTGTACGCCGGGCCCAGGCGGCCGAAGAGCAGCCGGAGCGCCGCCTCGGGAGCACCGGTGAACGTCGCGGTCGGCTCGTCGGTCGCGGAGCCGAAGCCGATCGTGTCGTCGATCAGGACCCGGTAGGAGCTGCCGATGTCGAGCACGACGTGCTCGGGGGCCAGGTCGGCCTTGCCGATGAAGCCCAGCAGGAAGCCGAGGTCGCCCGAGACGTGGTCGAGCAGCACGTCGGTGCTGGTCCCGAGCAGGCCGGCGCCGGCATCGCCCGCGACCCGGACGTCCCAGCCGTGGTGGGCCACCTCGTTGAGCCGCATCCCGGCGTACGAGGCCACCGAGATCGGCGCGGGCAGGAAGCCCAGCTTGATCTGCAACGTGGCGTGCTGCTCGTCGCTGAGCGCCTCGAGCGCCTTGACCAGCGCGAGGTTGTGCTCGAGGAACCCGTCCCGCTGCTCCTGCGGGGTGGAGGAGTCCCAGCGGGCCCAGACCGACTGGTTGAAGTCGTCAGCCGGCGGCTCGGCCTCGCCGAGCGCGCCGCGCAGGCTCGCCAGCGAGATCTCCGATCCGCTGCCGAGGTGCGAGAGCACCTGCGCACAAGACCACTCGCTGGCACCCGAGGGCCCCGTGAGCTGGTCGTCGGTCAGGGTCGGCACGAGGGCCGCCAGGGTGTCGTGCTCGGTGCGGAGGGCGGCGATGGTGCGCGCGGCAAGACTCGTCATGCCGGGCCCAACCGTGAGTGGCGTCACCTTGTTCCCGGCACGCCGCCCTCAGTGCCGCGGGCGGGTCCGCCGGACGGTGAAGGGCTCGAGGTCACCGAACCCGCGGATCGGGCGCGCCGGCAGCGGCCGGGTGTCGAAGGCGGCCGGCGGCAGCAGGTCGGCGGTGCGCTGGTCGATGATCACCCGGTTGCGCCGCGCCACCGCGGTGAACCGCGCAGCCAGGTTGACCGGCGGCCCGTAGACGTCGCCCATCCGCAGGATGACCGGACCCGTCGCCAGCCCCAGCCGTACGTCGGGCAGCCGCTCGTCACCGCCGATGACCGCGATGATGTCCAGCGCGATGTCGATCGCCTGGACCGGGTCGGCCTCCAGGAACAGCACCGAGTCCCCGAGGGTCTTGATGACGCGCCCGTTGTGGTCGGCGATGACGTCGGAGCACCGGGTCTCGAAGACCTCCACGAGCTCGCCGATCTCGTGCTCGTCGAGCTCGTTGCTCAGCGCCGTGAACGAGACCAGGTCGGCGAAACCGACGGTCGCCTGCGGCACGTGCAGGTCGTCGTCGTTCGCACCGAGCATCTCCACGCGGCTCACCGAGGCCGCGAGGTGGCGGCGCCAGGCGTAGACGAGCAGCTCGTCGAAGTGCGGGACCTGCTTCTCCACCAGGGCCAGCGCTGAGGCCATCGCGTCGGTCGAGGTCAGGTCGGCCCCGGCGAACTCCTCCAGGGCGGTCGAGATCGTCGCCATCTGCCAGTCGGCGAGCCGGGAGACCGTGTGCCCGATCGCCCGGGTGAGGCGGAGCATGGTCTCGAAGTCGATCCCCGAGGTCGCCACTGTCTCGGCGACGAGCTCGAGAGCCCGCTGGTCGCCGTGGGTGAAGGCGGCCTGGTTGGCCGCGTCGGGGAACCCGAGTGCACGCCACAGGCGGCGTGCGTCATCGTCGGTGAACCCGGTCGCGGCCGCGATCTCGCTGCCGCGCAGCGAGGGGGCCTCGCCGAGGATCGCGTTCTCCAGGTCAGCCAAGCTCAGATCGACCGGCGTGGGTCCCTCAGGTTCCGTCATCGTGCTTGGAGCCCTGGTACAGCAGGTCGGAGAGCATCAGCTGCTTCTGCTCGACGCCGGGCACGTCGGGAAGCGCCACCCGGCCCTTCTCGCTCGCGTCCGAGATGACCAGGGTCCCGCAGCCGAGGATCCGGTCGAGGATCCCCTTCTCGTAGGAGACGTCGCTGATCCGGCTCAGCGGGATGTCGTGTCCCGAGCGCGAGATGACGCCCTGGTGGGTGGTCAGCCGGCGGTCGGTGACGGTGTAGGTGGCGGTCAGCCAGGTCAGGAACGGCCGCACGCACCACCAGAGCACCACGAGGACGGCGACGACGCCGATCGCGGTCCACCAGATGTTGCGGTGCGAGTCGATCTGGCTGAACGAGTAGCCGACCGCGGCCGCGACCACGATCAGCAGCAGCGCCGGCGCGACGAGGGCCTTGACGTGCGTGCGCGTGGAGAAGATGACCTTCTCACCGGGGTTCAGTTGCTTCGGGTTGATCGCCACGAAGGGATCATGTCACGCCGGGCGCACGTGCACGACGTCTCCGGCGCCCACGGCGCGGTCGCCGACCAGCAGCCGTCCGCTGCGGTCCAGCCCGGTCGCGGTGCCGGTGAGCTCCTCGCCGTCGGGCAGGCTGACCCGGACCTCGCGCCCGATCGTGTCGCACTCGGTGCGGTAGCGCTCGAGCACGGCCTGCGGCTCGTCGCGCAGCGCGCCGAGCACGGTCGCCAGCGAGGGCACCACCTCGGCGAAGACCGCGAGCCGGTCGGCCGAGGAGCCGGCGATGGCCAGCGAGGTCGCGGTGGGCACCGGGAGGTCCTCGCGGGCGAGGCCGACGTTGATCCCGATCCCGATGATCGCCAGCGGCCTCCCGTCCGGGCCGGTGACCCGTTCGAGCAGGATCCCGGCGACCTTCGCATCGCCGATGAGCAGGTCGTTGGGCCACTTCACCACCGCTGGCACGTCGGCGGAGCGGCGTACGCCGTCGGCGACCGCGAGCGCCACGGCGAGCGGCAGCAGCGGCCAGTCGTGGTCGGGCAGGCCCGGGTCGACGACCAGGGAGAAGGTCAGCGCCGAGCCGGCCGGGGTGTCCCAGGTCCGGTCCAGCCGGCCGCGCCCGGCGGTCTGGTGGTCGGCGACCACGATCGAGTCGGCGACCGGAGCCGCGGCGGCGAGCGCGTTGGTCGAGGTGGCGCTCTCGTGCAGGGTCACGGCCCAGCCCGGGCCCGCTGCGTCGGCCAGCGCGTCGGGTTCGAGGGGTGACCAGGAGGATTCGGGTGTCGGCACAGGCACTAGATTGACCCAGGATCGGATCGAGGGCCACCCGTGGCCCGTGAGAAGGAGTCAGCGTGAGCGCAGTTCCGGGGCAGGGCACCGAGGTGCCCGAGGACATCGACATCCACACCACGGCCGGCAAGCTCGCCGACCTGGAGCGCCGGATCGACCTCGCCGTGCACGCCCCCTCGGAGAAGGCGGTCGAGAAGCAGCACGCGAAGGGCAAGATGACCGCGCGCGAGCGGATCGAGAAGCTCTTCGACGAGGGTTCCTTCGTCGAGCTCGACGAGCTCGCCCGGCACCGCTCGACCGCGTTCGGCCTGGAGAAGACCCGCCCGTACGGCGACGGCGTCATCACCGGCTTCGGCACCGTCGACGGCCGCCAGGTCTGCGTGTTCTCCCAGGACTTCACGATCTTCGGCGGCTCGCTCGGCGAGGTCTACGGCGAGAAGATCACCAAGGTCATGGACCTCGCGATGAAGACCGGCTGCCCGATCGTCGGCATCAACGAGGGCGCCGGCGCCCGCATCCAGGAGGGCGTCGTCAGCCTCGGCCTGTACGGCGAGATCTTCCGCCGCAACGTGCACGCCTCGGGCGTCATCCCGCAGATCAGCCTCATCATGGGCTCCTGCGCCGGCGGTCACGTCTACTCCCCCGCGGTCACCGACTTCACGATCATGGTCGACGGCACCTCCAACATGTTCATCACCGGCCCGGACGTCATCAAGACGGTCACCGGCGAGGACGTGACGATGGAGGACCTCGGCGGCGCACGCACGCACAACACCAAGTCGGGCAACGCCCACTACATGGGTGCCGACGAGGACGACGCGATCGAGTACACCAAGGCCCTGCTGAGCTACCTGCCGCAGAACAACCTCGACGAGCCGCCGTCCTACCCCGAGGCGGCCGACCTGGAGATCAGCGAGAGCGACCGCGCGCTCGACGTGCTGATCCCGGACTCGCCCAACCAGCCCTACGACATGCACGAGGTCATCGAGGCGATCGTCGACGACGGCGAGTTCCTCGAGGTCAGCGCACTCTTCGCCCCGAACATCCTGATCGGCTACGGCCGCGTGGAGGGCACCTCGGTCGGCATCGTGGCCAACCAGCCGATGCAGTTCGCCGGCACCCTGGACATCGACGCCTCGGAGAAGGCGGCGCGGTTCGTGCGCACCTGCGACGCGTTCAACATCCCGGTGATCACCCTGGTCGACGTCCCCGGCTTCCTGCCCGGCACCGACCAGGAGTGGAACGGCATCATCCGCCGCGGCGCGAAGCTGATCTACGCCTACGCAGAGGCCACCGTCCCGCTGGTCACGCTGATCACCCGCAAGGCCTACGGGGGCGCGTACGACGTGATGGCCTCCAAGCACCTCGGCGCCGACATCAACCTGGCCTGGCCGACGGCTCAGATCGCGGTCATGGGTGCCTCCGGCGCGGCGAACATCATCCACCGCAAGGAGCTCGCCCAGGTCGAGGCCGACGGCGGCGACGTCGAGGCCCGGCGCGCCGAGCTCATCACCGAGTACGACGACACCCTGGCGAACCCCTACATCGCGGCCGAGCGCGGGTACGTCGACGCCGTCATCGCCCCGCACGAGTCCCGCGTCGAGATCGTCCGGGCGCTGCGGCTGCTGGCCTCCAAGCGCGAGACGCTGCCGCCGAAGAAGCACGGGAACATCCCGCTGTGAGCGAGGAGCCGGCAGCACCGGTCCTCACGATCGTCACCCCGGACGCCACCCCGGAGGAGGTGGCGGCCATCGTGGCCGTCTTCGCCAGCCTCGGTGGCGAGGCTCCGGCGACGCCGGCGCCCCCCAAGGCCTGGTCCTCCAAGGCGCGGCGGATGCGCCCGGCACACCCGCACGGTCCGGGCGGCTGGCGCGCCAGCCGCCTGCCGCGCTGAGGCTCCCCCGATGAATCCGAGAACTGCCTCTTGACATCTATATAGTAAGCGCGCATACTAATTCCCATGAGCATCCACATCGCCTCCGCCACGATCACCTCGACCGCTCCCGCCTCGGCGTTCTTCGACCGCTGGGCCGACATGGAGACCTGGCCGGAGTGGAACACCGACACCGAATGGGTCCGCCTCGACGGCCCGTTCGCGCAGGGCGCCACCGGCACCCTGAAGCCCCAGGGCGGCCCGAAGGTCCGCTTCGTCGTCGACGAGCTCACCGAGGACCGCTTCCTCGACGTCTCCCGGCTCCTCGGCGCCCGGCTGTCCTTCGACCACCGCGTGACCCGCCTGGAGGACGGCACCCGCGTCGAGGTCACCGTCTCCCTCGACGGTCCGCTGGCGCGGGTCTGGAACATGATCCTGGGCAAGGACCTCGCCGCCAGCCTGCAGCCCGACCTCGACCGGCTCGACGCGGCCGCGAGCGCAACAGCCGCGTGAGCCAGCTCGCGACCGGCCACGCGGATGCCGGCGAGAGCCCGGGCCTGCTGCTCTGGCGGGTCACCAACGACTGGCAGGCTGCCATCCGTGCTGCGCTCAAGCCGTTCGGGCTGACCCACGTGCAGTTCGTGCTGCTCGCCTCGCTGACCTGGCTCGGCGACGCGCCGGTCACCCAGAAGGAGCTGGCCGCGCACGCGGCCACCGACCCGATGATGACCTCGCAGGTCGTCCGGGTCCTGGCCGAGCGCGGGCTCGTGATCCGCGAGCCGCACCCCGAGGACGGCCGGGCGGTCGCCCTGGTGGCCAGCGAAACCGGCGTCGAGCTGGCGAACCGCGCCGTGGTCGTGGTCGAGGAGTGCGACCGGCGGTTCTTCGGAACGCTCGAGGACGTCGGCCGCTTCACCGCCGACCTGCGCACGCTCGCGCCACTACGCTGAGCGCGTGACGCGCCCCCGCCTGATCCTCGCCTCCGCCTCCCCCGCCCGGCTGGCCACCCTGCGTGCCGCCGGCCTCGACCCCGGGGTCGTGGTCAGCGGCGTCGACGAGGAGGCCGTGGAGCTCGGCGACCCGGCGGAGTACGCGCTCAAGCTCGCGCAGCTCAAGGCTGTCGCCGTGGCCGCGACGCACCCGCGGGCGCTGGTGATCGGATGCGACTCGATCCTCGAGCTGGACGGCGAGATCCTCGGCAAGCCGCGCGACGCCGCCGACGCGACCGAGCGCTGGCGCCAGATGCGCGGACGCCAGGGCGTGCTGCACACGGGCCACTGCGTGATGGACACCCACCGCGAGGTCTGGCTGGGCCGCTCGGCCGCGACCGCGGTGCGCTTCGCGATGCTCAGCGACGAGGAGATCGACGCCTACGTCGCCACCGGCGAGCCCCTCGAGGTCGCCGGCGCCTTCACCCTCGACGGGATCGGCGGCGCCTACGTCTCCGGGATCACCGGTGACCCGCACAACGTCGTGGGCATCAGCCTGCCGCTGCTGCGCCTGATGCTCGAGGAGCTCGGCTTCGCCTGGCACGAGTTCTGGACGCAGCGTTGATTTCGAACTCGGCCACGGCGTAGTCGGCCAGACGGGATACTTGCGCCCATGCGCGGAATCATCCTGGCCGGAGGGACCGGCTCCCGTCTCCACCCCATCACCCTGGTGACCAGCAAGCAGCTGGTCCCGGTCTACGACAAGCCGATGATCTACTACCCGCTCTCGACCCTGATGATGGCGGGCATCCGCGACATCCTGATCATCACCAGCCCGCAGGAGGCCTCGCGCTTCGAGGAGCTCCTCGGCGACGGCAGCCGCTTCGGCATCGACATCACCTACGCCCAGCAGCCGCAGCCCGAAGGGCTCGCGCAGGCGTTCACGATCGGTGAGGAGTTCATCGGCTCCGACACCTGCGCGCTCGCCCTGGGTGACAACCTCTTCCACGGTCCGACGTTCGGCCGCGACTTCAAGGAGATCCAGAAGGTCGACGGCGCGACCGTCTTCGCCTACTGGGTCGCCGAGCCCCAGGCCTACGGCGTCGTGGAGTTCGACGAGAACCGCAACGCGATCTCCCTGGAGGAGAAGCCGGCCAACCCGAAGAGCCACTACGCGGTGCCCGGCCTGTACTTCTACGACAACGACGTCATCGAGATCGCCAAGGGGCTCAAGCCCTCGGACCGCGGCGAGTACGAGATCACCGACGTCAACCGGCACTACCTCGAGCAGGGCCGGCTCAAGGTCGAGGTGCTGCCGCGCGGCACGGCGTGGCTCGACACCGGGACCTTCGACACCCTCAACGAGGCCAGCAACTACATCCGCACCGTCGAGAAGCGCCAGGGTCTGAAGGTCGGTGCGCCCGAGGAGGTCGCCTGGCGCCAGGGCTTCCTGAGCGACGAGGAGCTGCGGGCCCGCGGCGAGACGCTGGCCAAGTCCGGGTACGGCGAGTACCTCCTCCAGCTCCTCGAGCTCGACGCCTACCGCTGAGGCTGCACGGCCTCGTGCACCGGCCCGGGAAGGCCGGTGAAGACGAAGCGCCGGAAGGCGAAGAACCGGAAGACGTTGCCGAGGATCGCGCCGATCACGTTACCGGAGATGTTGTCGGCGTAGATCGTGTCCCAGTGAAAGACGTTGCGGGTGATCCACAGGCAGCTGATCGGGATCACGAACGAGAGCAGGTTGATCCCCACGTAGATCAGCAGGCCGCCTCCGGGCCCGGCTGCGTGCCGGTGCCGGAAGGCGTAGTAGCGGGCGCCGTAGTAGCTGACGAACATGCCGACGCTGTTGGCCAGCAGGTAGGAGGTCAGCGGGCGGTCGTGCAGCGGCCCGTCGAACCAGCCGGTCAGGCCGTGCACCAGGCAGTTGAAGATCACCAGCGCCACCGCAGTGGCCACGATGTTGACCGCCGAGAAACGGGCGACCTCTCCCGAGATCCTGCGCAGGCGCCGACCCATGTGCTACCTCAGCGCCCCGTTGCCGCGAGGGCCTTGAGGGGCTCCCACCAGGCGCGGTTCTCGCGGTACCAGGCGACCGTGTCGGCCAGGCCCTGCTCGAAGGGCACCTGCGGGGCGTAGCCGAGCTCGGCTGCGATCTTGGAGATGTCGACGGAGTAGCGCAGGTCGTGGCCCAGCCGGTCGGCGACGCGGTCGACGCGCGACCAGTCCGCCCCGGTGGCTTCGAGCAGCAGCCCGGTGAGCTCCTTGTTCGTCAGCTCGGTGCCGCCGCCGATGTTGTAGGTCTCGCCGGCGCGACCCTTCTCCAGCACCAGGTGGATCCCCCGGCAGTGGTCGTCGACGTGCAGCCAGTCGCGGACGTTCGTGCCCTCGCCGTACAGGGGCACGTTGAGTCCGTCGACCAGGTTGGTGACGAAGAGAGGGATGACCTTCTCCGGGTACTGGTAGGGCCCGTAGTTGTTCGAGCAGCGGGTGATCGCCACGGGTACCCCGTGGGTGCGGAAGTACGCACGCGCGATCAGGTCGCTGGAGGCCTTGGAGGCCGAGTACGGCGAGTTCGGGAGCAGGGGCTCCTCCTCGTCCCAGCTGCCCTCGGCGATCGAGCCGTAGACCTCGTCGGTCGAGACGTGCACGAACTTGTCCACGCCGATCGCCAGGCACGAGTCGAGCAGGGTCTGGGTGCCGACGACATTGGTCATCACGAAGTCGCGGGCGCCCAGGATCGAGCGGTCCACGTGGCTCTCGGCGGCGAAGTGGACCACCGCGTCGACGCGGCCCACGAGGCTGTCGACGAGCTCGCGGTCGCAGATGTCGCCGACCACGAGCTCGAGCCGCGGATCCTCGGCGACCGGGGCGAGGTTGTCCCTGTTCCCGGCGTAGGTGAGCTTGTCGAGCACCACGACACCCTCGGGCTCGGGGCCGCCCCACGCGCCGGCGAGGACCGTGCGCACGTAGTGGCTGCCGATGAATCCGGCGCCACCGGTGACCAAGAGCCTCATGTGCAGGACCCTAGCCGCCCGCCCGGACGCTTGTTCACTCGACTGGCAGACCGAGGCCACGCGCGATCAGCATGCGCTGGACCTCCGAGGTGCCTTCCCCGATCTCGAGGATCTTGGCGTCGCGGTAGAAGCGGGCCACCGGGTACTCCTCCATGAAGCCGTAGCCGCCGAAGACCTGGGTAGCGATCCGGGTCGCGGAGACCGCGGACTCGGTGGCGTACAGCTTGGCGATCGAGGCGGCCTGCTTGAACTCGGCCAGCGGTGCGCCGCGGTCCTTCAGGGCGGCGGCCTGGTAGGTCAGCGCGCGGCTGGCCTCGAGCATGACCTGCAGGTCGGCGATCTGGAAGGCCACGCCCTGCTTGCGCCCGATCGGGACGCCGAAGGTGGTGCGCTCCCCGGCGTACCGGACGCACTCGTCCAGGCAGCCCTGGATCAGGCCGACCGCGAGGGCGGCGATCGCGACCCGGCCGTCGTCCAGGGTGGCCAGGAACTGCGCGTAGCCGCGGCCGCGGGCGCCCAGGAGGTTCGCCTCGGGCAGGCGCACGTCCTCGAAGGACAGCGGGTGGGTGTCCGAGGCGTGCCAGCCGAGCTTGTCGTAGGCCTTCTCGGCCACGAAGCCGGGCGTGCCGGCGGGCACGAGCAGTGCGGAGATCTCGGCACGCTCCTCGCCCGAGGCGGTCGTGGTGGTGCCGGTGCGCGCGGTGATCGCGACCACCGAGGTGATCGCGGAACCGGAGTTGGTGATGAACTGCTTGGACCCGTTGAGCACCCACTCCCCCTCACGCAGCTCGGCCTTGGTCCGGGTCGCGCCGGCGTCCGAGCCCGCGCCCGGCTCGGTGAGGCCGAAGGCGGCCAGCGTGCGCCCGGCCACCAGGTCGGGGAGCCACTGCTCCTTCTGCTCCTGGTTGCCGAAGGTCAGGATCGGGTTGATGCCCAGGCCGACGCCGGCCTCGACCGTGACGCCCATCGACTGGTCGACCCGGCCGATCTCCTCGATCGCGATGCACAGGCTGGTGAAGCCGCCGTCCTCGCCGCTGAGCCCGGCGCCGCCGAACTCCTCGGGGGCGGTGAGCCCGAAGAGGCCCAGCTCGCCCATCTTGTGCACGACGTCGATCGGGAAGTGGTGCTCGCGGTCCCACCGGGCTGCGTGCGGCGCGATCTCCTTCTCGGCGAAGTCGCGCACGGTACGCCGGAACTGTTCGAGCTCGGGGGTCAGGACAAGACTCATGGCGACATCGTACCGATCCGGGTTAACGTTTGTTAACTAGACCCAGCCGGTCCGGATCCCTAGGCTCGTCGCCGTGCGGACCCGAATCCTCTCCACCACTGCCCTGACCCTCGCCCTCGGTGCGGCGCTGACCGGCTGCGGCAGCAGCGGCGGCAGCACGACCAAGGTCATGACGGCCGGCCAGGTCGCGACCAGCGTGATCGCGCTGGAGGACCTCGGCACCGGCTTCAAGGTCGACAGCTCCCCCGACGACAACAGCAAGACCAACTTCGGCTGCCTCGAGGGACTCGACTCGCTGGACAAGAACAAGATCAAGGCGCCGCGGAGCAAGGAGACCGACTACGCGGCCGACTCCGAGATCGGCGTACCGGCGGTGTTCAGCAAGGTGGGCAGCTTCGCCACCGCCGACACCGCGGCCTCGATCCTGACCAAGTTCAAGGCGGCGGTCGACGGGTGCACCTCGGTCGACGCCACCGACACCGACGGCTTCCACGTGAAGCTCACGGTGACCACGGACGAGACCACTTCGGGCCCCGGCGCCACCCGGCAGGTCAACATGACCGCCTCCGGCACCGGCACCACCCAGGGCCTGACCTTCCCGTTCGGCATCCGGATGTCCGCGATCCAGGTCGGCAACGACATCACGCTGGTCGGCTTCGTCTCCTTCGGCAACGACATCAAGCCGGAGGCCGACAAGATCTGCTCGATCGCGCTCGAGCGTCTGGTCGCGGTGCTCGACGGCAAGAAGCCGTCACCGGCACCGGCCAACCTGCACGTCGTGACCGAGTCCGAGATCCTCGGCGGGGGCTCCTCGTCGGGGGCGTAGCCTGAGCGCGTGTTCCGCATCCTCCTCGCCCTGCACGTGCTGGCCGCGATCTTCGCCGTCGGCCCCCTCGTCCATGCCGCGACCACGGCCTCGCGCGGCCTGCGCACCGCGGACGCGAAGGCCACCGCTGCCGCAGCCCGGACCGTGACGCTGTACTCCTACGTATCCGGCGTGGTGGTGGTCCTCGGCTTCGGGCTGATGAGCTCGAAGAGCTACTACACCCACCAGACCACGGCCGACTTCGGCGACACCTGGATCTGGCTCTCGATGCTGCTGTGGCTTGCCGCGGTCGGTGTCGCTCTCGGCGTCACCGCGCCGGCACTGACGAAGGCGACCGGGTTACTCGAGGGCGGCAGCAGTGTCGAGGCGCTGACCGCGAAGGTGGCCGCCTCGGGCGGCGTGGTCGCCCTGCTCTTCGCCGCGATCGTCTTCCTGATGGTCTACCGGCCCGGATCCTAGAAGCGGCTCCTAGCAGCGGGTCCTAGAACCTGGGACCCGCGCACGCGCGGGCGCGAGAGCCCCCTAGACTCCCGAAAGATCCTCAGAGACTTCAGGAGTTGAGCGTGCCCCACGAATCGGTAACGATCCGCCCGTTGCAGAAGGTTCTGATCGCCAACCGCGGTGAGATCGCCGTCCGGGTCATCCGGGCGTGCAAGGACGCCGGCATCGGCAGCGTCGCGGTCTACGCCGAGCCCGACCGCGAGGCCCTCTTCGTCCGGCTCGCCGACGAGGCGTACTCGCTCAACGGCTCGACGCCGGGCGACTCCTACCTGGTGATCGAGAAGATCATCGCCGCCGCCAAGGAGTCGGGTGCCGACTCGGTTCACCCGGGCTACGGCTTCCTGGCCGAGAACGCCGAGTTCGCCCAGGCCGTGCTGGACGCCGGTCTGATCTGGATCGGCCCGTCGCCGGCCGCCATCGAGGGCCTGGGCGACAAGGCCAAGGCCAAGCAGATCGCGCTGGCCGCCGGCGCACCGCTCGCGCCCGGCCTCAAGGACGCGGTCAAGGACGCCGACGAGATCGTCGCGTTCGCGAAGGAGCACGGCCTCCCGGTCGCCATCAAGGCCGTCTTCGGAGGCGGTGGACGTGGTCTCAAGGTCGCGCGCACCCTCGAGGAGATCCCCGAGCTCTACGAGTCGGCGGTCCGCGAGGCCGTCAGCGCCTTCGGCCGCGGCGAGTGCCTGGTCGAGAAGTTCCTCGACCGGCCGCGCCACGTCGAGACCCAGTGCCTGGCCGACCAGCACGGCAACGTCGTGGTCATCTCGACCCGCGACTGCTCGCTGCAGCGCCGGCACCAGAAGCTGGTCGAGGAGGCCCCAGCACCGTTCCTCACCGACGACCAGGTAGCCCGGCTCTACGAGTCCTCCAAGGCGATCCTGCGCGAGGCCGGGTACGTCGGCGCCGGGACGTGCGAGTTCCTGGTCGCCGCCGACGGCACCATCTCCTTCCTCGAGGTCAACACCCGTCTCCAGGTCGAGCACTGCGTCTCCGAGGAGGTCACCGGGATCGACCTGGTCCGGGAGATGTTCCGGATCGCGGCCG
>JBJMIO010000079.1:0-19467 GCA_045806765.1 Marmoricola sp.
AGGATCCCGAGGGCCGACCCGCCGAGGTCGAGCCACCGGTGCCCTCGATGGTCAGCGAGCCGCCCGAGCCGATCACGGCGACCGATCCGGCCCCCTCGGCCTGAGCCTCGTCCCGCCGAGCCTCAGCCGCGCTTCTCCAGCGCGTCGGTGAGCAAGGAGACCAGCGCCTCGAGCTGCAGGTCCACCGAGGAGACGACGTCGGCGTCCGACCCGTCCAGCGCGCGGGCGGCGAGCCCGGCCTTGGAGTCGATCAGCTCGGCGATCCGGGTGTCCACGGTCTGCGCGGCGATCACGCGCCACGCGGTCACCGGCTGGTCCTGGCCGATGCGGTGGACGCGGTCGATCGCCTGGGTCTGCTCGGCATCGGTCCACGACAGCTCGGCGAGAACGACGTTGGAGGCCACCTGCAGGTTGATGCCGACCCCGGCTGCGCTCAGCGAGCAGACGATCACCGCGACGTCCGGGTCCTCGAGGAAGGACTTGATGTTGCGCTCGCGGACGTTGGTGGTCTGCTCGCCCCGGATCGAGGCGTACTTCAGGCCGCGCTTGGCGAAGGTCTCCTGGGCCACGTCCATCACGTCGATGTGCTTGGCGAAGAAGACGACCTTGCCGACGTTGCGCGCCAGCTGGGCGGTGTAGTCGGCGGCGAGGGTGGCCTTGGCCTGGCCGATGCGGCGCATGAGGCCGAAGACGTTCTCACCCGTGCTGGTGTCGGAGTCCTCGCGCTCCCAGCCGGCGACGCGGCGTACGAGGTCGTGGTCGATGCCCTCGACCACGGAGCCCTCGCGGCGGGTGGCCAGCGCGCTGTCGTACTTCTCGACCAGGCGCCGGGCCAGCTCGGCCTCGGCGTCGCGGATCGAGCGGCCGAGCTCACCGTCGAGCTCGACGGGGATGTCGGCGATGCGGCGGGCCGGGATGTCGGAGGCGACGTCGATCTTGCGGCGCCGCACGATGCCCATCTCGATCACCGAGCGGCGGGCGTTGGGGAAGAAGCCCGGGTCCAGCGGCGTCAGGCCGGTCTCCTCGAGACTGTCCATCAGCGCGGCCAGCGGCTTCTTCTCGTCGATCCACCCGAGGAACTGCCAGATGGCGCGGAAGTCGTCGATGTCGTTGATCAGCGGCGTGCCGGTCAGGGCCATCAGCAGCGGACTGCCGATCCGGCGCCGGATGCTCTCGGCGACCTCGAGCACGTGCTGGGAGCGCTGGGAGGACTTGTTCTTGATGAAGTGCGCCTCGTCGACCACCATGCCGCGGAAATTCATGTCCTGCAGCCAGCCGACGTGCCGGTCGAGCACCTCGTAGTTGACGATGATGATGTCGGCGAAGCCGTCGATCGTGTCGCCGTCGCCGTGGATCACGGTCGCCTTGTGCCGCGGGGTCCAGCGCTCGGCCTCACGGGCCCAGTTCGTCTTCACGACGTTGGGCACCACGACCAGCAGCGGGTAGGCCTTCGCCGCCTGGGCGGCCAGCAGTGCCTGGGCGGTCTTGCCCAGACCTGGCTCGTCGGCGAGCAGGAAGGTGCGGTGCCCGGCGGCCGCAGCGGAGACCAGGCGCGACTGGTGCTGCATCAGCTCCAGGCCGTCGGGGACCTTGACCGGACCGGCGGCGGGGAGCGCCATGCACGCAGGCGCCCCGGAGTCGGCCTCCTCGAAGGAGCGGAACAGTGGTCCGAGCAGCTCCCAGCGGGCCAGCTCGCTGTGCCGGGGGCGGGAGCGCTGCGCGGCGGTGAAGTCGGGGACCAGGAACGGGTTGGCGAGCTGACGGGCCCGCACGGCGGCCGGGATGACGCGGCGCTCGGTGGGCGCGTCCGTCTTGACCTCGGTCTCGGGCTCGACCTCCTCGTCCTCGTCGAGGACCTCGAGGCCACCGGCGGCCTTGATCTCCTTGATGAGGTTCTTCGCCGCGTCGGTGACCATCGCGTCGTCGCCCAGCAGGCTGAACAGCGCGGTGTCGCGCGCCGCCGTCTGGGCCAGGATGGTGGCGATGCCGTCGAGGCGCTTGAGCTCTTCGCCGCGCTTGCCCTCCGAGAGCTCCGGGTCGGTCTTGATCCGGTTGCGCTCCTCACGCACGAGGAGGGCGATCACCTGGAACTTCGTCCGGGTCGAGGGCGCGACCGAGCGCCGCTGCACGGCCGCCTCCACCTCGCGCACCGCACGCGCGAGCTGCGGGATGAGCCCGCGGTCGTCGTGGTTGCGGGCGCGGCCCTGGGGAGGGGTCGTCGTACGGCGAGCGCCCTGGCGGCGCTGGCTCTGTCGAGCCACAAGCATCACCTTTCCAGCGCCCGGAGGCGCTCGGTGCGTCCCGACGGGACGCGCTATGCACGACACGCGGGTTTCCCCGAGACGGTCTGTGCCGGCCGCTTGGAGCGGCGGGAGCGGCGTCCGGCGGACCGGGAGCGCCGCAGCTCGGCGTGTCGTTGCGCTCCCAGTCTAGGGCATCCGGCCAGGAAAGGCAGCCGTCCGCCCGGACGAACCGGACAGGGCTACAGCGCCCGCAGGATGTCCTCGACGCGGTCCTTGGCGTCGCCGAAGAGCATCGCGGAGTTCTCCCGGAAGAAGAGCGGGTTCTGGACTCCGGCGTACCCCGAGGCCATCGAGCGCTTGAAGACGATGACGTTCTTCGCCTCCCACACCGTCAGCACAGGCATGCCCGCGATCGGGCTCGTCGGGTCCTCGGCCGCGGCCGGGTTCACGGTGTCGTTGGCACCGATGACCAGGACGACGTCGGTCTCGGCGAAGTCCTCGTTGATCTCGTCCATCTCCAGGACGATGTCGTAGGGCACCTTCGCCTCGGCCAGGAGCACGTTCATGTGGCCCGGGAGGCGGCCGGCGACCGGGTGGATGCCGAAGCGGACCTCCACGCCCTTGTCACGCAGCTTGCGGGTCAGGTCGGCCACGCCGTACTGGGCCTGCGCGACCGCCATGCCGTAGCCCGGCGTGATGATCACGCTCGAGGCACCGGAGAGGTGCTCGGCGGCCTGGTCGGCGTTGACCTCGCGGTGCTCGCCGTAGTCCTTCTCGTCCCCCGACGGTGCCGCGATGCCGAAGCCACCGGCGATCACGGAGATGAAGGAGCGGTTCATCGCCTTGCACATGATGTAGGACAGGTAGGCACCCGAGGAGCCGACGAGCGCGCCGGTGACGATCAGCAGGTCGTTGCCGAGCAGGAAGCCCGAGGCGGCCGCGGCCCAGCCGGAGTAGCTGTTGAGCATCGAGACCACGACCGGCATGTCGCCACCACCGATCGAGGCGACCAGGTGCAGGCCGAGCGCCAGCGCGAGGGCGGTGAGCAGCACCAGCACGACGTTCTGGAGCGAGTCACCCTGGTGACCGCTGACGTAGATCACCGTCAGGACACCGAACACGACCAGCGAGCCGAGGTTGATCAGGTTCTTGCCCGGCAGCATCAGCGGGTCGGACTTCATCCTCCCCGACAGCTTCAGGTTCGCCACGATCGAGCCGGTGAAGGTGACCGCGCCGATGAAGATGCCGATCGCGACCTCGGCCTCGTGGATGTTGACCAGGCTGGGCAGCGTCTCGCCCGAGCCCTCGAGGTGGCCGTTGATGCCGATGAGCACCGCGGCCAGACCGACGAAGGAGTGCAGCGCCGCGATGAGCTCGGGCATGCCGGTCATCTCGACGATCTTCGCTCGCCACAGCCCGATGGCCGCGCCGGCGGCGATCGCGACCAGCATCAGCGGGATCGCGGCTGTCTTGCCGTAGTCGGAGTTGTCGTGGATCGCGGCGATGACCGTGAACAGCAGCGCGACACCCATGCCGACGATGCCGTAGGTCAGGCCGCTGCGTGACGACTCGTGCCGTGACAGTCCGGCCAGGGCCAGGATGAAGAGCAGCGAGGCGACGATGTACGCCGCGCCGGTGGTGGAGACGATGCTCAGGCTCAACACGGTCATCTTCTCAGTTCCCCTTGCTGAACATGGCGAGCATGCGTCGGGTGACCGCGAAGCCACCGAAGATGTTGATCGAGGCAAGCAGGACGGCCACCGTGGAGAGGATCAGCACGGCGGTGTCCCGGGAGTTGATCTGGACCAGCGCGCCGACCACGACCACCCCGGAGATGGCGTTGGTCACCGACATCAGCGGCGTGTGCAGCGCGTGCGCCACCTTGCCGATGACGTAGTAGCCGATCACGATCGAGAGCATCAGCACGGTGAAGTGCCGGCGCAGTTCCTCGGTCGGGGCGAGTGCGTTGACGAGCCCGAAGATCGCGATCGCGCCGAGCACCAGGCCCACCTTCGCGGCGGTGGTGAGCTGGGCCTTCGGCTCGGCCGGCGGGGCCGGCTCGGCGGCCGGTGCCGGCGGCGCGGCGGAGACCTGCACCGGCGGTGGCGGCCAGGTCAGCTCGCCGTGCCGTACGACGGTCATCGCGCGCTGCACGACGTCCTCGAAGTCCAGGACGAGCACGCCGTCCTTCTCCGGGGTCATCAGCTTCATCAGGTTGACCAGGTTGGTGGCGTAGAGCTGGCTGGCCTGCGCGGCCAGCCGACCGGCCAGGTCGGTGTAGCCGATGATCGTGACGCCGTTGGCGGTCACCGTGGCCTCACCGGGCACGGTGCCCTCGACGTTGCCGCCGTTGGCCGCGGCCATGTCCACGATCACGCTGCCGGCCTTCATCGAGGCCACCATCTCGGCGGTGATCAGGCGCGGTGCCGGCTTGCCCGGGATCAGCGCGGTGGTGATGACGATGTCCATCTCGGGCACGGTCGCTGCGTACAGGGCTGCGGCGAGGGTGTTGTAGTCCTCGCTCATCTCCTTGGCGTAACCGGTCGAGGACACCTCGACGTCGGCCGACTCCACCGAGAGGTACGCCCCGCCCAGGGACTTCACCTGGTCGGCGACCTCGGGGCGCGGGTCGGTGGCCTTGACCACCGCGCCGAGCGAACCGGCGGCACCGATCGCCGCGAGGCCCGCGACACCGGCCCCGACGACCAGCACGTTGGCCGGGGGGACCTTGCCCGCTGCGGTGACCTGGCCGGTGAAGAACCGGCCGAAGACGTGGGCGGCCTCCACCACGGCGCGGTAGCCGGCGATGTTGGCCATCGAGGAGAGCACGTCGAGGGACTGGGCGCGCGAGATGCGCGGCACCGCGTCCATCGCCATCGCGGTGATCGGACGGCGCGCCAGGTCGTCGACCAGGTCGGGGTCCAGCGCCGGGGAGAGCAGGCTGACCAGGGTCGCGCCCTCCCGCAAGCCGTCCAGCTGGGCGCTGCTGGGCGCGTTCACGCCGAAGACGACATCGGCGCCGAGCGCGTCCCCGATGCTCGCACCGGCCTCGGTGTAGGCCGCATCGGTGAAGCTGGACGCCTCACCGGCACCCGACTCCACGACCACGTCGTAGCCCAGCTTGATCAGCTGCGCGACGCTCGCCGGCGTGCCCGCCACCCGGGTCTCCCCCGGGCGCGCCTCCCTGATGACTCCGATGATCACTGCGTGACTCCTCGTCTCATGGCTCCGGGGACGGTGGCAGACCCCGGCAGTCGGGTGATCCTAGCCAGGAGCAGGCTGCCCGTGGGGGCCGTGTTTCATTCCGGACACGGTGAGGAGGGCCACGTGCGGCCCGAACGGGGCAAACCGGGCAGCGGACCGGCCAGCCCGTCGCCGAGGTTGCTCAGCGCCCCGCCAGCACCAGGCGACGGCGGGCATCGACCGGGTACTCCCGGCGTCCCAGGCGTCCGTCGAGCACCGCCAGCGCGCGCTCGGACTGCCCGTCGTTGAGGAGGCAGAAGAGCATCGTCTCCTCGATGATCTCGCGCTGCGCCGCCGAGCCGCCCACCTTCACCAGGACCGGACGCACGTCGTCCAGGAGCCTCCAGGCGGTTCCCCACTCGCCGGCGCCGACGGCCAGGAGCGCGTCGCACACGGGGGCCACGACCTGGCGCAGCGTCGGATCGCCCGAGGAGGAGCAGTGGTGGCGCAGTCCCGCCAGCCCGGCGTCGTCGTGGGCGGCGGCCAGCGCGATCGCCGCGTGCAGCGCCACGAAGGGCGTCTGCGGGGCGGTGAGCAGCTCCGGTCCGACCGCCTCGAGGACGCACTCCACCGGCGGCGGCGCGGTCTCCGCGTCGTCCCACCCGGTCACAGCCATCCGCCAGCGCCAGAGCAGCGAGGCCGAGTCCACCAGCGCCCGGACGCCGGTCACCGCCGGCGGGGCGAGCTGGGAGTAGTAGCGCTGGCGGACCGCCTCGGTGTCTCCCAGGGCCAGCTCGTGCAGCGCGGCGTGCCACGAGAAGTGGGCCCGGTGGCTGGCCGAGCTCCCGGACTCGGTGACCCAGTGGTCCAGCCAGACGCGGCCGGCCTGGTGCTGGCCGGTCTCGTAGAGGACGTGGGTCTGGGCGTGCACCGCGTGGCCCGAGGACGGCTCGCACGACAGCGCGCTCTCGGCCAGCAGCCCCGCCTCGTCGAAGCGGGACTGGTCCTGGCGGGTGAAGGCGAGCAGCGAGATGTACCACCAGTGGTCGCCGTACGCCGGGGCCAGACCCTCGACCAGGTCCCACGCCTCCTGCTGGATGTCGACGACCCCCGAGAAGGCGATCGTCGGCACGGCCGCGGAGACCGCGAGCACGTCGCGCGGGTAGCTGGCGATGTGGTTCATCAGCGCCTGCGCGCCGGAGTTCCGCACGTCGCGCACCCGCCGCGCGACCACGTCGACCAGGCTGCGCTCGCGGTCGTCGCCGCGCTTGCGCACCGCCCGGCGCGCCTCCTCCAGGCTGGCTGCGACGTCGGCGTCCGCACCGGCCTCGTGGCCCAGCATCGCGAGCGCAGCGTGCCCGAGCGCGAAGTCGGGGTCGCTCGCGACGGCTTCGCGCAGCAACGTCTCGGCACCGTCCTGCATCCGCATCACGCGCTCGAGCCCGGCGTTGAACAGCGTCGCGGACTCCGCGGTGGTCGAGATCGGCAGCCCGAGCGGGTCGCGCGGACGTGCCACCGGGTGGTGGCCGCTGACCGTGCGACCGTCGGCGAGCTTGCGCGGCAGGGGTGCGACCTCGTCGAGCACCGCGGTGGCGACCGTGAGCGCCTGGGTGCGGATCTCGGGCACGGCAGTGGACTCCCACAGCTCCCCGCGGCGCAGTGCGCCGAGCGTCCAGATCGGGGCATCGGTGGTGCCGTCGGAGTTCAGGAGGCGACCTTCGGTGGTGCGGAAGCCCATGCCCGCGGTCGCCGCGTCGGCCAGGGCGCCACCGGCCCGCGGCCGGAGCAGGTCGTCGAGCAGCGGGTTGCCGAGCCGGCGCACGTCGAGCTGGGGACCGGTGCAGTTCACCACCCAGCCGACCTCGCGCACGGATCCGTCGCTGAGCGTGACCCGGAGCCCGCCGCCAGCCAGCGGTGCGGCGTCGCTGACGGTCGCGACGGCCCGGGAGAGACGCCCCGCGGCCTCGAGCTCACGCAGCAGGACTCCGCTCGAGCGCGGCATCCGGTGGCGCAGCACGTTCCACGAGGCTGCGTCCTCGGCCAGGAACCGGGCGCGGTCGCGCTCGTCGAGGCGCTCCCACAGGGCGGCCACCTGGAACCGCAGTCCGTCCAGTGCCGGGCGCCAGTCACCGGCCGCCTGCGCCACGCCCTCGAGGTGGCGCACGACCTGGGAGCGCACCTCCTCCAAGGTGCTGCCCCAGTCGCTGATGTCGGGGATCGCGGCGAGCGTGGGGGCCGGGGCGTGGACCGCGGGCAGGCGGCCGCTGCGCGAGACCGCGTGCAGCACCCGGTCGGCACGGCCGCCGGGACCCGAGAGCGAGACGACGACGTCGACCATGGTCAGGCCGCTCCCGACCAGGAGCACCTCGGCCGGCCCGACCCGGTCGCGCCGGACGACGTCGAGGGCGCCGGGCGCCCACGGATCGGGGACGAAGAAGGGAGAGTCGGTCAGCGCCGGCGGTGCCCAGTCGTGACCGGTGACGGGCAGGCCGGTGGCCACCACGACCGCGTCGGCCTCGACCTCGTACCCGTCCGCGGTCGCGACCGCGACCCCGTGCGTCGTACGCCGCAGCGCGACCGCCTGGGCACGGCGGTGGGTCAGCGAGGCCGTCCCGGTGCCCGCGACGGCCTCGGTCAGGGTGTCGTCGAGGTAGCGCGCGAACTGACGGCGTGGCGCGAACGCGTAGGGATCGCTGCGACAGCCGGGGTCCTCGCGGTCGCGCCAGGCGACGAAGTGCCCGGGATCCTCCGGCAGCGCGCTCATCCCCTGGGCCGGGACGTTGAGCAGGTGGGCGTCCTCGCAGGTCCCGAACGCGACCCCGCGCGCCCAGCGGTCCGCGGGGTCGACCAGCACGACCTCGACGCGGGTCGAGCGCCGCCCGGCCGTGCGGACGAGGTGCAGCGCGGTCAGCGTGCCGGCAGCACCCGCGCCCACGATCGCAACTGTCGGCGGCCCGCTCCGTCTCGCCTCCGCCATCACCGGCTCCTTATCAAGAGTAATCTACTCGACTTACAACAGATCATAACCCGCCCGGCCGCGAAGCCCCACCTCGCCGCTACCCTCGGCGCGTGGGCTGGATCAGCGAGAGCGACCTCGACGACTGGCTGAACGAGTTCGCCGAGTGCGTCCGCCGTCGCGACTACGAGGCCGGACGCGCCCTGTTCGTCGGCGACGCGACCGGCTTCGGCACCGTCGCGAACCAGTACGCCGACCTCGACGACCTCGTCGGAGAGCAGTGGTCGGAGGTGTGGGACCGCACGGAGGAATTCACCTTCGCCGAGGAGCGCAGCTCGTGGATCGGCGGATCCCAAGGCACCGTCGCCGTCACCTGGCGCTCGATCGGCCTCGAGGACGGTGACCGGCGCGAGCGCACCGGCCGGGCGACCGTGGTCATCCACCGGTACGACGACGGCGAGGTCCTGGCGGTGCACTCACACTTCTCGATGACGCCGGGTACCTCGGCGTGATCACGTACTACGCGACCTCCCCGCACGGCTACACCTTCGAGCGCTTCGTCAACGGCTGGGCGCCCGAACTCGCCGACGACGTACGCGTGCTCGGCTACAGCGGGCTCGACCTGGCCGACCCCCCGGCACCGGGTCTGCACGTGCTCACCGACTTCGAGCGGCTGCTGCCTCCCGAGCGCGTGCTCGTACGCCGGCTGCACACCAGGCTCCGGCGAACCCCCGGTGTCCGCGTCCTCGGGGACCCTGGCCGCTGGCTCGGCCGGCACGCGCTGCTGGGCCGGCTGCACGCCGAGGGGATCAACGACTTCCGCGCGTACACGCCCGGCGAGCTCACCCGTGGCGCGGCGGCCGACGTGCGGTTCCCGGTGTTCCTGCGCTGGGCCAACGCCCACGACGGCAGCCTCGGCGACCCGGTCCCCGACCGCGCGACGCTGGAGAGGCGGCTCGCCTGGATCGCCCACGACCACCACCGCCGCTGGCGCTGGATCCGCGACCAGCTGCTCGTCGTCGAGCTGGTCGACGCAAGATCCCCCGACGGCATGTTCCGCAAGTACTCGGTCGCCCGGATCGGTGAGCACTTCGTGCCGCGCCACGTCGAGGTCAGCGGGAACTGGGTGACCAAGTACCCCGACGTCGTCACCGCCGAGGTCGTCGCCGCTGAGGAGGCGTTCCTCGCGGACCCGCCCGACCTCGACCTGGTCCGGCGCGTGTTCGACCTCGCCGGCGTCGATTTCGGACGGATCGACTGGGGCTACGACACCGCGACCGGCCGGCCGCAGGTCTGGGAGGTCAACACCAACCCGATGCTCGCCCCGGGTCGCGAGCCGCACCCGATGCGCGCCGCGTCGCAGCGGCGGCAGACCGCGCTGACCCGGGACGCGCTGCTGGCGTGCGTCCCGGACGGCGCAGCACCGCGCCGGTCACTGATCGGCGCGCCCGAGCGCTGGGGCTGGGGCGTGCTCAACCGCGGGAGTCGCAGCTGGGACCCGCGACGCCGCTGACCCAGGTCAGCGCTGCACGTCCACGTCCGAGGTGCCGTTGGGCGCGATCCCGACGGCCGGCTTGAACGCGAAGGTGAGGCTCTTCGCCGCTGCCGGGACGTCCGCCGGGATCGGCAACGTCGCGGTGGCCTGCTCCTGCAGCTTGTAGGGCATCGTGGCCAGCGTGATGCTGCCGTCGGTGACCGTCACCGTTCCCGAACAGCCGTTGGCGCCCGCACCGCAGGTCAGCTGCACACCGGTGCGGTTGCTGGCGTCGACCGGGAGCACGGTGCTCGTCAGCGAGAGCACTGCCGGGTACGTCGTACCGCTGCGGGTGTTGCTGCTGCTGGGATCGAAGCACCCGTCGAACTCGTAGACCGGGTTGTTGACCGTCTTGCCGGCCTTGTCGGTGATGGTCTGGAACCCGACGAGCTTGCTCGGCCCGCCGACGGTGAAGCAGTCGTTGCTGTGCACCGTGAGCTCGAACTTGCCGTAGCCCTCCGGGGGCATCGGGACGTTCGGGTCGGTCCAGCCGACCAGGCAGATCCAGTCCGAGCCGGGTCCGGAGTCCGGGACGTTGGGGCCGCCGCGCTCGCACATCGCCTTGGCGTGCAGCGAGGCGGGCGTGACCCCGGTGTGCCCGAGCAGGTGCGCCTGCTGGACGTACTGGTTCTCGAACACGGTCGGGAGCGCACGCTCGAGACGACCCGCGGTGACGCTGCTGCCGTGGTTGGTGGCCGCGGCGACCGCGCCGAGACCGGCGATGGCCACCAGGGCGATGACGATGGTGATGATGATGCGTCGCACGTCAGCCTCCCGTGATGTCGCGACGGCGGACCTGGACGAAGGCGGCCGCGAGGCACACCACGCACCAGACGGCGGAGACGATGAGCCCGTCGACCAGCGGACCGGTGAACCGTGGCGCCGCCATCAGACCGTGCCAGGCCTCGTACGGCGTGCTCAGCAGCACCGTGCGGAGCCCGGCGATGCTGCCGAGGTTGCCGAGCAGCTGCATGACCATGCCGAGCACGGCCGGGGCCGCGATGCCCGCGGCCGGGTTGCGGGTGGCCACCGAGAGCAGGATCGCCAGGCAGGTGAACCCCAGTGTCGGGGCCAGCGTGGTCGCCCAGGCGGCCGCCACCAGCTTGAGGGCCTCGTGGGAGGAGATGAGCTGACCCGAGACGCCGGTCAGGGGCTGGTGCCCGCCGACCACCAGCGCCGCGGTGATCGTCGAGGCCGAGAGCAGGACGAGCATCACGACCGTGAAGAGGCACGCGGTGATCACCTTGGCCCAGAACACCCGGCCGCGCGAGGCGGAACGGGTCAGGACCGTCTTCCAGGTGCCGTGCTGGTCCTCGCTGGCGAAGATGTCGCCGGCCACGATCGCAGCGAGCAGGGGTAGGACCCACTGCGCGGCGAAGCCGAGGAGCAGCAGCGCCAGCGAGAAGCCATTGGTCGTCGCGTAGCGCCCGAAGAGCGTGTCCTTGGGCGGCTGCGACTGCGCGTGGATGATCATCACGACCGGGATCGGGCCCAGCAGTGCACCGAGCAGCACCGCGCGGCTGCGGATCTGTGCGGTGAGCTTGCGCAGCTCCCAGCGCAGCACGGCCGGGAGTCCGGCGGTCCTGCCGTCGCGGGCGGTGGTCGCGCGGGTCGCGGTCTCGTCCTGGTTCGCGTCCTGGTTCGTGTCCTGGTTCGCGAGGATGGGGGCGGTCATCGCGTCGGCACCTCCTCCAAGACCTGCCGGTACTCCGCGCCGGCGTGGTCGGCGTCGTCGGTCAGCATGAAGAACAGAGCCTCCAGCGGGGTCTCGGTCGGGGTGAAGGAACGCAGCCGGATCCCGGAGCGGACCAGGTCGGAGACGAGGAGCGAGACGTCGCTCTCCGGTCCGACGACACGCAGGCCGTCTGCCGTGCGGCTCACGGTCAGCGAGGGCCGCTCACCGGCGAGGACCACGGCGTGGGGGTCGTCGGTGGTGGCCAGCAGGTGGCCCGGGTCGGGAGCCATCGCGCGCAGGTCGGCGATGCTGCCGTGGAAGGAGACGCTGCCGCGGCTCATGATCGTGACGTTGTCGCAGATCTCCTCGACCTCCTCCATGTGGTGCGAGGAGAGCAGCACCGTCAGCCCGCTGCCCGCCAGCCGCTTGACCAGCGCGCGCATGTCGCGGATACCGGCGGGGTCCAGACCGTTCGCGGGCTCGTCGAGGACGAGCAGCTGCGGGTCGCGCAGCAGGCTGGCGGCGACGCCGAGACGCTGCTTCATGCCGTAGGAGTAGCCACCGACCTTGCGGTCGGCACGGTCGGTCAGGTCGACGACCTCGAGGACCTCCTCGACCAGCCCGGGCTGCACACCCCCGTCGAGCAGCGCCATGCCGTGCAGGTTCTGCCGGCCGGTGAGGTAGGGGTAGAAGCGCGGGCTCTCGATGAAGCCGGCGACACCGTCCAGGACGTGCACCCCGGACTCGCTCCAGGTCCGGCCGAAGACGCGCATCGTGCCGGCGTCGGGCTTGATCAGCCCGAAGAGCATCCGCAGCAGCGTGGTCTTCCCGGCGCCGTTGGGTCCCAGCACGCCGTACACCTCGCCCGGCTCGACCTGCAGCGAGACGTCGACGACCGCGCGGACGGAGCCGAAGGACTTGGAGATCCCCTGGGCATCGACAGCCAGCAGTTGTCCGGTCATGCTCCGCAACCTAAGCCCTGCGACCTGAACCTGAGTTGAACGCTCACCGATCGCGGTGCAGGACCCCCGCCGGATCCAGGCGCAGCACGGCATCAAGCCCGAGGCGTTCGAGGAAGCGCTCGTCGTGGCTGACCACCAGCAGAGCACCTCGGTACGCCGCGAGCGCAGCGACCAGCCGGTCCACGCTGGCGATGTCGAGGTCGTTGGTGGGCTCGTCGAGAACCAGCAGCTCCGGAGGCGGGTCGGCCAGGAGCAGGCGCGCCAGGGCCACCCGGAACCGCTCGCCGCCCGAGAGCGTGCCGACGCGCTGGGCGACCATCGCCCCACGCAGGAGCAGCCAGGCGAGCCGGTTGCGCACCTCGCCGGGCGTCAGGTCGGGCGAGGCCGCGCGGACGACGTCGAGGACGACGGCGTCGTCGTCGAGCTCGATGCGCTGCGGCAGCAGGCCCACGCGTCCGGTCGCCCCCGGGAGCGCCGCGCGCAGCAGCGTGGACTTGCCCACGCCGTTCGGTCCGACCAGCCCGATCCGCTCGGGGCCGGCGACCACGACGTGCCGCCCGTCAGTGCTCGGCAGCTCGACCAGCCGGCGGCCCGAGGGCACCTGAGGGTCGGGCAGGTCGACGCGGATGCGGTCGTCGTCGTGCACGGCGGCCTCCGCGAGCCTGACCGCCTCCTGGGCCGCGTCGACCCGGGCGGCCGCCTGGCCCCGCCGCGCGCCCTGGGACTTCTCGGCTGCGTTGCGACGCTTGTCGATCACGGCCGGCACGTACTTGCGGTTCTCGCGGTCCTTGCGGCCCTGGCGCTCGCTGTGCGCGATCCGCACCTCGGCGCGGATGCGTTCCTGCTTCTGCTTGCGCACCTCCTGCTCGGCGGTGCGCAGCACCTGGCGCGCGGTCTCCTGCTCGGCGTCGAGCCAAGCGCGGTACTCCCCGTACGGGCCGCCGAAGGTGCGCAGACCGCCGTCGCGCAGCTCGGCGGTCTCGTCGAGGAGGTCGAGCAGCTCGAGGTCGTGGCTGACCACGACCAGCGCGCCGCGCCAGTCGCGGACCAGCTCGTGCAGCCGTGCGCGGGCTTCGCGGTCGAGGTTGTTGGTCGGCTCGTCGAGCAGGGCCACGTCCGCGCCCCCCAGGCGGATGCCGGTGATCGCGGTCAGCATCGCCTCGCCGCCCGAGAGCGTGGTCGCGAGACGGTCGAGCTCGGTCGGCAGCCCGAGGGCCGCGAGCGCCGCGATCGAGCGCTCGTCGACGTCCCAGTCGGTGCCGACAGCCGCGAAGTGATCCGGGTCGACCGATCCCCTCTCGATCGCGGCGAGCGCGCGGCGTACGGGGGTGGTGCCGAGCAGGTCCGCGACCGTCGTACCGGGTCGCGCCGTCAGGCGTTGAGGCAGGTGGTCCGCGGTCCCGGAGACCGCGACGGAGCCGGCGCTCGGGGCGAGCTCACCGGAGATGAGCCGGAGCAGCGTGGACTTGCCGGCGCCGTTCGCGCCGACCAGGCCGGTGCTGCCGCGGCCGAAGGACCCGGACACCTGCGCGAGCGCAGTGGTGCCGTCGGGCCAGGAGAAGCTGAGGTCGCGCAGGACGACCGAGGGGCTGGACAAGGAGAGACTCCCGGGGATGGCGGTGGAGCACCGCGCCCGGGCGGGCGTCAGTGCCGGAGGTCGGAGGTACCGCTCCCGGAGCCCGTCATCTCGATCCTTCTCGTGTGTCCCTGACACGCGGCGGTCATCCGCCAGGACCCCACCATCATCATCACCGCTCGCCTGTCCCGCAAACCATTTCCTCGGTCCCCGGACCTGCTGAACGCGGGGTCACAGGAGGGAGTTCGGCACGAAGCGCGCGCTGGGGTCGAGGTCCTCCTTCGAAGGGCGGACGAACTCGAAGCCGGCGGTCGTGACCAGGCGCCAGCCCGGATCGGCCCCGGGTACGGCGAGCAGCTCCTCGGCGCACGCAACGTGCATCGGGGGCAGGTGGAAGGCGTTGCGGGCCTCCTCGTCCGCCGTACCCAGGAACGCGACCGGACGCCCCAGCGACATCGCGCAGCCGCCGCAGATGCGCGAGAGCGCGCACTGCGTGGCCCAGGCCCGGTCGTGGATCCGGCCGGCCTCGGTGAGCGTCACGACGCCTGCCGCTCCCGCGACTTCCCGCGGGACCAGACCCCGAGCTCCGCGATCCGCGAGGGGCGCTCCTCGTCCGAGCGACGCTTGCGGTCACGCGACGGCGTCGGCGGCTCGGGGGTGTCGCTGGAGGTCCACGAGTTCGGCACCGAGAGCTTGATGATCGTGCGCAGCGCCTGCCCGTACTGCTTGTACAGCGGGCCGGTGGTGTACGGGATGTCGTACTTCGCGCACAGCTCGCGGACCCGCACCGAGATCTCGGCGTACCGGTTGCTCGGCAGGTCCGGGAACAGGTGGTGCTCGATCTGGAAGCCGAGGTTGCCCGAGAGGATGTGCAGCAGCGGCCCGCCGTCGAAGTTGGCCGCACCGAGGATCTGGCGCAGGTACCACTCCGCGCGGGTCTCGTCCTCGATCTCCTCCTCGGTGAAGTGCAGCGCCCCGTCGGGGAAGTGGCCGCAGAAGATGATCACGTAGGCCCACAGGTTGCGGGTCAGGTTCGCGGCCCCGTTCGCGGCCATCGTGGTGCGCCACTCCTTGCCGGAGAGGGCCGGGTAGACGAGGTAGTCCTTGAGCGCCTGGTTGCGGCCCTTGCGGAAGATCTGTTTGAGCTGGCGCTTCATCTCCTTCGGGTCCTTCTCGCCCTTGCGGATGCGCTCGATGTCCAGGTCGTGGAGCGCCACGCCCCACTGGAACAGGCTCGCGAGCAGCGCGTTGTAGACCGGCTGCCCCAGGTAGTAGGGGTTCCACCGCTGCTCGCGCGCGAGCCGCAGGATGCCGTAGCCGATGTCGTTGTCGTAGCCGAGCACGTTGGTGAACTGGTGGTGCACGTAGTTGTGGCTGTGCTTCCACTGCTCGGCCGGCTGTGCGGTGTCCCACTCCCAGTTCGAGGAGTGGATCTCGGGGTCGTTCATCCAGTCCCACTGACCGTGCATCACGTTGTGCCCGATCTCCATGTTCTCCAGGATCTTGTGCAGCCCGAGCATCGCGCCGCCGGCGATCGCCGCGGGGATGCGGGTCTTGCGCGACCGGGTGCCGAGCAGCAGGGTCACCCGGCCGGCGACGGCGAGGCCGCGCTGGATCCGGATCATGCGGTTGATGTACGCCGCGTCGGCAGCGCCGCGCGACTCCTCGATCTCGGCACGGATCGCGTCGAGCTCGCGACCGAGCTCCTCGATCTCCTCATCGGTCAGGTGCATGTACTCCTGGACGTCGGAGATGGCCATGTCGGTGTCCTTTCGTGTCAGCGGTCTCGGGGCCCCGGCTCGTTCTTCGTCCGAGACGCCTCGAGCACCGTCAGATGTCGAGCGTGCAGTCGCCCACCGCGGTGGTGATGCAGGTCTGCACCGGTTCGTTGGGCTGGTTGAACTCGTCGCCGTTGCGCAGGTCGCGCACGGTTCCGGAGACGAGGGTGAGCGTGCAGGTGTGGCAGATGCCCATCCGGCACCCGAACGGCATCCCGATGCCGGCCTCCTCGCCGGCCTCGAGCACCGTGGTCGCACCGTCGGTCTCGATGCTCCTGCCGGTGTTGCGGAAGGTGATGGTGCCGCCCTCGCCACCGTCGCCGCCGAGCTCGAGGGAGAACCGCTCGAGGTGCAGCTGCTCGGCGAGGTCGGCGTCCTCGAAGTGCTCGGTGATCGCGTCGAGCATCGGGCCCGGCCCGCAGGCGTAGGTCTCGCGCTCGCGCCAGTCGGGGCAGAGCTCGTCGAGGGCGGCGAGCTCGAGCATGCCGTCTGTGTCGGTGAAGAGCTTGTGCACCACCAGCGCCTCGTACTTCTCCTCGAGGCGCTCGATCTCCTCGCGGAAGATCATCCGCTCCTGCGTCGGCGAGGAGTAGTGCAGGACGACGTCGGGCATCGTGGCGCGACGTTCCAGGGTGCGCAGCATCGCCATCACCGGGGTGACACCGCTGCCGCCGACGAGGAAGAGCAGCTTGCCGGGCGGGGGCTCGGGAAGCACGAAGTCACCGTCGGGGAGCGCGAGCCGCACGATCGTGCCCGGCTGGAGTCCGCTGACCAGGTGCGTGGACAGCAGGCCCTCGGGCATCGCGCGCACGGTGATCGAGATCGTGCGGCCACGCCGCAGCGGCGCGGAGCTGATCGAGTAGGAGCGCCACTGGAAGCGGCCCTCGACCTGGACACCGATCCCGACGTACTGACCGGGACGGTGCTCGTAGTGCCAACCCCAGCCGGGCCGGATCACGAGCGTGGCCGCATCCTCGGTCTCCGGGCGGACCTCCTCGATCCGCCCGCGGAGCTCGCGCGAGGTCCACAACGGGTTGAGCAGGCTCAGGTAGTCGTCCGGCAGCAGCGGGGTCGTCAGGGAGTCCGCCGCCCGGCGGACCCGGTCCCAGCTGAGCCGTGGTTTCTCGGTCGTGGTGCCCGTCATCGGTCCAGTGAACAGTTGCTCACTGAACACTTCAAGAGCACTTTCCACGTTTACTTTTCCGGCTGCCGGTTTGGCGAAGTTCGTGGCTCGGAGCCCTTGAGAACCGGTAACTAGCGCGTTACGGTAACCGTGTGATGACCGACTCCGGAGCCGCCTTCGACGCGCTCGGCGACCCCCAGCGCCGCGAGATCCTGCGCCTGCTGGGCGAGGGTGACAAGCCGGTCCGGGTGATCGCTGACGCCCTGCCGATCAGCCGGCCGGCGGTCTCGCGCCACCTGCGCCTGCTCAAGGAGGCGGGCCTGGTCGGCGACCGCGCGGAGGGCACGCAGCGGATCTACTCGCTCGAGGCGGAGGGTGCCGCAGCGGTGCAGCAGTACCTGGAGTCGGTGTGGGGCTCGGCCCTCGCCCGGTTCCGGCTGGTCGCCGAGAACACCGCACCGCAGCCGCCGAAGGCCGGCAACCCGTGACCGAGGCGCTCACCTTCACCTTCGACCTCGCCTGCTCCCCCCAGCACGCGTTCGAGGTGTGGACCTCCCGGATCGACACCTGGTGGCCGCGCGACCACACCGTCGGTGAGGCCGACGCGGTCGTGCTCCAGTCCGGCGTCGGCGGACGCATCTTCGAGCGCGGCCCCGACGGCACCGAGCACGTCTGGGGCCGGATCACCGCCTGGGAGCCGCCGTCGCGCCTGGCCTACACCTGGCACATCGGGCGCACCGCCGACGAGGCGACCGACGTCGAGGTGCGCTTCACCGGCGACGAGGGTGCGACGAGGGTCGAGGTCGAGCAGACCGGCTGGGAGCGGTTCGGCGACCAAGCGGGCCCTTGGCGCGAGCGCAACCGGATCGGCTGGGACAGCCTGCTCCCCCACTTCCGTGCCGCGGTAGGCCGCGACGCGACCCTACGAGAGGAACGCTGATGGCCGGCACGAAGGAAGACCCCTGGACCCTGCGGACCGCGCCGGGATCCTCGGAGTACACGATCTACCGCGACGACGACGCGGATCCGCCGTTGCTGGTCTGCCAGGTCGGCTCGACGAGGCTGACCTACCTGGGCCGCGCGGTCGAGGACCTGCACACCTGGCTCGGCGAGCAGGGCGATTGGGTGCCCCTGGGTGCGGCCGACGAGCAGAAGCCCGCCGCCGCCGGCAGCGTCGAGGCGTGGGGTCGCGACGAGGACAACCCCGTCGGCGGCTGGTACGGGCAGCGCAAGGGCTACCGCGGCCGGTTCGGAATGTACCTCCCGCCGCTGCTCGAGGAGCTCGGTCTGGCCGAGCTGACCCACGAGGCCCGCAACAACTCGGTGAAGGCACTGTGATGGCCACCCAGACGAGCGTGCGCTACACGACCCGCGACGCTGCCGCGGCCGAGGAGAACCAGCGGCTGATCGACGCCGTCTTCGCCGAGCTCGCGGCCACCGAGCCCGAGGGCCTGTCCTACCGGGTCGCGCGCTCGGAGGACGGGCTCGCGTTCGAGCACGTCGCCGTCATCGAGGGAGCGACCAACCCCCTCCTCGCGCTCGCCTCCTTCCAGGCGTTCAGCAGCACGGTCTCCGAGCGGGTCACCGCGCCACCGGTCGTGCAGACCGGCGAGGTCGTCGCCCGCTTCCGCTGAGTCCACCCCGGCTGCGAGGATCGGCGCATGCGCGTGCTGGTCCCGCTACCGGACACCGACTTCGACACCACCGAGGTCGCGGTCCCGTGGAAGCTGCTCACCGAGATCGGTCACGAGGTCGTCTTCGCGACCGAGGACGGCGGGAGCGCTCCGGCCTGCGACCAGCGCCTGCTCGACGGCGTGCTCCTCGGCCGGCTCGGCGCGGAGCCCGAGCCCATCGCCTTCTACGAGGAGATGACCGGTGCGCCGGCCTTCGCCGCACCCCTCTCGTGGCGAGGACTCGACCCGGAGGCGTACGACGGGCTGCTGCTGCCCGGCGGTCACGCACCCGGCATGCGCCAGTACCTCGGGTCGGCCGAGCTACAGGGGTTCATCGCCAAGTTCTGGGCCACCGGACGTCCCGTCGGCGCGATCTGCCACGGCGTGCTGGTGCTCGCCCGGAGCAGGGACGCGGACGGTCGCAGCGTGCTCGCGGACCGGCGTACGACGTGCCTGCCGAAGTTCATGGAGCGCGGCGCCTACCTGCTCACCGCCTGGAAGCTCGGCCGCTACTACCGGACCTACCCCGCCTACGTCGAGGACGAGGTGGCGGCGAACCTGAGCGACCCCGCACAGCTCGAGCGCGGACCCCGCGGGACCCGGCGGGGCACGCGCACCGACCACACGCACGCCTTCGTCGTCGAGGACGGACGCTACGTCTCCGCGCGGTGGCCGGGCGATGCCTACCTGTTCGCCGAGCGGTTCATCGGGCTGCTCGGCACCTGAGCATCAGCGCGACGGCCGCGGGGACCACGACTCGTCGC
>JBJMIO010000080.1:0-8829 GCA_045806765.1 Marmoricola sp.
ACGACCCGGGTGAGGACGACCGGAGCGAGCGGCTGGCATGGTCATACAACTCGCCGTCGGCTGCGTAGGCGGTCTCGTGATTCTTGATCGCTCGGCAGGCCGCGACGTTCGGGTTTTCGCTTGTATGGTCCCCGCAGGCTGTCAGCACGCCAGGGAGCAACACGGCAATCACGGTCAAAGTCATCATCCGCACGTTCACGAGGCTAGAGCTGCCCGACGTCTGCTATCAAGTTTGCTAACCGACCATCCCGGACGGGCGACGATACGACCGGACGAGGGCCGGATCGACAGCCACGATTCAGGCTGAAACGGGATTGTCGGCGCCTGGCTAGGACGGGGTTGGACGGACTCATAATCCTTGGGTCGTGGGTTCGAGCCCCACCCGCCCTACCAAGCAGGCGCCTTGTCCTGCGAAGCGCGGCTTGCCGGCGGTACCGCAGGTCAGCGCGTCAACGCGGGCGCTCGGACAGCGTGTAGCCGTTCTCGGGCCGCCCCGCGCTGCCGTACCTGGGTTCGAGTCGCACGATCCCGTGTTGTTCCAGGTACGTGAGGTAGCGGTGGGCGGTGCTGCGGCTGATGCCGACGACGTCGGCTACCTCGGAAGCCGAGACGTTGCCACCGTCGGCGACCGCCCGGCGTACGAGCTCGAGGGTGGGTGCGGAGTGCCCCTTGGCCGGCCGGTCGATGCCGGCGGACCGCGGCCGGAGCATGCTGAACAGCTCGTCCACCTCGGCCTGGTCGGCATCCTGCAACCCAGCCACGCGGTGGCGCATGCGGCGATAGGTCTGCAGTCGGGTGTCAAGGGCGGCGAAGCCGAACGGCTTCATCAAGTAGTGCACTGCGCCGAGCTGCATCGCAGTGCGGACGGTGGCGACCTCGCGCGCCGCGGTGATCACGATGACGTCGGGTGCGTCGGCATCTTCGAGGAGACCACGCACGACCTCGAGGCCGTTGCCGTCGGGGAGGAAGACATCCATCAGCACGAGGTCCGGCTTCGTCGTGGACACCATCACCTGAGCCTCCGCCGCGGTGTGCGCGGTGCCCACCACCTCGAAGCCGTCGCTGCGGTTCACGAAGGCGGTGTGGATGTCAGCGACGCGGTAGTCGTCGTCGACCACCAGGACGCGGATGGGCGCGGTCATCGGGAGGCCCTCGTGGCCGGTGAGTGAAGTGGCAGGTGCACCACGAATCGCGCTCCGGGTCCGTCGCCGAGCGCGATCGACCCGCCCAGGCGCTGCACGAGCCGGTGGACCAGCGCCAGGCCGATCCCGCGGTGCACCCCTTCGTGCGCCGGCTTGGTGGTGAAGCCGTCGCGCCAGATGTCCTCGCGCATCTGCTCGGGCACCCCGGGTCCGTTGTCGCTGATGTCGATCACGAGCTCGGCCTCGTCCTCGACGATGGTCACCAGGATGCGGCCGTCCCCCCGATCTGCGCGGGCGGGGCCGGTGATCGAGTCGAGCGCGTTGTCCACGAGGTTGCCGATGATGGTGGTCAGGGCGTTGACCTTCTCCGGCGACCCACCGAGCCAGCTGTCGTCGGTGAGCACCAGCTCGACGCCTCGCTCGCTCGCGGCCGCGGCCTTGCCGAGCAGGAGTCCGACGATCGGAGCAGCCGAGATCCGCTCGCGCACGCTGTCCGCGAAAGCCGATTGCGACTGCTGCACGTCGGTGAGGAAGGTCAGTGCCTCCTCGTGCTCGCCGAGCTCGATGAGCCCCGCGACGGTGTGCATGTTGTTGGTGAACTCGTGGTGCTGGGCACGCAGGGTCTCGGTCAACCGGCGTACGCCGTCGAGCTCGCGCATCAGCCCGGCGATCTCGGTCCGGTCGCGCAACGTGATCACGCTGCCGTGCGGCTGGCCGGCCAGCACGACCGGCATCTTGTTGACCACCAGGGCTCGGTCGTCGGTCAGGACGATCTCGTCGCGTGCGCCTTCGCCGCCGGTGAGCACGTCACGCAGCCGTCCTGCGGGCAGCAGCTCGGCCAACCTACCGCCCGACGGTGTGACGCCGAGGCCGAGCAGGCGACGTGCCTCGTCGTTGACCATGGTGATCCGGTCATCGGCATCGCAGGCGATGACGCCTTCGCGGATCCCGTGCAGGGTGGCTTCGCGCTCCCGCAGCAGGAGCGCGATCTCGTCGAGCTCGAGCCCGAAGGTGCGCTTCTTCAGGCGTCGTGCGAGGAGCCAGGACGCGAGGGCTCCGAAGCCGAGCGCGAGCATCATCCACAGTGCGTACGACGGCACCTGCTTGCGCAGCGCGGCGCCGACCGAGGCTTCCCGGATGCCGACGGAGACCTCGCCGACCATGGTGCCGTCAGCAGCTCTGACGGGTACGCGAGCGTTGGCGGACCGACCGAGCGAGCCGTTGTCGATGGCGAGGTGGACGCGGCCGTCGAGGGTGACGATCGGCTCCTCGTTCGTCTTGCCGACCAGGTCCCGGTTGGGGTGGGTCAGCCGGATGTCCTGCATGTTGAAGACGACGACGTAGGTCGCCCCGGTCTCGGCCTCGACGCGGTCGGCGATGTCCTGGAGCGGCGCTGTGCAGCGAGAGGTGTCCGTCAGGCAGGCGGAGACCTCGGGCATGCCTGCGACGGTCTCGGCGATCGCCGCGGACCGGAGCTGGTACTGGTGGTCCAGGCCGATGCGGGCCTGGCGGATGAACAGGCCGAAGCCGACGCCGACGGTCACCAGGAGGATGAGCAGCTGCGCCGCGAAGATCTGCGTCGACAGACGTCGAGCCACCACAGGCATGAGCCCATTGTGAGGGCCGTCACAGGGCGCGGGCCAGTCGCGGGCGCGTGAGAAGAACGCACAAAAGTTCGCGCAATCAGAAGAACCGCGTCTTGCGCACACAAGGTTCCGCTGTGACCTCGGTCATACGTAGCGTCACGCCTCGTCCCCAGTCCCGAGACGAGGAGATCCAGATGTCGTCCCTCACCCGTCGAGCAACGAGCGCCGCCCGCAACGGTGCGCGCATCGAGGTCAGCTCGCTCACCAAGCGCTTCCTGACTCCGAGCGGATCAGCATTCACCGCCCTGAAGGACACCACGTTCACCGTGGAGCCCGGCCAGTTCTGCGCCATCGTCGGCCCGACCGGCTGTGGCAAGTCCACCACCCTCGGCATGGTCGCAGGCCTGGACCGTCCGAGCGCCGGCACGGTCACGGTTGGCGGCAAGGAGGTCGACGGCGTCACGCCCGGCGTGAGCTTCATGTTCCAGGGCGACGCGCTGCTGCCCTGGAAGTCCGTGCTGCAGAACGTCATGCTCGGTCCTGTCTTCAGCGGGATGGCGAAGAAGGACGCGGCCGAGAAGGCGCGCGACTGGCTGCGCAGGGTCGGTCTCGCCGGCTTCGAGGACCACTACACCCACCAGCTCTCCGGCGGCATGCGCAAGCGGGTAGCGATGGCGGCGGCCCTCATCAACGAGCCGGACATCTTGTTGATGGACGAGCCGTTCGGCGCCCTCGACGTCCAGACCAAGGCGATCATGCAGACCGAGCTGATCGACCTGTGGGAGGAGCTGCGCCCCTCGGTCCTCTTCATCACCCACGACCTCGACGAGGCAGTCGCCCTCGCCGACCGCGTCATCGTCATGACCGCGGGACCCGGATCGGTCAAGGCGTCGTACGACATCGACCTGCCACGTCCGCGCGGAGCGGTCCAGGAGCTGCGGTACGAGCAGCGCTTCCTGGAGATCCAGCACGTGATCTGGGAGTCGCTCAAGGACGAGGTCGAAGCCGCCTACGCGCGATCGACGGCGGTGGCGTGATGAGCCCGACGACTGCGCCCGAGGTGGCCACCGGCACGAACCACGCGAACGACGACCGCTTCTCGGCCACGGATCGTGCGGCGACCAAGCGCGCCCGCGGGTTGAGGTTGCGTCGCCGCGCCCTGGTGTGGGCGGGTCGCGCGGCGTTCGTGGTCATCGTCATCGGTGGCTGGCAGGTGCTCTCGGGCATCACCCCGAAGGGCGCGAGCGCGCCGATCATCGACCCGTTCTTCTACTCGCGGCCGACCGAGATCGTGCACCGCACGATCGAGCTCTTCCGTGACGGGACCTCGTACGGGTCCTACTGGTTCGACATCCTCACCACGATGAAGGAGGCCGTGTACGGCTTCGGCATCGGCACCCTCCTCGGTGTCGTCCTCGGGGTGGTGCTGGGGCAGAGTGCCTACCTCGCCGACGTGCTCGGCCCGTACATCAAGATGGTCAACGCCATTCCGCGCATCGTGCTCGGCTCGATCTTCACCGTCGCGCTCGGCGTCGGCGTGGCACCCAAGGTCGCGCTCGCGTCGGTCCTCGTCTTCTTCATCGTCTTTTTCAACGCCTTCCAGGGTGTGCGCGAGGTCGACGGGAACATCCTGGCCAACGCCAAGGTGCTCGGTGCGTCGCGCATGCAGATCGTGCGGCACGTGACGCTGCCCTCGGCCTTCACCTGGATCGCGGCGAGCCTGCACAGCGCGTTCGGCTTCGCGATCGTCGGCGCGATCGTCGGCGAGGTGCTCGGCGCCCAACGCGGCCTGGGCCTGATCATCCGGACCTCCCAGAACCGCTTCGATCCGGCCAGCGTGTGGGCCTGCATGTTCGTGATCATGGTGCTCGTCCTCGGCGCCGAGTTCCTGATCGGCCTGATCGAGAGGCGCCTGCTCTCCTGGCGCCCACCGAGCCGCATCGAGGCGGCCGCCCTCTGAGCTTCTCCAGCCCTCACCTTCGAAAGGAACAAACATGTTGAGGAAGACCCTGGCCGCATCGGTGGCCGTTGCAAGCATCGCGATGGGCCTCTCGGCCTGTGGCTCAGGAGGAGCCACGAACTCCGAGGGCAAGCCGATCGTGAAGATCATGGTCGGCGGCCTGGACAAGCAGATCTACCTGCCGTTCACGCTGGCCAAGCAGCTCGGCTACTACGACAAGTACGGCGTGGACGTCCGGCTCAGCGACGAGGTGGACGGCGGCGTGGGGGCCGAGGAGGCGATGGCCTCCGGGCAGGTCGACATGGCCGGTGCCTGGTACATCCACACCTTCGACTTCCAGTCGCAGGGCAAGGACGTCGAGAGCATCGTCCAGCTCGGCGGCGCGCCCGGTGAGCGCGAGATGTGCGCGACCGGCAGCGGCGTGCACGCCGGATCGGACTTCAAGGGCAAGACGATGGGCGTCACCGACCTCGGATCCGGCACCGACGAGCTCACCCAGTTCATCGCCGCGAAGTCCGGCGTCCACCACTCCGACTACCACACCCAGGCCGTCGGCGCCGGCTCCACGGCGATCGCCGGCATCCAGCAGGGTTCGGTGGACTGCGTGATGACCACCCAGCCGACCATCGCGGCTCTGGAGAAGAAGGGTCTTGCCTACTCTGCGGTCGACCTGGCCACCAGCCAGGGTGCCGAGCAGGCTCTCGGCGGGGCCTGGCCCGCTGCGACCGCCCTGGCTCGGACCAGCTGGGTCAACTCGCACAAGGCCGCGGTGCAGGACGTGGTCAACGCGCTCGTCGCGACGATGCACTGGATGGCCACGCACACGCCCGCTCAGGTCGCCGACAAGATGCCCGCCGACTACGTGCAGAACGATGCGGTCACGAAGGACGACTACATCAAGGGCCTGACCCAGGACTACGGCCAGTACCTCCCGGACGGCATCATGCCGCCCACCGGCCCGGCGACCATTGCAGAGACCGAGAAGACGATCGGTACCGACGTCTCCAGCGTCGACCCGTCGAAGACCTACACCAACGAGTTCGCCCAGAAGGCGGACCAGACCCTCGGCATCAGGTAGCCGCGCGCGACGGGGCCGGTTCCTCCGGGGACCGGTCCCGTTCCGCATTCGCCCCCAGCGGGACGGCGCGCGTAGCGGACCAGCTGGCCGATCGGCGATGAAGCGCCTACTGGCCCTCGAACGCTGTGGCATCGTGAATCCCGCGGCCTCATGATCCGTGGCCCGTCGGTTCGAGCCCAAGCCTCCGAACCGGCATCAAATCGCAGGCGCCGAGCACCGGTCGCGATCCAGGGAGGTGAGCGCGTGATCCGCAAGCTCATCGTGGCGGCTGTCCTGGCCGGGATCGTCCTGGTTGGTGTGGCGGTCTACTTCCGGGCCGGCTGGGATCGCATGACAACGACGTGCGACGAGGCTCTGGGGTCGCGGGTCGCGAGCGGTGGCCCGGTGGTCACCGGGGTGACCTACTCGTGGAACATCGACCACGGCTTCACCTGCACGTACTCCGACGGTTCCAAGCGGCACTCGTTCTTGTTCTGATCGGCTGGGCTCCTTGCGTTGCGCTGCTCGAGCCCTGGTCGCGGTTACGATCGCCAGCATGTGCGGGGACGCAGCGATCGTCGGTCTCGGTGACCTCGCCGACCACCCCACCCCGGACCAGGTCGCAGCATGACCACCCCCGTCGAGTTCTCGGGCGACTTCAGCCCGGGCGGTGACTTCACCCTCGGCGTCGAGGACGAGCTGCTCCTCCTCGACGCGTCGAACCGTCTCGAGCCCAGCAGGAGCGACCACCTGGTGGAGACTGTGCGCGCAGCGACGCGTGATCGCCCCGGCACGGCGAGCCAGGAGCTCTTCGCTGCGCAGATCGAGTTCTCCACCGGCATCTGTGCCGACGCGGAACGGGCTGTGGAGCAGCTGGCGTCGATGCGTTCGGCTCTGGCCGCAGCGGGCGGGCGCGCGCTGGCCTCCGGCCTCCATCCAGCGGCGCCACTCGGCGAGGCCGCGCTGTCGCACGGTGCCCACTACGACCAGGTCGGACACGACCTCGCCGGCCTGCTGCGCACCCCGACCGCCGCGTTGCAGGTGCACGTGGGCCTGCCCGACGAACGTGCCGCGCTGGTGGCCTACCGCGGCATCCGCAACCGGCTCGCCGTCCTGCAGGCGCTCTCCGCCGCGTCGCCGTACTGGCACGGCAGGGACTCGGGGATGGCGTCCGCGCGGTGGGCCGTCATCAGCTCCTACCCGCGAGGAGGCGTCCCCCCACTGGTGCGGACGTGGGAGGAGTACGCCGCTCTCGCCGGCGCGACCGCGGCCGCGGCGTGCACGGATGATCCCTCGATGGTCTGGTGGGACGCGCGGTTGCGCCCGAAGCTGGGCACCATCGAGATCCGGGTGATGGACGCCCAACCCCGGCTGGCGGTCATCGCGGGCCTGGCTGCGCTCGTCCAGGGCCTTGTCCGCCACGAGGTCGAGAACTCGGGCGGGATCGACGTCCCCAGCCCGGTCCTGGCCGAGAACAATTTCCGCGTCGCCCGTCACGGTCTGGACACGACGATCACCGACCTCGAGGGCTCCCACCGAGCGGTACGCGATCTGGCCAGGACCGCGCTCCGGGACGCCCGTGCGGTCTTGTCTCCCGACGGCCTCGGGGGCGCTCTCGAGGTGATCGAGGAGCTGCTCGCCGGCACGCCCGAGTACGCGCGTCAGCGCGAGGTGCACGCATCGCTCGGGACCTCAGGACTTGTCGCCGACCTCGTCGAGCGCACCGAGGTGAGGGTCGTCAGCTGATCCCCAGCGCCCGCGGTCTCTTCTGAGTCCTCGTGCTCATGCGCCGGCCCGCGCATCGCGACACGCTCGATCCGGAGGTGATCGCCTCCGACCGTCACGTCCCGGACCTGCCGCTGGAGGCAGAGGGCGTCGAGCGCAGAGGTGGGGTCATGGACCGATATGTCCTGAGCAGGTTGTTCGCACTCGTCGTGGTCCCGGGGGCTTGCGGATTCGGAGCATGGGGAATCCTGCTCGTACCGTGGGACGAGCCCGCGCCGTTGATCCTCTTCGGGGCGCTACCGACCGTCGGGTTCGCCTACGTCGTCCTCTACCGACTCCTCACGCGCCAGAGGTTCCCGCTGGGACCCCTCGTGCCGTTCCTCCTGGCGGCGCTGGTCTTCCTGATCTGGATGATCGACCTGGCGCAGTCCGTCGCGAGCGATCCGAACGGTGCCTACATCCCGATTCCGCAGGTCTACAGCGGCTTCCTCGAGCCGTGGCCGGGTGTGATCGGCGGTGTCGTGAGCTTCGTCAGGTCGGTCCCGTCGCCTCCGGCCACGCGGACGGGCCCGCGCTAGGCCGGCAGCCGCACCAGGAACCGGCATCCCGGGAACTCGTTCGTCACCTGCACCTTGCCGTCGTGCGCCTCGACGATGCCCTTGACGATCGCCAGACCGAGGCCTGCTCCCGTGCCGTGCTGCTGGTCGACCTCGGGGGTGCGGGCGGTGTTGCCGCGCCAGGCGACGTCGAAGACGCGGTGCAGGTCCTCGTCGGGGATGCCGCCGCAGGCGTCGACCACCGTGAGCTCGACGCCGTCGGCCGGGGTGTGCCGGATCGCGTTGGTGACCAGGGTCGCCACCACCCGCGACAGACCGGCTGGGTCCGCGTTGACCATCGCTCCGGGCTCGACGCTCCCGCCCAGGCGCACGCCGGCAGCGCGAGCCACCGGGTCCGCGCCGGCGATGGCCTCGGAGACGATGTCGCCGAGGTCGACGTTCTGGAGCGAGACCTGGAGCACCCCGGCGTGGATCCGCGAGAGCTCGAAGAGGTCGTCGACCATCCGCACCATCCGGTCGACCTCGGACCGCATCTGGCGGTGGTAGCGACCCGGGTCCTCGGCCATCCCGTCCTCGAGCGCCTCGGTCATCGCGCGCAGGCCGGCCAACGGGCTGCGCAGGTCGTGGGAGACCCAGGCGACCAGCTCGCGCCGCGAGACCTCGAGCATCTCCTCGCGCTCGCGCGACTCCTGGAGCTTCGCCGCGGTCCGCGCCAGCTCGGTCGAGACGGCCTGGAGCTCGGCGGGGCCGGCGGCGGAGGCGGCGTACACACCGGTCTCGCCGAACCGGCGCGTCTCCTCGC
>JBJMIO010000081.1:0-4532 GCA_045806765.1 Marmoricola sp.
ACACAATATACAAAAACGACGATCATACCAACTACGACATCGACGCGGTGCTGCCCAAGGCCGACGCAGTGATGATGCTGCGGGTCCAGCGCGAGCGGATGAACGCCTCCTACTTCCCGAGCGTGCGCGAGTACTCGCGCCGCTACGGCCTGGACGCCCGCCGGATGGCGACGCTGCAGGACCACGCGATCGTGATGCACCCCGGCCCGATGATCCGCGGCATGGAGATCACCGCCGACGTGGCCGACTCCGACCGCTCGGTGATCGTCGAGCAGGTCACCAACGGTGTGGCCGTCCGGATGGCCGTGCTCTACCTGCTGCTCGGCGGTTCCGAGCCCGCCGTCGCGACCACCGAGGAGAACAACGCGTGACTTCCTACCTGCTCACCGGTGCCCGGATCCTGGGTGGCGACCCGACCGACATCCTCATCAGCGACGGTGTGGTGGCCGGCGTCGGGGCGGGCCTCGCGGCCGAGGGCGCCGAGGTGGTCGACGCGACCGGGCTGATCGCACTCCCGGGCCTGGTCGACCTGCACACCCACCTGCGCGAGCCGGGCCGCGAGGACGCCGAGACCGTCGAGACCGGAACCCGCGCCGCTGCGCTGGGCGGGTTCACCGCCGTGCACGCGATGGCCAACACCGATCCGGTCGCGGACACCGCGGGCGTCGTCGAGCAGGTCTGGCGCCTGGGCCGCGAGGCGGGACACTGCGACGTCTACCCCGTGGGCGCGGTCACCGTCGGGCTGGCCGGCGAGCAGCTCGCCGAGCTCGGCGCGATGGCCGACTCCGCCGCCCGGGTGCGGGTCTTCTCCGACGACGGCAAGTGCGTCTCGGACCCGGTGCTGATGCGCCGTGCGCTGGAGTACGTCAAGGCCTTCGACGGCGTCATCGCCCAGCACGCGCAGGAGCCCCGGTTGACCGAGGACGCCCAGATGAACGAGGGGGCTCTCTCCGGCCGCCTCGGGCTGCGCGGTTGGCCGGCGGTCGCCGAGGAGGCGATCATCGCCCGCGACGTGCTGCTGGCCGAGCACGTCGGCTCGCGGCTGCACGTCTGCCACGTGTCCACCGCGGGCTCGGTCGAGATCGTGCGCTGGGCCAAGACCCGTGCCGCGAAGAACGGCGGTTGGAGCGTCACCGCCGAGGTCTGCCCGCACCACCTCCTGCTGACCGACGAGCTGGCCGCGACCTACGACCCGATCTACAAGGTGAACCCGCCGCTGCGGACCGCCGCCGACGTCGAGGCCGTGCGCCAGGGCCTGGCCGAGGGCGTGCTCGACATCGTCGCCACCGACCACGCGCCGCACCCGCACGAGGACAAGGACTGCGAGTGGCAGGCCGCGGCGTTCGGCATGCTCGGCCTGGAGACCGCGCTCTCCATCGTCCAGGCGACCATGGTCGACCCGGGCCTGGTCGACTGGGCCGGGGTCGCCGAGCGGCTCTCCTACGCACCCGCCCGCATCGGCCGCCTGGCCGGTCACGGTCGCCCGATCGCCGTCGGCGAGCCGGCCAACGTGGTCCTCTACGACGCCGCCGCGACCCGCGTGGTCGAGGCGAGCGAGATGTCCTCGCTCTCGCGCAACACCCCGTACGCCGGTCGCGAGCTGCCCGGCCGGGTGGTGGCCACCTTCCTGCGGGGCACGCCGACCGTGCTGGACGGGAAGCTCGCCTGAGATGGGGCTGTTCAGGCACGCCTCCGACGGGATCCCGGCCCTGGTGCCGATCCCGCCGATCGCCGACCTCCCACCCGCCAAGCTGCAGGCCTCCGGGCGCTACCTGGGGACCTACACGGTGCCCGAGGACGACTCCAAGCCGGTCAGGGTGATCGGGCACAGCCTGTCGGCGCGCAGCGCCGTGCGGCTCTCGCTCTCGCCCGAGGGGCTCGACGTGGTCCGGATCGCCGGCTCGTTCCGGATCACCATCCCTGCGCTGCGCGGCAGCCGCGCCGCCGAGGCCTTCGGCGGCAAGCCGGTCGCGGACCTGCTGGTGATCCGCTGGGACCACGAGGGCCGGCTGTGGGAGACCGGCTTCCGGCTCGACCCCGCGCGCAGCGTCCGCGACGCCGCGAAGGCCCAGCTGGGCCGCACCCGTTCGGTGATCCAGCCCGATGTCGGCGCCTGGGTCCGCACGATCTCCAAGATGACCCGCGACTCCAAGAAGGGCAACGCATGAGCAACGAGGCGATCCTGGTCCTGGAGGACGGCCGCACCTTCCGCGGCGAGGCCTACGGTGCCGAGGGCGAGACCTTCGGCGAGGCGGTCTTCTCCACCGGGATGAGCGGCTACCAGGAGACGCTCACCGACCCGTCGTACCACCGGCAGGTCGTGGTGATGACGGCTCCGCACATCGGCAACACCGGGATGAACGACGAGGACCCGGAGTCCTCGCGGATCTGGGTCAGCGGGTACGTCGTGCGCGACCCCGCCCGGATCCCGAGCAACTGGCGCTCGGTGCGCACCCTGGACGAGGCCCTGCGCGACTCCGGGGTGGTCGGGATCAGCGGGATCGACACCCGGGCCCTGACCCGGCACCTGCGCGAGCGCGGTGCCATGCGGGTCGGGATCTCCTCGACCGAGACCGACCCGGCCGCGCTGCTCGAGCGCGTGCTGGCCTCGGGCGAGATGGCCGGTGCCGAGCTCGCCGGCGAGGTGAGCACCACCGAGGCCTACGTGGTGCCCGCACAGGGGGAGAAGGTCGCGGTCGTGGCGGCGATCGACCTCGGCATCAAGGCGAACACCCCGCGGATGATGAGCGAGCGCGGCATCGAGGTGCACGTGCTGCCGGCCACGGCGAGCATGGAGGACGTCCTCGCGGTCGGCGGCGGATCCGGTCCCGACGGACTGTTCTTCTCCAACGGGCCGGGCGACCCAGCGGCGACGGTCGCCCAGGTCGACCTGCTCAGGGACGCGCTCGACCGCGGCATCCCGTACTTCGGGATCTGCTTCGGCAACCAGCTCTTCGGCCGCGCGCTCGGGTTCGGCACCTACAAGCTCAAGTACGGCCACCGCGGCATCAACCAGCCGGTGATGGACCGCACCACCGGCAAGGTCGAGGTCACCGCGCACAACCACGGGTTCGCGGTCGACGCGCCGCTCGAGGGCAGCACCACGACGCCGTACGGCCAGGCGACCGTGAGCCACGTCTGCCTGAACGACGACGTGGTCGAGGGCCTGGAGCTCCGCGACGCCGACGGCACGCTGAAGGCCTTCTCCGTCCAGTACCACCCGGAGGCGGCGGCAGGTCCGCACGACGCCGCCTACCTGTTCGACCGTTTCCTCGAGCTGATGCAGGGCTCGATTGAGAAGAAAGACGCCTGACGTGCCCAAGCGCGAAGACATCAAGTCCATCCTGGTGATCGGCTCCGGGCCGATCATCATCGGGCAGGCCTGCGAGTTCGACTACTCGGGCACCCAGGCGTGCCGGGTGCTGAAGGAGGAGGGGATCCGGGTCATCCTGGTCAACTCCAACCCGGCCACGATCATGACCGACCCGGAGTTCGCCGATGCGACGTACATCGAGCCGATCACGCCGGAGTTCGTCGAGAAGGTGATCGCCAAGGAGCGCCCTGACGCGGTGCTGCCGACGCTGGGCGGCCAGACCGCCCTGAACGCGGCGATCGCGCTGCACGAGAACGGCGTGCTGGAGAAGTACGGCGTGGAGATGATCGGCGCGAGCTTCGAGGCGATCCACCGCGGCGAGAACCGTGAGCTCTTCAACGCGATCGTCCGCAAGGTCGGCGGCGAGGTCGCGCGCAGCTTCGTGTGCAACGGCGAGGAGCTCGGCAAGGGCGTCTCCAAGCAGGAGAAGGAGAAGCACGCCTTCGGCCTGGTCGAGAAGGCTGCCGAGCAGCTCGGGTTCCCGGTCGTGATCCGGCCCTCGTTCACCATGGGCGGGACCGGTTCCGGCATCGCGTACAACGAGACCGACCTGGTCCGGATCGCCGGTGCCGGTCTGTCCGCCAGCCCGACCACCGAGGTGCTGATCGAGGAGTCGATCCTCGGGTGGAAGGAGTACGAGCTGGAGGTGATGCGCGACAAGGCCGACAACGTCGTGATCATCTGCTCGATCGAGAACCTCGACCCGATGGGCGTGCACACCGGCGACTCGATCACCGTCGCGCCGGCCCTGACACTGACTGACCGCGAGTACCAGCACCTGCGCGACCTGGCCATCGACATCATCCGCGAGGTCGGCGTCGACACCGGCGGCTGCAACATCCAGTACGCCGTCAACCCCGCTGACGGTCGGGTGATCGTCATCGAGATGAACCCGCGGGTCTCCCGCTCGAGCGCGCTGGCCTCGAAGGCGACCGGGTTCCCGATCGCCAAGATCGCGGCCAAGGTGGCGATCGGCTACACCCTCGACGAGATCCCCAACGACATCACCACCCGAGGGGACGGGCAGAGCACGCCTGCGGCGTTCGAGCCCACGCTGGACTACGTCGTGGTGAAGGTCCCGCGGTTCGCCTTCGAGAAGTTCCCGGCGGCCGACAGCACCCTGACCACCACCATGAAGTCGGTCGGCGAGGCCATGGCC
>JBJMIO010000082.1:0-8169 GCA_045806765.1 Marmoricola sp.
CACACAATCCATAAACCACGCAAAACCCATATCAACACCACCTGGCTGTAACGACCGGCGTCGACCCGCTCGAGCATCTTGGCCGAGACGTCGGTGGCCAGGATCTGCGCGGTCCAGCCGCTCGGCAGGTGCTGGTCGAGCAGCATCGCCAGGCTGTAGGCCTCCTGCCCGCTCGAGCAGGCCGCGGACCAGATGGAGAGGTGCCGCACGTGCGAGCGCGCGGCGATCATCGCGGGCAGCATCATGTCGGTGAAGGCCTGGTACGGCGCCATGTCGCGGAACCAGGAGGTCTCGTTGATGGTGAGCGCGTCGAGCACCTTCGCCTGCTCGGCCAGGTCGGTTCGCAGCCGGACGACGTAGCTGTCCACGTCGGCGAATCCGGCCTCGCGCGCCAACGGCAGCAGCCGCGCTTCGACGAGGTACTCCTTGCCGGGGTCGTAGAGCATCGCGGTCTCCCGACGTACCAGGTCGGAGACGAACGCGAAGCTCGGCTGGGAAATCGTCACGGCGCACTGATCGGTCGTGCTCCGGGGATCCTGAGAACAATTCTTCAGGGCAGGACCTTCGGTGCCGATGGGCTCTGCGTGATCCGAGTACTCGTCGTCGACGACTCGGCGCTGGTGCGCCGACTCGTCACCACCTCGCTGATCCTCGATCCCGAGATCGAGGTCGCCGGCACGGCTGTCAACGGCCGCGAGGCGATCAGCATGGTCGAGGCACTCAAGCCCGACGCGGTCACCCTCGACATCGAGATGCCGGTGCTCGACGGTCTCGGCGCGCTCGAGGCGATCCGCCGCGCGCACCCGCGGCTGCCGGTCATCATGTTCAGCACGCTGACCGAGAAGGGCGCGACCAAGACCCTCGAGGCGCTCTCGCTGGGGGCCTCGGACTTCGTCACCAAGCCTTCGAACACCACCTCGATGGCCGAGTCGATGGCGAGCGTCCGCGAGCAGCTGATCCCGAAGGTCAAGGCGCTCGTCGGTGCCCGCAAGCTGGCGACTCCGCGCGAGAAGCGGCCGCTGGTGCCCGTGGCGGCTCCGCCGGTGCGCACCGTCCCGGTGAGCACCGAGCGTCCGGAGGTGCTGCTGGTCGGCTGCTCGACCGGAGGCCCCGACGCCCTGTCACGGGTCCTGGAGGACCTGCCCGGCACGCTGCGGGTCCCGGTGCTGGTCGTCCAGCACATGCCGCCGCTGTTCACCACGATGTTCGCCGAGCGCCTCGACCGGGTCTCGGCGCTCTCGGTGCGCGAGGCCGTCGAGGGCGACGTCCCGGCGCCCGGGGAGGTGCTGGTCGCACCCGGCGGTTTCCACGCCCGGGTCCGCCGCACCGCCGGTGTTGTCCGGGTCCACCTCGACGAGGGCCCGCAGGAGAACTTCTGCCGTCCCGCGGTCGACGCGCTCTTCCGCTCCGCGGCCGAGGTGTACGGCGGGGCGGCCGCCGCCCTGATCCTCACCGGCATGGGCTCCGACGGCCTGATCGGCTGCCAGCTCCTGGCCGAGAAGGGAGCCCGCGTCGTGGTCCAGGACGAGGCCACCTCGGTGGTCTGGGGCATGCCCGGCGCCGTCGCCACCGCCGGCCTGGCCCACGACGTGCTCCCCCTGGAGGACATCGCGGGGAAGCTGGCCGCCACGATCGGCTGAGTGCTCAAGTTTCACCGGTTACCCGGTGAAACTCGGCCGATGTCATGCAATTGACGACCTTTCGTCGAGCTTGACGTTGTTCACGAGGCCGGCCGACCCCTCCGCGTGTTGAGCCGGGGTGCGTACGCCGGGCTGCCGCATCATGGATGACGTGGAGATCCTGCTCTGGTTGCTGCCGGCCGCCGTGACGACGGGCGTCGCCATGCTCTGGGTCTCCTGGGTCGGGCGGGAACGACCCGTGCGGGGGCGCACCGATGCCGAGCAGGAGCGCTTCGCCGCTGCGATCATGCGGCCGCTGCCGCCCACCGCGGCGCAGCGGCGTACCCGCGAGCCGAGCACCGGGGTCGCCGTACGGCCCTCCCAGCGACCCTCCCAGCGACCGACCCAGAATCCACCGCAGCGCCCCGGCGAGACCCGTCGCTCCGCCTAGTTGCCCTCATTTGAGAGGGTGACCTCATGAATCGCCGCGTGGCCGCAGGCCTGCTCGCGCTCGCGCTGCTGGCCGTCCTGGGGGTCGTCCAGGACAGGCACGAGGCACCGTTCACGACGTTCAGCCCGGGGCCGACGATCAACGTCCTGGGCTCGTTCGCCGGCAAGCAGATCCTGCAGATCTCCGGGCACCAGACCTACCCCGACACCGGGGGTCTGCGCCTGGTGACCGTCTACGTGAGCAGGCCCGAGGACCGGCTCAGCCTGTGGCGTGCGGTGGTGGACTGGATCGACCCGAACGTGGCGCTGGTCCCCAAGGACGCGCTCTACGACAAGGGCGAGACCAACCAGGACTCCCAGGCGCAGTCGGCGGTCCAGATGACCGACTCCCAGGACGACGCGACCGCGGCAGCCCTGAGTGCGGCCGGGATCCGCTACACCTCGAAGAAGCAGAACCAGATCATCGTCGGTGCGGTCGACGCCAAGGGCCCCTCGGCCGGCCTGCTGGAGAAGGACGACGCGATCATCGCCGTCGCCGGCAAGCCGGTCACGACGACCGACGCCGCGATCGGCGCCATCTCCGGACTCAAGCCCGGTACGCCGGTCAGCCTCGGCGTCCTGCGAGCCGGAGCGCCGAAGAACGTGACGATCAGGACCGGGGCCAACCCGGACGACCCGACGAAGGCGCGGGTGGGCATCAGCCTCGACCCGACCGTCGAGATCGTGACGAAGTACCAGTTCCCGTTCAAGGTCACCGTCGGGCTGGGCAACAGCATCGGCGGTCCGTCGGCCGGGATGATGTTCGCGCTCTCGATCTACGACCTGCTGACCCCCGGCTCGCTGACCGGCGGCAAGGTGATCGCCGGCAGCGGCGAGATCAAGTCCGACGGCGTCGTCGGCCCGATCGGCGGGATCGGCCAGAAGCTCATCGGCGCCGAGCGCGACGGCGCGAGGCTCTTCCTGGTCGCCAAGGAGAACTGTGCCGAGGCGGCGGGTGCCCACGTGAACCGCAAGAAGATGCGCCTGGTCGAGGTGCACACGCTCTCGGACGCGATCAAGGCGATCGACGCCTGGCGCGCCAACCCGGACGCCGACCTGCCCAGGTGCGGCTGATGACCGAGCACGAGACCCCGCTCCAGCCGAGCACGCTCGCCGAGCAGACCGGACCGCTGTACGCCGTGCTCCGCGAGCTCGAGGCGCACGCCAGCGAGACCGGCTGGGACCAGCCGGAACGCTTGTTCGCCATCGCCGAGACCGCTGACCTGGTGCGGCGCGAGCCCCAGCTCGCCGCGCTGCTCGGCCTCGAGGGCGGCGCCGACGCCCCGGCGTACACACCGATCGAGCAGGACCAGATGTCGCCCGGGCAGAGCCTGGAGGACGTGCTCGCCCAGATCACCTGGCCCCCCGAGGTCGTCGGGGTCGCCGCGGTCGCCGAGCGGCTCGTGCTGCCGCCGGGGGTCGAGGACATCCCCGAGGATCCCGCGCAGGCGGCCGCCTACGCCGCCGCGCACCCCGATCGCCAGGAGGTGCGCATCGTTGCCGCCGCCCTGAGAAACGGTGAGTCTGCTTGCGCTCTGCGGCTAAGGTCGCATGACTCGGACGAACTGGTCCTGACCGGGGAGGATCTCGTCCCTGGCCTGTTGACGCAGCTGCACGCCACGCTCGACCTTGAGGAGACAGCGGCCGATGAGTGACTTCTTCGCCGACGACGCCGAACCCCCGGCCGCGCCGACGCCCCCGCGCCGCGAGTCGCGCCGGCCGCGACCGCTGGTACTGACCCTGATCGTGATGGCGGTCTTCCTGGTCGGGTTCTCGATCTTCGCCAACATCTGGACCGAGAAGCTCTGGTTCAGCTCGGTCGGCTACTCCGACGTCTTCAGCAAGCTCGTGTGGACCAAGATCGGCCTGTTCGCGTTCTTCGGCACCGCGATGGCGCTGATCGTCGGGGCCAACCTGTTCTTCGCCTTCCGCCTGCGCCCGGTCTTCCGCCCGAACTCGCCCGAGCAGGCCAACCTCGAGCGCTACCGCGAGGTGATCACCCCGATCCGGGTGGTGCTGCTGGTCGCGACCAGCCTGGTCTTCGGCATCTTCGCCGGCGCCTCGGCCACCGGCCAGTGGCGCACCTACCTGCTGTGGCAGAACGGCCAGTCGTTCGGCGAGCGTGACCCCTACTTCCACAAGGACATCGGCTTCTACGTCTTCACCCTGCCGTGGCTGCACTGGCTGGTCGACTTCACCCTGACCGCGCTGGTGATCGGCCTGATCGCCGCGATCTTCGTGCACTACGTCTACGGCGGCATCCGCCTGCAGGCGCGCGTCGACAAGGTCTCCGGGCCGGCCCAGGCGCAGATGTCGGTCGTCCTCGGCCTGCTGGTGCTTCTCAAGGGCGCCGACTACTACCTCGACCGTTTCGACCTCAACACCGCGGGCGGTGGCCTGGTCACCGGCATGACCTACTCGCGCCAGCACGCGATGCTGCCGGCGAAGAACATCTTGATGGCGATCGCCCTGGTCTGCGCGATCCTCTTCTTCGCCAACGTCTTCCGCCGCACCTGGACGCTGCCCGGCATGGGCCTGGCGCTGTTCGCGCTCTCGGCGATCGTGCTCGGCGTGATCTGGCCGGCCACGGTGCAGAAGTTCCAGGTCAAGCCCGACGAGCCCGACAAGGAGTCGTCGTACATCGCCAACAACATCAAGGCGACCGTCGAGGCCTTCCAGCTGCCCAGCGACACCAAACCGGTCGAGTACACCCCGCCGAAGAACCTCGTCACCCCGAGCGTCGAGAACTCCCCGACGACGCCGCTGGTGCGGTTGCTCGACCCGCTCGTGGTGCGCGACGCCTTCGACCAGCTCCAGCAGCAGTACGGCTACTACACCGTCGGCGGCGTGCTCGACGTCGACCGCTACCCGGTCGACGGCCAGGACCGCGACATGGTGGTCGCGGCGCGCGAGGTCGACCTCAGCGGTCTGCCGGACGGCCAGAAGAAGTGGGCCAACGAGCACACCGTCTACACCCACGGGTACGGCGTGATCGCGGCGTACGGCAACCAGCGCAATCAGGCCGGCAAGGAGCCGAGCACCTTCGACGGCACCCCGATCTGGGCCGAGCAGGACCTGCCGCCCAAGGGCGTGCTGACCTCGGAGACGAACGCGAACGGGAGCACCGGCTACCGCGACCAGATCTACTACGGCGAGCACAGCCCGAAGTACTCGATCGTCGGCAAGAAGCCGGGCGGGTCGGACGTCGAGCTCGACGTGCCCCAGGGCGACGGCGCGGCCGGTGATGCCCAGACGAGCACCTACGACGGCAAGGGCGGGGTGAAGATCGGCTCGCTGTTCGACAAGCTGATCTACTCGGTGAAGTTCGGCGACGCGAACCTGGTGCTCTCCTCGCGGGTGAACAGCAACTCCAAGATCCTCTACGACCGCGCGCCGCGCGAGGAGGTCCAGAAGGTCGCCCCGTGGCTGACAGTCGACAGCGACGCGCTGCCGGCCGTGGTCGACGGCAAGATCGTCTGGATCCTCGACGGCTACACCACCACCGACCGCTACCCGCTGGCGGAGAAGCGCTCGCTGCAGGAGATGACCTCGGACTCGATCAGCCCGCGCTCGGCGTACGCGACGCTGCCGACCGACAACATCAACTACATGCGCAACGCGGTCAAGGCGACGGTCGATGCCTACGACGGCACGGTGACCATCTACGAGTGGGACACAAGCGACCCGATCCTGCAGGCGTGGGAGCGGGCGTTCCCGGGAGTGGTGAAGTCGCGCGACAGCATCCCGGCGGACCTGCTCGCCCACTTCCGCTACCCCGAGGACCTCTTCAAGGTGCAGCGGAACCTCTTCGCCGACTACCACGTCACGAACCCGAAGACCTTCTACGAGGGCAGCGACAAGTGGCAGGTCCCGGTCGACCCCGACAACCAGACCAACACGCAGCCGCCGTACCGGCTCTCGATCGCCGCCGACCCGACCTCGTCGTCCGAGACCCCCGTGTTCAGCCTGACCTCGGTCTACACGCGGTCGAAGAAGCAGAACCTGGCCTCCTTCATGTCGGTGAACGCGGACGCGGCCAGCCAGGACTACGGCAAGTTCACGATCCTGCGCATGCAGGACGCCTCGAACGTGCCGGGGCCCTCGCAGATGGCGAACCAGTTCAGCAACACCCCGAAGGTCTCCACGGCCAAGCAACCGTTCAAGGTCGGTACCGACACCGGTGTCGTCCCGGGCAACCTGCTGACCATCCCGGTGGACCACGGCTTCCTCTACGTGCAACCGCTGTACACCACACGCAACGGCGCCTCGGGCAAGTACCCGGTGCTCCAGTTCGTGCTGGCCTCGTACGGCGACAAGGTCGGCATCGGTCCGACGCTGACCCGTGCGCTGGAGAACATCGGTGCGACCACGGCGGACACCGGCGGCGTTGCCCCGCCGTCCTCGGACGGCAACGGGACCGGGAGCACCGGCAACGGCTCGGACAACGGCAACGGCACGGGCTCGGGCCAGGCGTTGTCGACCGAGGCACTCGCGCTCCTGCAGCAGGCGAACCAAAAGTTCCGGTCCGCCGACGCCGCGCTGAAGAGGGGCGACCTGAGCACCTACGCCCAGGACGTCAAGGAGGGTCAGGCACTCGTGACCCGGGCGATCCAGGTGAGCAAGCAGGCCGACAAGAAGTCCACCGCGAAGAAGAGCACCGCGAAGGGCACGGGCTGATCGTGTCGCGGCTGCCGGAGGGCCGCCCGCCCGCCGAGCCGAGCTCGGCGGGGCAGAAGGCCCGGTACCGCCGGATGCTCGACGCGGCGATCAGGCTGGGATCGGTCCAGGACTTCGAGCGCGTCCAGATGCAGGACGTGGCCGCCGAGTCCGAGGTCGCGATCGCGACGCTCTACCGGTACTTCCCCTCCAAGGTGCACCTCTTCGTCGGGGTGATGAAGGCCGAGGTCGACGCCATCGACCGCCGCGCTCTGGTCACCGGTCCGGACCAGGACCCCGTCGAGGTGACCGCCGACCTGCTGATCACCTTCACCCGCACGATGAGCCGCAACCGCCGGCTCTCGATGTCGATGATGCAGGCGATGATCCTTGCCGAGGGTCTCGAGAGCCCGGACTCGGTGACGATCGAGTCCCTCTTCCTCGACCTGCTGCTGCAGATCTGTGGGTGGGGGAGCGGGGCGACCGAGGACCAGCGCCGGCGCTGCTGGCTGGTGATCCAGTGCTGGTTCGGGGTCCTGGTCACCACCCTCGGCGGTTCGCTGTCGGTCGAGGCCGCCGAGCCGGACATCCGCCGCGCGTGCGAGCTCCTCCTCACCGCGTGACGACCCTCGATTTGGGTTCGACGGACCCCACCCGGTAATGTTCTCTTCACCGACGCGGGGTGGAGCAGCTCGGTAGCTCGCTGGGCTCATAACCCAGAGGTCGCAGGTTCAAATCCTGCCCCCGCTACAAATGTAAAGATGCAGGTCAGAGGCTGTTTTCCGGAAGTTTCGGGAGGCGGCCTCTGCTGCATTTCGGGACCTTGGTTACCGATTGGTTACCGTGAGCTGCCGCGAGTCGAGCCGCTTGCGCTCGCAGTGAGGCAGTTGGTGAGGCCGATTTCGGTCGCGGTGAGCCAGTCGGTGAGGCCTAGAAAGTAGGTCTTGTTGGAACCACGTAGCAGCCATCCATCCGACGCTGTCCACTTGATCGGCACCTAGGCACTTGAGCCTGGCACCTACTGCCGACCTAGGAGCCGAGATGGAATCACCACTGCTGAGAGTTCCCGAAGTCGTCGCCCGCCTGGGCGTCAGTCGGGCGAAGGTCTACGAGTTCATGGCGAGCGGCGACCTTCGCTCGGTCCGCGTGGGTGGCTCGCGACGCATCCGAGTCGAGGACCTCGACCAGTTCATCGCCGGGCTCGACGACGCCTGGCCACTCGGCGCGTATGCGCGCCGTCCGGTTTCGTCGCGAGGTTGAGCGACAGGCATACAGCCGATCCATGGGCATCGCTTCGACCGTGGTTCTCCACAGGAACCGGCCTCGCTGGTCTCGATCGAATGCTGCGGCGCTGAATCTGGATTTCCTGTCCACTCACGCGCCGCGAATGCGCTTGGGACCGGGG
>JBJMIO010000083.1:0-5222 GCA_045806765.1 Marmoricola sp.
ATGCCGGTGCCCGGGGGGACGACCTTGAAGTCGTCGAACGCGCCCTGGCCCCAGCGCAGGAACTGGTAGCGCTCACGGTTGCGCTCGTACTCGACCTCGACGTTCTTCTCGAACGCCTCGGGAGTACCGAAGTAGTCGGCGATCACCGAGTGGTCGATGACCATCTCGGCCGGCGCCAGCGGGTTGACCTTGGTGGCGTCGCCACCGAGGTCGGCGATGGCCTCGCGCATGGTCGCGAGGTCGACGATGCACGGGACGCCGGTGAAGTCCTGCATGATCACGCGCGCCGGTGTGTACTGGATCTCCTTGTCGGGCTGGGCGTCCGCGTCCCAGGCGCCGAGGAAGCGGATGTCGTCGGCGGTGATGTCCGCGCCGTCCTCGGTCCGCAGCAGGTTCTCCAGCAGCACCTTGAGGGAGAACGGCAGCGACGCGACGTCGACCCCGTCACCGGTCACGGCGTCGAGCCGGAAGATCTCGTACGACGTGCCGTTCACGTCCAGGGTGCTCTTGGCACCGAAGCTGTCGACGCTCGCCATGGGCGTTCTCCTTGTATGTCGTTCGTGAGCTCGGTACGCGGGTGCTCGAGAGGTCTTCACCCATCTTGCCCACCTGCGGGACCGCGGGGGTAGGAAGGCTTGCCTAACTCGTGGGCTCTTCCGAATGTATCTTGATGTCAAGATACACGATATCAAACTTGTGCTGGCCGTAGTCCGCAGGTACCCACAACGAGCTGCCGGAAAAAAGTTCTCCACAGATTTCATTTCGGCCTTGCCCTTCGAACACCTGTTCGAAACAGTGGAGGCATGGTCCCCACTCCGACAGCCGCGCCGGTCGCCCTCGCGACCGAGGCGCTGCACGCCTGCCTCGACGGGCTGTTGAGGGCTGGCGTCGCCGAGCTCGACGGCACGGCGCAAGCAGCTGTCCTGGAGTCCGTCGTCCGGGCCGAGTCGCGCCTGGCGGCCTTCCGCCTCGAGCTGCTCGCTGCCGCTGACCGATCCGGTACGGCGGAGCGCGCAGGTGCCGCGAGCACGGGGCAGTGGGCCGCTCGGATCGGTCGCACGGACCAGGCCGAGACGCAGCGCCAGGTCGCCCTCGCGACCGGGCTCGGACGCCTGACCACCACACGTGCCACCCTCGCCTCCGGTGTCCTCTCCCCCGCTCACGCTGCCATCATCGTGAAGGCCGACCAGGAGCTCCCCACCGATCTGGGCCCGACGAACGGCTTCGCGTCGAGCGTGCCCTCCTGGAGAAGGCCCAGGTGATGTCGCCCGACGCGCTGCGGCGGGTGGCGCGCCGTGCGCTCGCGGTCGTGGAGGCCGACCGCGCCGTCGTCGATGCCCACGAGAACGAGCTGGTGCGGTCCGAGGAGGAGGCCGCTTGGTCCCGGACGCGCCTGACGCTGCACGACAACGACGACGGCACCGTGTCCGGGCACTTCACGGTGCCGAGCGCGCAGGGCCAGCTGCTGCGCAAGGTGCTGGAGACGATCACCGCACCGCGGCGCGGACGACTGGGAGCTTCCGTGGCCCAGGCCGGCCCGGCGCGCACCGACTGGGACCACGCGCGCGGGATGGCGTTCTGCGAGCTGCTCGAGCACCTCCCGACCGACCACCTGCACCCGCGCACGGCGGCCACGATCGTGGTCACGATCGGCGAGGACGCCCTGCGCGAGGCGCTCCGCGTCGCTCAGCTCGACACCGGTGGCGTGCTGAGCGCCGGTGAGGCCCGGCGGATGGCCTGCAACGCGGGCCTCATCCCGGTCGTCCTCGGCGGCGCGTCGCTTCCGCTCGACCTGGGGCGCTCCTCGCGCCTGTTCATCGAGAGCCAGCGCACCGCGGTGGGGGTGCGGTACCGCACGTGTGCGGCCGAGGGGTGCGAGAGGCCGTTCGCCTGGTGCGAGCTGCACCACGAGGAGGCCTGGGCGCACGGCGGCCGGACCGACCTCGCCAAGGCAGTGCCGCTGTGCCACTTCCACCACCAGCGGATCCACGATCCCTTGTTCCGGCACAGCCGCGGCCGGGACGGCGCGGTCCTCTTCCACACGAGGAGGTGAGGGCGTGGGATCAGGGACGGGTCAGCAGCGCCACGCACTCGACGTGGTGAGTCATCGGGAAGAGGTCGAAGGCGCGCAGCGCCTCGAGCTTGAAGCCGCGCTCGGCGAAGTAGGCCAGGTCGCGCGCGAGCGCGGCGGGGTCGCAGGCCACGTAGGCGATGGCGCGAGGAGCGAGATCCACGACCGCGTCCACGACGGGCTTCCGCGCGCCCTCGCGGGGCGGGTCGAGCACGACGACGTCGGCCATCGTGTCGAGTTCGGTCAGCACGCGGTCGACCCGGCCCGCCTTGACCTTCGCCTGCTTGACCTCGGACAGGTTCAGCGCGGCCAGGTCGCTGGCGCGGCGGTCGGCCTCGATCGAGAGCACGCTGCCGGTGGTGCCCACCGCGTCGGCCAAGAAGGCGGCGAACAGCCCGACTCCCCCGTACAGGTCCACGGCGCGCTCGCCCCGTTGCGGCGCGAGCATCTCCATGACGGTGGCGACAAGGAGCTCGGGCGCTCCCGGGTGCACCTGCCAGAAGCCGTCGGTGGCGACCTGGAAGGAGCGGTCGCGGACCGTCTCGGTGGTGGTGCCGGTGGCCGGGGGCTCGCCGGTCAGCACGACACGGGCCCCGGGCGCCTCGATCAGGCACTCGTCGACCCGGATCACGTCGTGAGAGTGGTTCTTGCGGAGTCCGCGGCTCCCGTCCGGCAGTCCGACGTACTGCATCCGGGTGCGCCAGTGCAGGCCGTCCGGGGCGCCGGGCACCTCCTCCACCTCGATGTCGAGGTCGACGCCGGCCAGGCGCTGGAGCTGCTCGGCGACCACGGCCGCCTTCAGCGCGCGCTGGGCGGGCAGGGAGACGTGCTGGAAGTCGCAGCCGCCGCAGCCGCCGGGGTGCGCCAGCGGGCAGGGGGCGTCGACGCGCTCGGGCGAGGCCTCGAGCACCTCGACCGCGTCGCCGCGGAAGAACCGCTTGGCGGTGCCGGTGATCTCCACGACGACCAGCTCACCGGGCAGGGCGTGGCGGACGAAGACGACAACGGTAGCCCCCTGATCAGACCCGGTGCCGGCCGGGACGCGTGCGACCACGTGACCCCCGTGCGCGACCGGTCCGGTGCGGGCCTCGACGCGGTCACCGACCGCGAAGGCCGGGACCGCGGCCACTCAGCGTCCTCGCTTCTGGCGGTCGCCGCGACGGACGTCGCCGGGACGGGACCGGACCAGCTGCCAGTCCTCGCGCTCCTTGCCGACCTCGGAGCCGCGCAGCTGGTAGGGCACCGAGGTGACCATGATCCCCGGGGTGAACAGAAGTCGGCCCTTGAGCCGCAGGGCGGTCTGGTTGTGCAGCAGCTGCTCCCACCACTTGCCGACCACGTACTCGGGGATGAAGACGGCGACGACGCCGCGCGGGTTGGCCTCGCGGATCTCGACGGCGTACTGGACGATCGGCCGGATGATCTCGCGGTAGGGCGAGTAGAGCACCTTGAGCGGCAGGTCGATGCGGCGCTGGTCCCACTCCTCCACGAGGCGGTCGGTGTCCTCCTGGTCGAAGGCGACCGAGACGGCCTCGAGCACGTTGGGACGGGTGGCCTTGGCGAAGGCGAGCGCGCGCATGGTCGGCTTGTGCAGCTTGGAGACCAGCACGATCGCGTGCACGCGGGTCGGCATCACCGGGTCCGCGTCGCCGATGACCAGCTCCGACTCGACGCGGTCGTAGTGCGCACGGATGCGCTTCATGATCACGAAGAAGACGACCATGGACAGGATCGCGATCCAGGCGCCGGCGAGGAACTTGGTGACCAGCACGATCACGAAGACCACCGCGGTCATGCCGAGGCCGAAGGTGTTGATCGCGCGCGAGCGATACATCCGCCGGCGCTCGCCGGGGTTCTTCTCCGTCTTCAGGAGCCGCGTCCAGTGCCGGATCATGCCGAGCTGGCTGAGGTTGAAGGAGACGAAGACCCCGACGATGTAGAGCTGGATCAGGCGGGTGGGCTCGGCCTTGAAGGCGATGATCAGGACGATCGCGATCGCCGCGAGGAAGAGGATGCCGTTGCTGTAGGCCAGCCGGTCGCCGCGCGAGCCGAGGGCCCGCGGCGCGAACCCGTCGCGCGCCAGGATCGAGCCGAGCACCGGGAAGCCGTTGAAGGCCGTGTTGGCCGCGAGCACCAGGATGATGCCGGTGGTGCCGAGGACGAAGTAGAAGCCCGGCGAGAAGTCGCTGAAGACCGCCTTGGCGATCTGGGCGATCACCGTGTGCTGGTCGTAGCCCTTCGGCAGGGGTTGGCCGTTGGGCAGCCTGAGCCGGTGCAGGTCGTTGGGATCGACGTACTTGAGGCCCATGTTGCGTGCCAGCACGATGATGCTCATCAGCATCGTGACCGCGATCGCCCCGAGCAGCAGCAGCGTGGTGGCCGCGTTCTTGCTCTTCGGCTTCTCGAAGGCCGGCACGCCGTTCGAGATCGCCTCGACACCGGTCAGGGCGGCACAGCCGGAGGAGAAGGCCCGCGCGAGCAGGAAGATCATCGCCACCTGGCCGATGTTGCCGCCGTAGCCCGGCGCCTTCTCCAGGTGCAGGCGGGCGCTCTCCACGTCGGGCAGCGATCCGTCCGCGGCGCGGATCGCGCCGTAGATCGCCATCCCGATCACGCCGGCCATGAAGCCGTACGTCGGGATCGCGAAGGCCGTCCCGGACTCGCGGACCCCGCGCAGGTTCATCGCGGCCAGCACCGCGACCAGCACCACCGCCCACTCGGTCTCGTGGCCCTGCACGAACGGCAGCGCCGCACCGGCGTTCTGCACGCCCGAGGACACCGACACCGCGACCGTGAGCACGTAGTCGACCAGGAGTGCGCTGGCCACCGTCACGCCCGCGGTCCGCCCGAGGTTCACGGTCGCGACCTCGTAGTCGCCGCCGCCGCTCGGGTAGGCGTGGACGTTCTGCCGGTAGGAGGCCACCACCGTCAGCATCACCACGGCGACGGCGATGCCGATCTTCCAGCTGAACGCGTACGCCGAGACGCCGGCGACCGAGAGCATGATGAAGACCTCGTCCGGGGCGTAGGCCACCGAGGAGAGCGCGTCCGAGGCGAAGACGGGTAGGGCGATGCGCTTCGGCAGCAAGGTCTCCCCGAGCTGAGAGCTCCGGAGCTTGCGGCCGAGGATGATCCGCTTCGAGACGCCACC
>JBJMIO010000084.1:0-19844 GCA_045806765.1 Marmoricola sp.
GGTCGCCGATCAGGCGCAAGTGCGGCTCGGGTCCGAAGATCCACTCCTTCTGCGCGATGTACTCCTTGAAGATGTCGGTCTGCAGGGTGCCGTTCAAGGTGCTGGTGTCGACGCCCGCGCGCTCGGCGGCGACCAGCATCATGCAGAAGACCGGCACCGCCGGACCGCTGATGGTCATCGAGGTCGTGGTCTCGCCCAGGTCGATGCCGTCGAAGAGGACCTGCATGTCGGCGGCGGAGTCGATCGCCACCCCGCAGTGCCCGACCTCGCCCAGCGACCTGCCGTCGTCGGAGTCGCGGCCCATCAGGGTGGGCATGTCGAAGGCGACCGAGAGCCCGCCGCCGCCGCGGCCCAGGATCATCTTGTAGCGCTCGTTGGTCTGCTGGGCGTTGCCGAACCCGGCGAACTGACGGATGGTCCAGGTGCGCGCGCGCTGGCCGGCGGCGTAGAGCCCACGGGTGAAGGGGAACTCCCCGGGCCACTCGGAGTCCTCGGTGCCGTAGGCCGGCTGGACCTCCATCCCGGACAGCGTCGTGAAGTCAGCCTCGCGCAACCGCGACGCGGCGTACCGCTCCTGCCAGCGCTGACGCGCAGACGTGCTCTCGCCGCTCATCGCTGCACCTTTCACCGAATGCTCCATGCCACGATAGTAGGACATCCAACTAAATTCCACGAGCCGGGAGGTCCCGGCGGGCTCAGCGTAGGTCTAGAAGTCCCCCGCCGCTTCGCGAACCGGTCGAAGCAGTGCCGAGATGCCGCGGAGCTGCTCCTCCTCCAGGACCCCGAGGCCGAAGTCGGCCGCGAGCAGATCGGCTGTCGCTGCTTCCACGCGGTCCCGTCCCGCGGAGGTGATCTCGGCCAGCACCGCGCGCCGGTCGACCGGGTGCGGCCTGCGCCGGACCAGGCCACCGGCCTCGAGCCGGTCGACGATCGGGGTCACCGAGGTCGGGTGCACCTGCAACCGCTCCCCCATCTTGCCCAGGGGCAGCGAACCGTTCTGGGTGAAGGCGAGGAGCACCAGCGCCTCGTAGCGCGCGAACGTCAGGTCGTGCGGCTTGAGCAGCGCGTCGAGCCGGGAGAGCACCAGCTGCTGGACCCGCATCAGCGAGGTGACCGCGTGCATCTGCGGGACGCCGTCCCAGCGCAGTCCCCACTGCCGGGCCGCCTCGTCGATCGGGTCGAAGTCGAGCACGCTCAGCGCCCCTGTGAGCTCTGCGCCTTGATGGCCGCGAAGATCGCCTTCATGTCCTCACCGATGCGCGCGATCTCGATGTAGGGCACGCCGGCCGAGGTCCCGTCGACGTAGGCGAAGTCCATCGCTCCATCCATCATGCTGCCCTGCTGGTGCACGCTCAGCCCGAGCTCGGCGACACCGGCCAGGGCCTCACCCATGTCCTCGACGTCGAAGCAGACGTGGTGCAGGCCGGGGCCCTTCGCCTCGAGGAACTCGGAGTAGATCGAGGTGCCGCTGACCGGCTGGATCACCTCGAGCTGCAGGTCTCCGACGTAGACGATCGAGACGTGGATGGTGAAGTCGGCCGGCTCACCGCGCAACAGGCAGGTCTCGGGCGGGAAGTGGATGTCGTTCATCCGCGTCCAGCTGCCGGCGCCGAAGCCGGCGGAGAGGTACTTCTCGGTGGCCCCGATGTCGGCGGTCACCCAGGCGATCTGCGAGACCGGGCCTTCTGCGATGGTCATGGCGACCATCCAACCATTCAGTCGGTGTAGGTCGCGAGAAGCTCGTCGGCGGCGGCGTACGGGTCGTTCGTGCCGGCGACCACCTGCTCGGCGAGCACGTCGAGCTCGGTACGGGCGTGCACGTCGCCCCAGCGCTCGCGCAGTGCGGTCACCGCGATGGCCTCGATCTCCTCGCGCGCACGGCGCACGCGGCGCTGCTCGAGCTGGCCGGTGGAGCGCAGGTGGGCCAGGTGCTCCTCGATGCTGCTCACCACCTCGTCCACGCCCTCACCGGTCATGGCGACGGTCTTGATGATCGGCTGGTTCCAGGTATCCTCGGAGCGCTCGGCCAGGGCGAGCATCCCGCGCAGCTCGCGACGCACGGTGTCGGCACCGTCACGGTCAGCCTTGTTGATCACGTAGAGGTCGCCGATCTCCAGGATGCCGGCCTTGGCGGCCTGGATGCCGTCGCCCATCCCGGGGGCGAGCAGCACCATGGTGGTGTCGGCCATCGAGGCGATCTCGACCTCGCTCTGACCCACCCCGACCGTCTCGACCAGGATGACGTCGCACCCGGCGGCATCCAGGACGCGGATCGCCTGGGGCGCTGCCCACGAGAGACCACCGAGGTGACCGCGCGAGGCCATCGAGCGGATGTAGACCTCCGGGTCCAGCGCGTGGTCCTGCATCCGGATCCGGTCACCGAGCAGCGCGCCGCCGGAGAAGGGGGAGGACGGGTCGACCGCGAGCACGCCGACCCGCTTGCCCGTACGCCGCAGCGCGGTGACCAGCGCGTTGGTGGAGGTGGACTTGCCGACGCCCGGCGAGCCGGTGATGCCCACGACGTGGGCGTTGCCGGCCAGCGGCGCCAGCCCGGCCATCACCTCGCGCAGCAACGGCGAGGCGTCCTCGACCAGGGAGATCAGCCTGGCCACAGAACGAGCGTCCCCGGCCCTGGCCTTCTCGACCAGTCCGGGGACGTCGTTGGTGCTTCTACGGCTCACGGGTCGAGGCTACCGAGCGCCCGAGCTTGCTCGAGGCCCAGTGGCCGAGAACCCGTTGAGGAGCGCTAGCGACGATCACAGGGGGAGGCTAGATCAGCTCTTGGGCACGCGCACGATCAGGGCGTCGCCCTGGCCGCCGCCACCGCACAGCGCAGCCGCACCGGTGCCGCCACCGCGACGCTTGAGCTCGAGGGCCAGGGTCAGCACGACGCGGGCGCCGGACATGCCGACCGGGTGGCCCAGTGCGATCGCGCCGCCGTTGACGTTGATCTTCGACGCGTCGAGACCCAGCTTGCGGGTCGACTCGATGCCGACCGCGGCGAACGCCTCGTTGAACTCGAGCAGGTCGAGGTCCTTCGGGTCGATGCCCTCCTTGGCGCAGGCTGCGGCGGTGGCGTTGGCCGGCTGCAGCTGCAGGCTGGAGTCGGGGCCCGCGACCATGCCGTGCGCGCCGATCTCGGCGAGCCACTCCAGGCCGAGCTCCTCGGCCTTGGCCTTGCTCATCACGACCACCGCGCAGGCACCGTCGGAGATCTGCGAGGCCGAGCCGGCGGTGATGGTGCCCTCCTTGGAGAACGCCGCGGGCAGCTTGCCGAGCGACTCGGCGGTGGTGTCGCCGCGCACGCCCTCGTCGGCGGAGACGACGATCGCGTCGCCGCGTCGCTGCGGGATGGTGACCGGGACGACCTCGTCGTCGAAGAGGCCGTTCTTCCAGGCCTCGGCGGCCTTCTGGTGCGAGGCGGCCGCGAACTCGTCCTGCTCGAGGCGGGTCAGCTTCACGCCCTCGGCGTTGATCTGCTCGGTCAGCCCGCCCATGGCCTGCTTGGTGGCCTGGTCGTAGAGGGCGTCGTAGGCCATCGAGTCGACGAGCTTGGTGTCGCCGAACTTGAAGCCGTCGCGCGAGCCGGGCAGCAGGTGCGGGGCCCGGGTCATCGACTCCATGCCACCGGCCACGATGATCTCGTGCTCACCGGCACGGATCAGCTGGTCGGCGGTGGCGATCGCGTTGAGGCCCGAGAGGCAGACCTTGTTGATCGTGATCGAGGGGACATTGGCCGGGATGCCGCCGGCCAGGGCCGCGCTGCGGGCCGGGTTCTGCCCGGCGCCGGCCAGGATGACCTGGCCCATGATCACGTAGTCGACCTGGTCGCCGGAGACGCCGGCCTTCTCGAGCGCGCCGGCGATGGCGACGCCGCCGAGGTCAGCCGCCGAGAGGCTCTTCAGACCGCCCTGGAGGCGACCGATCGGCGTACGGGCGCCGGCGACGATGACGTTGACGGACATGGGTCCTCCTGCTGGTGCGCCCGGCCCCCGGGAAGGGCGAGCGGTGAGAAATCGGGTCTTTGACGACACTACCTACCGGTAGAGGTTCCCGGGAGGGGTCTCGGGCTGTGGGCTGTGTCGCCGTGGTCACACCCGGCGTACCAAGATGGGTCCATGCCTCATGAAGCAAGCACTTCGCTGGACATCCCCGAGCACCTGTTCGTCTGCATCGACCACGTCGGTGTCGCGGTCCCCGACCTGGACGCCGCGATCGCGCTGTACACCAGCGCCTACGGCATGACCGTGGCCCACCGCGAGGTCAACGAGGAGCAGAAGGTCGAGGAGGCGATGATGCAGATCAACGCCGAGGGCGGCGACTCCACCACCCAGCGCATCCAGCTGCTCGCCCCGCTCGACGATGAGTCGACGATCGCCAAGTTCCTCGACCGCAACGGCCCGGGTCTGCAGCAGCTCGCCTTCCGCGTCACCGACGTCGAGGCCGTCTCGGACGTCCTGCGCGAGCGCGGCCTGCGCCTGCTCTACGACGCCCCCAAGCGCGGCACCGCGAACAGCCGCATCAACTTCGTCCACCCCAAGGACGCCGGCGGTGTGCTCGTCGAGCTGGTCGAGCCCGCGGAGCACTGATCGCCTCGAGTTTCGCCGGGTAACCGGTGAAACTCGACGAAACGCACTCAGTTGCCTGTACGTCGTCGAGTTTCGCGTCGTTCACCGACCGCAGCCCTCGCGCAGCGAGCCCGCCCGCACGGTGAGACCTCGCGCACAGCGGGCCCCACGCTGCTTAACCCACGGGTAACATCGCTGTCCGCAACGCCATGACCCCGTTCGTCAACCAGATCCAGGAGCCCTGACGTGCAGCAGATTCTCGACGCGATCACCGCCGAGGCCTCCCGCGAGGACTTCGCCGCTCTCGCTCTCCCCGAGTCCTACCGGGCCATGACCGTCCACAAGGACGAGGTCGACATGTTCGAGGGCATCGCCTCGCGCGACAAGGACCCGCGCAAGTCGCTGCACCTCGACGAGGTCGCCATGCCAGAGCTCGGTCCGGGCGAGGCCTTCGTCGCCGTGATGGCGAGCGCGATCAACTACAACACCGTGTGGACCTCGATCTTCGAGCCGGTCTCGACCTTCGGCTTCCTCGAGCGCTACGGCCGCGAGTCCGACCTGGGCGCCCGCCACAACCTGCCGTACCACATCGTCGGCTCGGACCTCTCCGGCGTCGTGCTCGCCGTCGGTGCCGGCGTGACGAAGTGGAAGCCGGGCGACCGCGTCGTGGCGCACTGCCTGAGCGTCGAGCTCGAGGCGCCCGACGGGCACAACGACACGATGATGGATCCGAGCCAGCGCATCTGGGGTTTTGAGACCAACTTCGGCGGCCTGGCCGACGTTGCCATGGTCAAGGCCAACCAGCTGATGCCCAAGCCCGAGCACCTCACCTGGGAGGAGGCCGCCTCCCCGGGCCTGGTGAACTGCACGGCGTACCGCCAGCTCGTCAGCGTCAACGGCGGCAACATGAAGCAGGGCGACAACGTCCTGATCTGGGGCGCCTCCGGTGGCCTCGGCGGCTTCGCGACCCAGTACGCCCTGAACGGCGGTGCCAACCCGATCTGCGTGGTCAGCAACGAGGAGAAGGCGCAGATCGTCCGGAACATGGGCGCGGACAAGGTGATCAACCGTTCCGAGATGGACTTCAAGTTCTGGAACGAGGAGGGCACCAAGCAGAACCCGAAGGAGTGGCAGCGCCTGGGCAAGGCCATCCGCGAGCTCACCGGCGGCGAGGACATCGACATCGTCTTCGAGCACCCGGGCCGCGAGACCTTCGGCGCCAGCGTCTACGTCACCCGCAAGGGCGGCACCATCACGACCTGCGCCTCGACCTCGGGCTTCATGCACGAGTACGACAACCGCTACCTGTGGATGAACCTGAAGAAGATCATCTCCAGCCACTTCGCCAACTACCGCGAGTCGTGGGAGGCCAACCGCCTCATCGCGCAGGCCAAGATCCACCCGACCCTCTCGCGCACGTACAAGCTCGAGGACACCGGTCAAGCCGCGCTCGACGTGCACCACAACAAGCACCAGGGCAAGGTCGGCGTGCTCTGCCTGGCCCCCGAGGAGGGCCTGGGCGTGAAGAACGAGGAGCTGCGCGCCCAGCACCTCGACAAGATCAACCTGTTCCGCGGGATCTGATTCCGCGGCCCACGACGGGGCCGGATCGCCTGCACACGCGGGGGATCCGGCCCCGTCGGCCATTTCGGAACCAGGGTTGGGATTCCGACCGGTCATCGGGGAGACTGACCGCGAGGGATCGAGGGACCCGACGATGCAAACCGCCGACCGCGAGGGAAACCATGACTGACGACCGAGGCCTGTCCATCTTCGAGGAGACCGGCGGGGCCGACGACGAGCCGACCCAGGTCATCCCGCGCGTGGTCGAGCAGGCCGGCCCGCCGACCCAGGATCCCGCCACCGAGCAGGACCCGAAGCCCGTCGAGAAGGCGGCACCGGTCGCCGAGCAGGCTCCCGGGAAGCCCGCCGCTGCTCCGACCCACGCGGCAGCGCCCGCCGCCGCAGCCTCCGCGCCGGCCTCGGCCCCCCTGCGCCCGGCCAACGCGCCGCTGATCCCGCCGAAGGCCGCCTCGACCAGCGCCGCCCTCCCCCTCGTACGCCGGGGCGGGTACGACAAGGACGCCGTCGACCGGCAGCTGCGCACCTTCTCGGCCGAGAAGGCCGGCCTGATCGCCAGCCTGAACGAGGCCCAGGAGAAGCTGCGCGCGCACCAAGCCGAGAACGCCGCCCTGCGCGAGCAGGTCGCCGAGATCGAGACCCCCTCGTACGCCGGACTCGGCGGCCGGGCCAGCGAGATGCTCCGGCTCGCCGAGGAGCAGGCCGAGGACGTTCTGGCCGAGGCCAAATCCGAGGCCGCGAGCCTGCGCGCCCAGGCCGAGCGTGAGGCGGCTGCCATCCGCGCGAAGGCCGAGAGCGACGCGGAGGACATGCGCGTCGTGCAGCTCGGTGAGCTCGACGACCTGCGGGTGCGCACCATGGCCGAGCTCGAGGCCGAGCGCCGCCGCCTCCAGGCGGACTCCGAGGACCACCTCGCCGCCGCGCAGCGCGAGGCCGACCAGCTCCGCCTCGCTGCCCAGCAGGAGACCACGGCCCTGCGCACCAACACCGCCCGCGAGATCGAGCAGGCGCGTGCCGGCGCCGACCGCGAGGTCACCGAGGCCCGCCGCGTGATGGCCGTCGAGCGCGAGCGCCTGGTCCGCGAGGCCGCCGAGCACCACCAGACCGCCACGGCCGAGAGCCAGCGGCTGGTCAGCGAGTCCGAGGCGCGCGCCAACGCCGCCGAGGACCGTTCACGCGAGGCCATCAACGCCGCGAACCTGCACCGGGACAACGCCGCGGCCGAGGCCGAGATGCTGCTCTCCAAGGCACGGCGCGAGGCCGAGCAGCTGGTCAACGCCGCCAAGAAGGAGGCCGAGAGCCTCCGCAGCTCCGGTCACGCCGACTCCGAGCGCGTGCTGGCCGCGATCAAGGCCGAGGTCGCCCGCGTCTCCAAGCGACGCGACGCGATCGTTGCTCAGCTCGGGGCGCTCAAGGACGTCGTCGCCGGGTTCGGGAGCGACAACGACGAGGACACCGAGGCGGCCTCGACCGAGGCGAGCGGCGCCGGCTCGACCGACTGAGCCCGTCGGCGGGCTCCCTCGCCGAGCTTGACCACGACCACACCGGCCACCACCAGCGCCGCTCCGGCGAGCTGGACGGCTCCCGGCAGCTCGTCGAGCAGCAACCAGGCCGACACGAGCGCGAAGAGAACCTCGAGCAGCGCGACGAACGAGGCGACCCGGGAGCCGAGGCGCCGCGAGGCCGCGATGCCCGCGACGTAGGCGATCGCGGCGGAGACCAGGCCGAGCGCGGCCAGCGGCACCCACGGGGCGACCTGCGTCCCGGCGTAGTCGACCTCGCGCCCCGACGTACCCATGCTGACGACACCCAGCGCCCCGGCCACGGCCAGGGTCACCGCGCCGACGACCAGCCCACCGGCCGCCAGGACGATCGGCGGCAGCGCGCTGCGCCCGGCCGAGAGCACGAAGTAGACCGCGGCGCCGACCATCGCGCCGAGGGACCAGAGGACCCCGGCCACGCTGACCTGCGCACCCGAGACCAGGTCGAGCACCAGCACGAGGCCGCCGACGGCCAGCAGCGCGCCGAGCACGGTGGTACGGCCGGGCCGCTCCCCGTGCCGCACCCACGCCCAGCCGAGCACCGCGACGGGCGCGGTGTACTCGATGAGCAGCGCCGGGCCGACCTCCATGTGCCGCACCGCGTTGAAGTAGGCGAGCTGGCACCCGGCGACGGCGACCAGTCCGTAGACGACCACCGTGCGCCACTCGGCGCGCAGCAGGTGCCACCGTCCGCCCAGAGCGACCCACGCCGGGCCCAGCAGCACCACCGCGGCCAGCCCCACCCGCACCGCGACCGCCGCCGCGGCCGTCCACCCGGCATCCATCAGCCCCGAGGCGAGCGCGCCGGAGGTGCCGAACGAGGCTGCTGAGAGCACCGCGAAGCCGAGACCGGCGACGCCTGCACTGTCATGGGCCAACTGCTTCATGGCACATGACACTAGGGAGCGCGATGGTAATGTGTCAACGTGGTTTTCGCCCATGACACCGAAGCGTCGCTGATCGCGGCCGTCGAGCTCGCCAACTCCGGCCTGGACCCGGACACGCTGACCTCGGTGGCCGATCTGGACTCCTTCTTCGAGCGCCACGGGTACAGCGGCTCCCACCGCCGCGACCGCGCCGAGCTCGACGAGGTGCGAGCGCTGCGGGCCGACCTGCGCACCCTGTTCACCACCGACCGCGACGACGCCGTACGCCGGGTCAACGCCATGCTGGCCTCGACCAACGCGGTCCCCCAGCTGGTCCGCCACGGAGACCTCGACTGGCATGTCCACGCCGTCAGCGCAGACTCCGCGCTGGCTACCCGCATCGTCGTGGAGACCGCGATGGCGATGGTCGACGTGATCCGCACGGATGAGATGGGCCGGTTCGCGGTCTGCGCCGACGAGACCTGCGAGGGCGTGGTGCTCGACCTCTCGCGCAACCGCTCCAAGCGGTTCTGCTCGGTGACCTGCGGCAACCGCAACGCGGTCGCTGCCTACCGCAGCCGGCGTACGGGCTAGCGCTGGTCCGAGCTGTGCTGGTCCAGGCTGTGCTGGTCCAAGAAGCGGCGCAGAACCTCGAGGAACACCTCGGGCTGCTCGGAGTGCACCCAGTGACCGGCGTTCTTGATCGTCACCCGTCGGTTGCGCGGGAACCAGCGATCCATCGCCGGCGCGTAGGCATCGGTGACGTACCGCGAGGTCTCCCCCGCCAGCCACAGCACCAGACCCTCGTACGCCGCCAGGCCGGCGAGCCTGTCCTCGGGCCAGCTCTTGATCACCGGCAGGTCGCGCCCGAGGCCCTCGAGGTTCTGCTGCCAGTGCCACCCACCCCCGGGGCCCGTCTCGCGGCGCAGATTCTGAAGCAGGAAGGCGCGCACGCCCACGTCGGGCACCGGGCCCGACATGGCCTCCTCGGCGTCGGCCCGCTGGGTGAGCGCATCGAGGTCGAGCGCACGCATCGCCTCGACGTACCCGGCGAACTCGGTGAGGTTCCCGTAGTCGACCGGTGAGATGTCCACCACGCAGAGCCGCTCGACCAGGTGCGGGTGGCGCAGTGCCAGGACCATCGCGACCTTGCCGCCCAGCGAGTGTCCGACCAGGGCGACCGGGTCGTCCTGGTCGAGGAGCGCGGCGACCGTGTCGGCCACGTCGAGGAAGTCGAACCCGCGTCCCTCCGGTGGCCCCGGGGTCCACCTGGAGCGGCCGTGGTCGGGCAGGTCGACGAGCACGACGCGGTGCTCACCCGCGAGCGCCTTGGCGATCTGCGTCCAGTTGCGGCCCTGCCCGAAGAGACCGTGCAGGAAGACGACGCGCGAGCCGTGATCGCCGTACTGGGTGGTGTTGAGCCCGGGCACGTCGTTCACACCGCAAGCCTGCCAGATCCCGCGCGCACCACCGCACGCGTCCGCGGGGAGGCCGGCCGAGGCATCAGCACCAGCGGCGCACGCCGGTGCTGCTGAGGTCGCGATCGCGCAGGACCACCGGGAGCCGGTCACCGTAGTGCGCGCACGTCCAGGCGAAGTCGGCACGCCGGTACTCGATCGCGACCACCCGCGATCCGTAGTGCGCCACGTACTCCCCGCACTCGCGGTAGCGCCCGCACTCCTCGGCGACGGCGAAGTCGAACCCGGCGACGCGCCCGTTCCACTCCGCCCAGTTCTTCTGTCCCACCGCCAGTCCGGCCCGGTGCGCCCGGGCGACGAGCAGCCGCGCCATCGCCTTGTTGTCGCGCGGGGTGAGCAGGTGCTTGCTGCGGGAGAACGAGTCGAGGTTGTCCAGCTCCACGGCGGCGAAGCCCGATGCGGCGCAACCGGTGATCCAGCGCCCGACGATCACGGCCAGGCGCGTGCGCTTCTCCGCCGTACGGGTGTCGAGCAGCTGCTCGCCCCAACCCGGGTCGATGACCGGGCGACCGTCCCTGCGCAGGACCAGGTGCGGGTGCTTGAGCCAGAACGCGCGCTCGTCGGTCTGGGTCTGGAACCCGTTGACGTAGCAGATGTCGTACTTGCCCGGCAGCGGCCGCGCGTGCCGGTCGCGCGTCACGATCCCGACGTGCGCGGGCACCGGGCGGGCACCTCCGAGCTGGTAGTCCACGTCGGTCCCGGTCGGCAGCGGCGCCACGTCTGCTGTCGCCGGAGCCACGGTGAGCGCGAGCAGCAGCAGGATGCCCGAGATGATCCGTCCCATCGCTCGAGCCTACGACGAAGCCGCCGCCCCGGCAGAGGGACGACGGCTTCGTGGTGAGCGCTGCCCGGAGGGAGGTCCGGGAAGACAGGTTCAGCTGTAGTCGTGGAAGCCCTTCTTGGTCTTCCGGCCCAGGTGACCCTCGGCGACGACCTTCTCCAGCGAGGCGGCCGGCGCGAAGCCCGGCTCCTTGAACTCGGCGTAGAGCTCCTTCTGGATCGCCAGCGAGACGTCGTTGCCGACCACGTCGAGCAGCTGGAAGGGGCCCATCGGGAAGCCCGCCTCGGCCTTGATCGACTCGTCGATGACCTCGAGCGGGACCCCCGACTCGGCCAGCGTGCAGGCGTCGTTGAGGTAGGGGAAGAGCAGGCAGTTCACGATGAAGCCCGAGCGGTCAGCGCAGGAGACCGCGACCTTGCCGACCTTGGCGCACAGCGCCAGCGTGGTCTCGTTGACGTCGGCGGCCGTGGTGGGCGCGGTGACGACCTCGACGAGCTTCATCACCGTGGCCGGGTTGAAGAAGTGCATGCCGATGACCGACTCGGGGCGCGAGGTGGCCTCGGCGAGCTGGGTGATCGGGAGCGAGGAGGTGGTGGTCGCGAGGATCGCGCCGGCCTTGATGATCCGGTCGAAGTCGCGGAACAGCTCCAGCTTGAGCTCGAGGTCCTCCGCGATCGCCTCGACGACGATGTCGACGTCGGCCAGCGCCTCGCGGGTGGTGGCGCCGGTCAGGCGGCCGAGCACGGCCACCTTGGTCGCCTCGTCGGACTTGCCGCGCTCGATGAGCTTGTCGAGGCCCTTGGTGATCCCGGCGACGACGCCGGCGACCTTGTCCTCGCCGCGGCCGACGAAGACCACGTCGTACCCGGCCTGGGCGAAGACCTGGACGATGCCCGAGGCCATCGTGCCGGTGCCGACGACACCGACCTTGGTGATCTCGTGCTTGAGCTGGGGCTGGTCGTCAGCCGACGGGGTCTCGTCGTCAGCGGTGACCTCGCCCTCGGCGTAGGTGTAGAAACCGCGGCCGGCAGCCTTGCCCGTGCGCCCCTCGGCGACGAGCTTCTCCAGCAGGTCGGCGGGCTTGTGCAGGTTGTCACCGGTCTCGGCGTACCGGGCGGCGAGCGCCTCGCGCACGACGTCCAGGCCGATCTCGTCCAGGGTGGTCAGCGGCCCCCGCGGGTACCCGCAGCCGAAGCGCATCGCAGCGTCGATGTCGCCGCGCGAGGCGTAGGACTGCTCGAACATGCGCACGGCGTGGTTCAGGTACGGCAGGACCAGCGTGTCGTTGATCTGTGCGGCTGAGATGTCAGTCATGGCGAGAATGGTGCCACGCGTCCTACTGGCGAGTAGGGCATCTCAGGAATCGAGCAGACCGCGGTCCTGCTCGAGGCGGGAGCGGATCTCGCGGATCGATCGGGTGAACGGCCAATTGCGCGCGCGAGCCGGCAAACGGCGGACGATCCGCCCCAGGACGCGGTTGAAACGGGCGAAGCGCTGCTGCTGCGCAGGAGTCCACTCCAGCCCCATCTGGGCACGCAGCTCGGCCGGGAGGTAGCCGGTGACCAGCCAGGTGCGCAGCCGCAGGACCCGCTCGGGGATCCGACGACCCAGGTACTCCAGGCGGATCACCCGCAGGAGGTAGTCGCGCACCGCGTCATCGATGCGCACCCCCGCCAGCTCGGTGCGCCAGTACGTCTCGAAGGCGTCGCGGTCCGCGGGCCAGTGCGAGGCCGGCATCTGCAGCATCCCGCCGAAGATCTTGCCCTGCTGGTAGAACGCCTCGCGCTCGGCGCCGCCCAGCGGCCCGAAGGTGTACTCGCGCGCCTCCTCGAATCCCATGTAGATGCAGGCCCCGACCCAGCGCTGCAGGTCCGGGTCGAAAGCCGAGTACGACGGGCTGGCGCCCGGCGCGGAGCGGACCCGGGCGTGGGAGGAGTTGACCGCGGCCCGGTACGCCGCCCGCTCGTCGGCGGTGCCCAGCACTGCCACCGCGAGCAGGCCGACCGTGGTGCGCTGACGACGGCGCGGGTTGCCGAACAGGCTGCCCTCGGCGACCACGCTGTCCTTCACGCCGTACCCGATCTCCGGACGGCTCAGCTGCATCACCACGTTGGCCGTGCCCGAGAGCGCGGTGAAGATCGACGCTCCCTGGGCTAGCAGGGAGGTGTCGAGCTGGTCCAGATCACCTACGGCCACGGAGTGAGGCTAGCGCCGGTCCGGGGCCAGAATGAGGGCTTCCCCCCACCCGGCGGAAGCCGGACCCTCCCCCGTACCCAGGAGTCACTGAGATGACAGTGTCCGAACCGCCGCCGCCCGAGCAAGGCACCTCCGCGGCCGAACGTGGGCGCGACGTCAGCGAAGCCCAGCGGGAGGTCGAGGTCGAGCCGACCTGGGCGCGCCGTCTGGTCGCCGCGGCCAACCCGAAGGTGCTGCTCTCCCAGGCCGAGAGCTACCCGGTCGGGATCAAGCAGTTCCTGCAGTTCTGCCTGATCCTGATCTACCCCGCCTGGCTCTTCTTCCTGCTCATCGCCTGGCCGGTCCTGGCGGTCTTCAAGATCCTCGAGGGGATCTTGTGGGTGCTGTTCTGGCCGGTGCGTGCGATCCACAAGAAGAACAACCCCGAGGAGTACGCCGCCTTCCAGGCCGAGCAGAAGGCCAAGAAGGAAGCAGCGAAGGCCGCTCGGAAGCAGGGCTGATGGGTCTGTTCAGCCGCAAGCAGGCAGCCGCGCTGGCGCTGAGCCCCGAAGGCCCCTACCGGGCGACCGACACGATCACCGCGACCGTCACGCTCGACGAGGCCCTGGACAAGGTCACCTCGGCGCGGGTCGAGCTCGGCTACGTCAACGGGTACCGCTACATGTGGGCGGGCAAGGCCGATGCGACCCTGCGCCAGGGCAACGACAGCTGGTTGACGATGGACCAGGTCGGCACGAACTACGGCTCGGACAAGAACACCGAGGACTGGGTGCACGTGCTCGACCAGGAGCTCGTCGTCGCCGGCGGGGTCCTCGGCGCCGGCCAGCACCAGGTCGCCCTGCGGCTGCCGTCATGGTCACCCGGCTCCTCGAAGGAGGTCGTCCGCTGGGAGGTGCGCGTCCAGGTCGAGCGCGGCGGCAAGGACGTCGAGGTCTCCGCGCCGCTGACCGTCCTGGTCGCGGCCCCCGACCCGCTTCCCGACCTGCCCCTGGTGCAGGGACAGTCGGCGCTGAACAACACGGTCACGTTCGAGATCGAGACCGAGCGCGCCTGCTACCGCCCGGGCGAGGAGGTCCGTGGTGTCGTCGCGGTGACGCCGCGCGAGCCGGTGACCCGCAAGGCGCTGCTGGCGCTGTGGTTCCGCAAGGAGCAGACCTCGCACCCGGTGGAGAAGAACCCCGGCCAGACGGTGGAGATGTTCACGCGGCCGATGGTGAACATCGTCAAGGACGTCCAGCTCGTGCAGGGTCAGCGGGTCGAGTTCCCGTTCGCCGCCACCCTGCCCGACGACGCCGACCCGACCACCGGGGCCGTGCACTCCTCGCTGACCTGGTGGGTCCAGGTCAAGCTCGAGTTCTCCGGGGCCACCGGCGGCATCGAGCGTGCCGAGCGCGGCATCGTCGTCCACACCGCGTAGCGATGTCCTAGCGTGATGCCATGAGCCCGCTGTCCGAGGAGCTGCGCGCCCGCCGCGAAGCGGTCGTCGTGGAGCACATGGAGTCCGAGAACACCCACGAGTACGACGTGACCATGGCGACGTTCTCGCACCCCCGCTACGAGATCGTGCCGACCGGCGACGTCTTCGACGGCACCGAGCGGGTCCTGGAGTACTTCGAGGAGTCCCGCACCGCGTTCCCCGACCAGCGCAACGAGCTGATCGCGATGCACCACGCGGAGAGCTCGGTGGTCGTGGAGTTCTGGCTGCGCGGCACCCACCTCGGCCCGTTCCGCGGGCTGCCGGCGACCGGGCGGGCCTTCGAGGTCCGCTGCGTGGCGATCTTCGAGTTCGACCAGGACACCGGCATCATCTGCGAGCGCCCCTACTTCGACTCCGCCTCGATCCTGCGCCAGCTCGGCATCGCCCACGACCCGCTGACCCTGCGCGGACGCCTGGCCACGGTGGCCAACCACCCGGTGACGATCGGGACCGCGGTGGCCCGCGACCTCGTACGCCGGGTCCGCGGGCGCTGATCGGGGCTGTCCCCCTGATCGGTTAGGTTTCCCCGGTGAGACTCGTCGTTGCGCGCTGCCAGGTCGACTACGCCGGTCGGCTGACCGCACACCTGCCGATGGCCACCCGCGTCCTGATGCTCAAGTCCGACGGGTCGGTGCTGGTGCACTCCGACGGCGGTTCCTACAAGCCGCTGAACTGGATGAGCCCGCCCTGCACCGTCATCGAGGGTTCGGCCGAGGACGGCCGCCTAGAGTGGGTGGTGACCGCGAAGGCCGCCAAGGGCGCCGCGCCGGACACTCTGCGGATCCTGATCGAGGAGGTCCTGCACGACACGTCGCACGAGCTCGGCATCGACCCGGGCCTGCAGAAGGACGGCGTCGAGAAGCACCTCCAGGAGCTCCTCGCCGACCACCCCGCGACCCTGGCCGAGGGCCTGACCCTCGTACGCCGCGAGTTCCCGACCGCGATCGGCCCGGTCGACCTGATGTGTCGCGATGGCGCCGGCCTCTCGGTCGCGGTGGAGATCAAGCGCCGCGGCGACATTGACGGCGTCCTTCAGTTGGAAAGATATTTGGAACTACTGAACCGGGACCCGCTCCTGACGGTCAAGGGACCGGTGCGCGGGATCTTCGCGGCCCAAGAGATCAAGCCTCAGGCGAGGGTGCTGGCGGAGGACAAGGGCATGGCCTGCGCGCTTGTCGACTACAACGCACTGCGTGGGCTCGACGATCCGACGGAAAGACTCTTCTAGGCTCCAGTCATGCCGTACGACGCGAGCCCCCAGGCCCTCCGGCCGCTCTTCGAGACTTATTGGTCGAGCGGAGGCTGGCGTCAGCCAGCGCAGTTGCCGGAATCCACCACCTTCGAAGCAGCCATCAGCGCCGGGCTTATGTTCCGTGAGCTTGCGACGATGGATCATGACGGGTGGGTCGGAAGGGCGCGAGAAGCTGTTGAGCGAACAAGTGCCGCAGATGTCGGCGCGGCATTTCTCGCCAGCCTCGAATCCCGTCGGCTCGACCTTCGGTCCGCACTTGGTTCCTACGCGGTCGCTCGCCATCTGCCAGCTCACGAGTTCACGCCGACCAAAGACGGCCGCAGGTGCCGCGTCTGCGGGCTCTACCCATCCGCTCAGCAGGACCTCAACATCCTCAACTTTGAGCGGTTCAAATGGGGCGGCGTGCGCCGGGACCATGTTGCCTACCTCGCGTTCGATCTTGAACAGTTCGCCAATGCGCCGCGACTAGCGGTCACGGACGCAGGACTCGCTGCCGCTCGGGAGCTCGCAAACACATTGCGCTCGGCGACGCCCGGCGAAACTGCAACAAGGGTCGCGACACGTCTGCGGTCATTCGACAGCAACAAGGCTGAACGTGAAGTTGTGATGGACATCCTCGGAGTGTGCGGAGTTCTTTTCGATCCTGCACACCCTGGCTACAGGCAGGAGTTTGTTCGGTTGGACGAGCGTCCCTTGCCTGACCAGCACTACGTCGAACGTACGTACCCGACCTGCTGGTGGCACGGAAGCGACGGAATCGACGACGCCGCTTTGGAGGAGTTCTTTCCCCACCTCTCACCCTGAGCGAAGCGTCGCCTATAGAGATCATTGCTGGCGTCGAGCAGCTCACCCGCTACCTCGAGCTCCTCAACCGCGATCCCCTGCTGACCACCAAGGGCGAGGTCCGCGGCATCTTCGCCGCCCAGGAGATCAAGCCCCAGGCGCGCGTGCTCGCCGAGGACCGCGGCATCGCCTGCCCCCTGGTCGACTACGACGCGCTGCGCGGGCTGGACGACCCGACCGAGCGGCTGTTCTGAGGCTTGGCGCGCAGCTCGTTGCACAGGGACGGTCCAACGGCGTGCACGACCGTCCGTGCGTACCGAACCAGCGGCCTCGACGTCTGCGGTCGGCCTACGTGCGCGGCGCGTCAGCCAGGTCGCCGACCTCGGTGGCCGGCGGCTCGAAGTCCTCGATGCTCGCGAGCGGGAAGGTCATCCGGAAGGTGGTGCCGTTGTTGTCGGTCTTCACCACGCCGATCGTGCCGTGGTGGGCCTCCACGATGGCCAGGGCGATCGTCAGGCCGAGGCCGGCGCCGGGCACCTGCTGGGCGACCGCCGAGCCGGAGCGGTAGAGGCGCTCGAAGATGCGGCTGGGGTCGATCTCGCCGATCCCCGCGCCCGAGTCGGCGACCTCGATCTCGGCCTCGGTGGCGGTCGAGCTGATCCGGACCCGGATGGCGCCGCCGGACGGCGTGAACTTCAGCGCGTTGGAGAGCAGGTTGTCGATCGCCTGCCCGATCCTGTCGCGGTCGGCATGCGCGATCACCGCCATCCCCGGCACGTCGAGACGCATGTCGATGTTGAGCTCCTCGGCGCGCGGACGAGCCGCCTCGACCGCGTCGCGCAGGATCCGCTCGAGATCGACCAGCTCGGGCCGGATCGCCAGACCGGTCTCCTCGATGGCGACCAGGGTGAGCAGGTCGTCGACCAGCCGGAGCTCGCGCTCGGCGCTGCGGGTGATCACCGAGAGGAACCGCTGGCCCTGCGGGCTGAGGTGCTCGAGGTCGGCCATCAGCTCGGAGTAGCCGAGCATCGAGGTCAGCGGCGTACGGAGCTCGTGGGAGACGGTCGCGAAGAACTCGTCCTTGATCCGCTCGGCGGCGTCCTGGATCGCGCGCCGCTCGCTGATGTCGCGGACCGCGGCCGAGACCAGCAGGCCCTCCTCGGTCTCCAGCGGAGCCAGCGAGATCTCGACCGGGAACTCCGAGCCGTCCTTGCGACGCGCGTAGAGGTCGCCGGCCAGGCCCATCGGCCGGGTCCGCGGTCCGGCGGTGTAGCCGGAGCGGAACGCCACGTGCATCCCCGAGAACCGCTCGGGGACCAGGATCTCGACCGACTGGCCGATCAGCTCGTCGCGGTCGTAGCCGAAGCGTGCCTCCACCTGGGCGTTGACCAGGACGATCCTGCCGTTGTGGTCCACGATGACCATCGCGTCCGGCGCAGCCTCGAGGAGGCCGCGGAAGAGCCTCTCCTCGCGACGCTTGGCGGTCACGTCGCGCACGGCGGCCGAGACCAGGAGGCCGTCGTCGGTCTCCATCGGCGCCAACGAGATCTCGACCGGGAACTCCGAGCCGTCCTTGCGCCGCGCCTTCAGGTCCAGCCCGGAACCCATCGAACGCACGTGCGGTTCGTCCATGTACCCGTCACGGTGGGCCTGGTGGCTGCCCTGGTGGCTCATCGGCACCAGCATCTCGACCGTGCGACCGAGCAGCTCGTGGCGCTCGTAGCCGAAGAGCTTGAGGGTCTGGGCGTTGACCAGGACGATCACGCCGTCCTCGTTGATCACGACCATCGCGTCCGGGGCAGCCTCGAGGAGTCCGCCCAGGTCGGACGGACTGTAATTGATGCTCCCCGAGTCCGCTGACATCAGACTCCCTCACGTCCCGGACGGGACTCTTCCCTGTGGTTCATGCTACGACCGAGACGCTCGAGCGGTTCGTGCGTGACGCGATTGGGCTAGTCCGATCCGGCCGGGAACCGACCGAACTAGACCAGCAGGTGGACCACCTCAGGAGAGGTCGTTGGCGGCCCTGATGACGTTGACGATCCCGGCCACCGCGTGGGTCAGGCTGAAGTCCTTCGGGGTGAAGACCATCGCGACGCCCAGCTCCATCAGCTTCTTGCCGTCGGAGTCCGGGATGATGCCACCGACGATGACCGGCACGTCACCGATCCCCTGCGCCTTCATGAGGTCCAGCACGTCGGGGACCAGCTCCATGTGGGAGCCGGAGAGGATCGAGAGACCGACGCAGTGGACGTCCTCGGCGATCGCTGCGGAGACGATCTGCTCGGGGGTCAGGCGGATGCCCTGGTAGATGACCTCGAAGCCGGCGTCGCGGGCGCGCACCGCCACCTGCTCGGCGCCGTTGGAGTGCCCGTCGAGGCCCGGCTTGCCGACCAGCAGACGCAGGCGGCCGCCCAGCTCCTCGCCGGTCCTGCGGACCGCCTCGCGGACCTCGGTCAGCTCCGAGCCTGCCTCGGCCACCCCGACAGCTCCGGAGACCCCGGTCGGGGCGCGGAACTCGCCGAAGACCTCCCGCAGCGCACCGGCCCACTCCCCGGTGGTCACCCCGGCCCGGGCTGCGGCCAGGGTGGCGGTCATCAGGTTCGTGTCGGTCTTCGCGGCCTCGGCCAGCTTGGCCAGCGCACCGGTGACCTCGGCCTCGTCGCGCTCGGCCTTCCACGCCTCCAGCGAGGCGATCGCGTTACGCTCGGCCTCCGGGTCGGCGGTCTGGATCGCGGCGTCCAGGTCGGCGGTCAGCGGGGAGGGCGCCGTGGTCTCGAACTTGTTGACGCCCACGACGATGTCCTCGCCGTTCTCGATCCGGGCACGGCGCGCGGCGTGGCTGGAGACGAGCTCCTGCTTCATGTAGCCCGACTCGACGGCAGCCACTGCGCCACCCAGCGCCTGGACCCGGTCCATCTCGGCCCGGGCGTCGGCCACGAGCTCGGCGACCTTGGCCTCGATGACGAGCGAACCGTCGAAGATGTCCTCGTACTCCAGCAGGTCGGACTCGAAGGCCAGCACCTGCTGCAGCCTCAGCGACCACTGCTGATCCCACGGCCTCGGCAGGCCGAGAGCCTCGTTCCACGCGGGCAGCTGTACGGCGCGAGCGCGCGCGTTCTTGCTCAGCGTCACGCCGAGCATCTCCAGCACGATCCGCTGCACGTTGTTCTCCGGCTGCGCCTCGGTCAGGCCCAGGGAGTTGACCTGCACGCCGTACCGGAACCGGCGCATCTTCTCGTCCGTCACGCCGTAGCGCTCGCTGGTGATCTCGTCCCACAGCTCGACGAAGGCGCGCATCTTGCACAGCTCCTCGACGAA
>JBJMIO010000085.1:0-21593 GCA_045806765.1 Marmoricola sp.
CTCGGCGACTACAACACCTACGGACTCGACTGGGAGCCCGGGACGCTGACGACCTACGTCAACGGGCAGGTGTGCTTCACCGACGACTACGTCGCCACCAACGCTCCCGACGGGCACCCGGACGCCCCGTTCGACGCCCCGTTCTTCCTCTCCCTCACCCAGGCGTTCGGCGTGGCGGGAAACGACTTCGATCCCGCGAAGGCGCCGCGGAGCTCCACGACGCAGATCGACTACGTGCGCGTGTGGCAGTGAGGGCGCGCGGGGCTACGGAAGCGCGGTGATCAGCGCAGCCGGGTCCATCCGGCGCCCGGTGTAGAACGGGATCTCCTCGCGCACGTGGCGCCGGGTCTCCGAGCCGCGCAGGTGTCGCATCAGGTCCACGATCCGGTACAGCTCGGCGGCCTCGAAGGCGAGGATCCACTCGTAGTCGCCCAGGGCGAAGGAGCTGACCGTGTTGGCACGAACGTCGGGGTAGTCCCGCGCCATCTTCCCGTGCTCGGCGAGCAGGCGCCGGCGCTCGGCGTCCTCGAGCAGGTACCACTCGTAGGAGCGCACGAAGGGGTAGACGCAGACGTAGGCCTGCGCCTCCTCGTCGGCCAGAAAGGCCGGCACGTGGCTCTTGTTGAACTCGGCCGGACGGTGCAGCGCCATCTGCGACCAGACACCGTCGAGGCGGCGGCCGAAGGCGGTGGAGCGGAAGCGCTGGTACGCCGCCTGCAGGTCGTCGGAGTCCTCGGCGTGCCACCAGATCATCAGGTCGGCGTCGGCGCGCAGCCCGGCGACGTCGTACACGCCGCGCACCACGGTGCCGGCCTCGTCGAGCTCGGCGAACAGCGCCTCGACCTCGGCGACCTCCGCGGCGCGGTCACCGGCGCCGATCGGTTCACGCAACCTGAAGACCGACCACATGGTGTAGCGCACCATCTCGTTGATCTCGCGGGCCTTCTTCACGTTCGTCGCCATGGCCCCATCCTCCCAAGGCTTGCCTAAGTAGCCTGCACCGGGGGCCGCAGGTCCCCGAGCAGGGAGGCAACCGCGAGGTGGGCCGAGGCGATGCAGGCCGGGATCCCCAGGCCGTCGTACGCCGCCCCGCACACCGCGAGGCCCGGCACCCGTGCCACCTCCGCGCGGATCGAGGCGACCCGGTCGAGGTGTCCCACGGCGTACTGCGGCAGTCCCCCGCCCCAGCGCTGGACGTGGGTGTCGATGGGCCGTACCGAGAGCCCGATCGCATCGGCCAGGTCGGTCAGCGCCAGCTCGACGAGCTCGGCGTCCGAGGCCTGCAGCTGGTGCTCCTCGCGATGGCGACCCAGGGAGCAGCGCATCACGAGCACGCCGTCCGCCGAGCCGGGTTCGCCCGCCTGGTGCACCCAGTCCCACTTGGCGAAGGAGAACGTCGCGGCCTTGATCGCGCGCTTCTCGATCGGCGGGACCAGGAAGCCGGAGCCGGTGACCGCCGGGAAGTCCCGGGCGGCGAACGCCATCGTGACCAGCGCGACCGAGGCGTACTCGATGCGGGCCAGCTCCAGGGCAGCGCCGGGCGCCACGTCGCTGAGCAGGCGTGCGGCGGCCCGCGCCGGGGTGGCGAGGATCACCGCGTCGGCCTGGACCAGGCGGGGCTCCTTGGTCGAGCCGATCACCAGGGTCCACCCGCCTCCGGGTCGCCGGGCGAGGTCGCGCACGACCGCGTCGGTCTCGATCGTGGCGCCGCTGCGGGCGGCGACCGCCCCGGGGAGCCGGCCGATCCCGCCGACGATCCCCGCGAAGACCGGGACCTCGCTGACCGGTCCGGAGGTGACCCGGGCCGCGGCCTTGCCCAGCGACCGGTCCCGGTCGAGCAGCGCGACCACCTGCGGCACGGCGGCCCGTGCAGAGATCTCGCGGGCGTGCCCGGCGTACACACCTCCGAGCAGCGGTTCCACGAGCCGGTCGACGACCTCGCGGCCGAACCGCTCCTCGACCAGCCCGCCGATGCTGGTGTCGCGGCCCTCCAGCGAGGTCGCCGGGAGCACCGCGTCCATCGCGGCCCGCGCCATCCCGGGCTTGGAGATGACACCGGTCTCGGCCAGTGCGCGCAGGTCGGTGGGGATTCCCATCATCGTGCGCGGCATCGCCAGCATCTCCGCGCGCGACCAGAGTCCGGCGGACGTGGTCGCCGGGTGCACGATCGCATCGGCCAGCCCGGAGGTGCGCGCCAGCGCGACCGCCTCGGGCCGCCGGTTCAGCATCGCCTCGGCACCGACGTCCACCTGGACCCCGCCGACCTCGGCCAGGCGGAGCTTGCCACCGATCTCGGGCGAGCCCTCGAGCACGAGGATCTCGGCGTCGGGGCGTTCCTCGTGGAGCCGCGCTGCTGCCGCCAGGCCGGCGATGCCGGCGCCGATGACGACGACCGTGGGTCCGGCTGGGGGCGGGGGCACAGCCCCAGCCTACGGACCTGGGCGGCTGCTGGACCCTCGCGGGATCCGAACTCACGCGGCGTGCGTCAGAGGTGACATGAAGCCGACCCGCATCGCACTCGCTGTCCCGGCGGTCCTCCTGCTCGCCGCGTGCGGCACCAACCACGTGGACTCCTCGGTCAAGTCCGCCCGTTCGGCTACCGGTTCCCACCCGGCGGCAGCCAAACCGGTCCCGAATGCACAGCCCGCACCGGCCGACGGCCTCAGCTTCGACACCGCACAGCCGGCGGGCACCGGTGAGCTGTCGAGCCTGGACAAGGCCGCGACCGGGTCGGCCGCGGGCGGAGGCAGCACGGCCCAGGCCGCATCCGCCCCCGACGTCGAGTCCGCCGCGGTGATCAACAAGGGCCAGATCTCGCTCCAAGCCGCGCAGATCGACGACGCCCGCTTCGAGCTGGTGAAGATCCTCGACACCTACGACGGCATGATCTCTGCCGAGAACTCCAGCGGTGACGACCACGGCCGCACCGAGCGCGACCGGCTCGAGCTCGGGGTCCCGTCGAAGAACTTCACCGACGCGATGGACGCCATCGCCAAGCTCAAGTTCGGCACCCTGCTCGAGCGCACCAGCTCCTCGAACGACGTGACCACCCAGGTCATCGACGTGAACACGCGGGTGCGCACCCAGAAGCTCAGCCTGGCCCGGGTCCAGGCACTGCTGGACCGGGCCACCTCGATCGACGAGATCATCCGGATCGAGGGCCAGGTCGCCCGTCGGCAGGCCGACCTCGACTCCCTGGAGCAGCAGCAGAAGTACCTCGCCGACCAGACCACTCTCTCGACGATCACCGTCTACCTCACGGTGCCGCCGAAGAAGAAGCAGGCCGCCGCCCACCACCACCACGGCCACCACACGTTCCTGACCGGGTTCGGTTCCGGCTGGCGCAGCCTCGGCTCGATCACCTCGGCGGCCCTGACCGGGATCGGAGCGGTCCTCCCGTTCGCCGCGGTGCTCCTCGTGGTCGGCGCCCCGATCTGGTTCTCGCGCCGGCGCCGGCTCGGCTGAGGCCAGGGCCGAGCCTGGGCTCAGCGCGCGCTGACCTCGTGCACGTGGTCGGTCAGCCGCTTGAGCTGGTCGGGATCGGTGGAGGGGATCACGCCGTGCCCGAGGTTGAAGATGTGGCCCGGCGCCGCACGGCCGGCCGCGAGCACCTCGTCGGCGCGCGCGAGCATCACCTCGGTCGGCGCGAAGACCAGCGTCGGGTCCAGGTTGCCCTGGACGCCGCGACCACCGACGCGCTTGATGCCCTCGCTCATCGGCACCCGCCAGTCGACGCCGACGACCTCGGCGCCCGCGGTGCCCATCAGGTCCAGGATCTCGCCGGTGCCCACGCCGAAGTGGATCCGCGGCACCCCCGTCTCGCCGATCGAGGAGAGCACCGAGCTCGAGTACGGCAGCACGTACTTCTCGTAGTCGGCGCGCGTCACCGCACCTGCCCAGGAGTCGAAGAGCTGTACGGCGCTCGCGCCGGCCGCCACCTGGACGTGCAGGTACGCCGCGGAGATCCCGGCGATCTTGCGCATCAGGGCGTCCCAGACCTCGGGAGCCCCGAACATCAGTGCCTTGGTCTTCGCGTGCTCCTTCGAGGGCCCGCCCTCGACCAGGTAGGAGGCCACGGTGAACGGGGCTCCGGCGAACCCGATCAGCGGGGTCGCGCCGAGCTCGGCGACCAGCTGGTTGACGGACTCGGTGATGAAGGGGACGTGGTCGGGGGTGAGGTCCGGGATCGCCTCGACGTCGGCCAGGGTGCGCACCGGGTCCGCGACGACGGGGCCCACCCCAGGGACGATGTCCAGGTCGACGCCGATGGCCTTGAGCGGCAGCACGATGTCGGAGAAGAAGATGGCGGCGTCCACGCCGTACCGCCGGACCGGCTGCAGGGTGATCTCGGTGACCAGGTCGGGACGCATGCAGGAATCGAGCATCGTGACGCCCTCGCGCACCTTCAGGTACTCCGGCAGGGAGCGCCCGGCCTGCCGCATGAACCACACCGGCGTGTGCGGGACGGGCTCGCCGCGGGCGGCGCGGAGGAAGGCGGAGTCGCTGACGTCGGACATGGGTCGATCTTCGCAGGTCAGGCGGCGAGTCGGGACGCGGGACCGGCGGATCCGGCCTAACCTGAGGCCATGTCCGCCCCTCGGGAACGCAACCTCGACGCGCCGCCGGTACCGGCCGAGTTCGAGCGCGCCGTGGGTCAGCTGCGTTCCGCGAAGTTCCGTCCCGAGGTCTACACCGAGGAGATGCCGGCCCCCCAGCGCATCGCGCCGTACGCCTCGGCGATCTCCGCGGACGTGACCGTGGGCGGCGAGGACATCGGCACCGGGCGCATCGTGATCCTGCACGACCCGGCCGGCAACGACACCTGGGACGGCACCTTCCGCTGCGTGGCCTACGCCCGTGCGGACATCGACCCCGAGCTGGTCACCGACCCGCTGCTCGCCGAGGTCGGCTGGACCTGGCTCACCGAGGCCCTGGAGGCGCACGGAGCCGAGTACGGCGCGCCCTCCGGCACGGTCACCAGCGTCTCCTCGGAGTCCTTCGGCGGGATGTCGGCCGAGCCGGGCACCGCCCAGATCGAGATCCGCGCGTCCTGGACGCCGGTGGGCGACCTCACGCCGCACGTCGAGGCCTGGGGCGAGCTGCTCTGCACGGCCGCCGGCCTGCCGCCGGTCCCCGAGGGCGTCGCCACGATGCCGAGCCGGCGCGGCCAGCGCGGCCCGGAGTAGTGCCGGAGATGACCGAGGACAGCACCGGTAGCGCCGAGAACTCCGAGATCGTCAAGGCCGAGGCCCCCCAGGCCGAGGCCGCACCGCCCGCCCCGCTGCTGACCCTGCGCGACGGCCTCCCCCCGATCGTGGACACCCGGGCCGCGCTCGACGAGGTCGTGGCCGCCGTGGCCGCCGGCACCGGGCCGGTCGGGCTCGACGCCGAGCGCGCCTCGGGCTACCGGTACTCCGCGCGTGCCTACCTGATCCAGCTGCGCCGCGAGGGCGCCGGCACCGCTCTGATCGACCCGATCGCCTTCGAGGACCTCAGCGACCTCAACGAGGCCATCGGCGACGCCGAGTGGATCCTGCACGCCGCCAGCCAGGACATCCCGTGCCTGCGCGAGGTCGGCCTGGTCCCGACCGCCCTGTTCGACACCGAGCTCGCCGCCCGCCTGCTCGGCTATCCCCGAGTCGGCCTGGCGACCCTGGTCGAGGTGATCGTCGGCAAGTCGATGCGCAAGGAGCACTCCGCGGCCGACTGGTCCAAGCGGCCGCTGCCCGAGCCGTGGCTGGAGTACGCCGCCCTGGACGTCGAGGTGCTCGTCGAGCTGCGCGACGTGCTCGAGGCCGAGCTGGTCGCCTCCGACAAGGACGGTTGGGCACGCGAGGAGTTCGAGAACCTGCTGACCTACGAGACGCCTCCGCGTCTCGACCCGTGGCGCCGTACCTCCGGTATCCACAAGGCCAAGGGCCGCCGTGCGCTGGCCGCGGTGCGCGAGCTGTGGACCGACCGCGACGAGCTCGCCGAGCAGCTCGACACGACCGCCGGTCGGCTGATCCCCGACTCCGCGGTGATCGCGGCCGCCAACGCCCTGCCGACCAGCGGCAAGCTGCTGATGGACACCCCCGGCTTCCACGGCCGGGGCGCCCGGCGCTACCTCGACACCTGGGTCGAGGCGCTGAAGCGCGCCCGGGCGCTGCCCGAGAGCGAGCTGCCGCCGGTGGCGAACCGGTCCGACGGACCGCCGCAGGTGCGCTCGTGGGCCGACCGCGACCCGGTCGCCGCCGCCCGTCTGAACGCCGCCCGCACTGCGGTCACCGAGCTCTCCGAGCGCCGCAACATCCCGGTCGAGAACCTGCTCACCCCGGACTTCATGCGCCGCGTGCTCTGGACCCCGCCCAAGGTGGCCGACGCCGAGCTCGACGACGCGGTGGCCGCCGAGCTGCGCACCCTGGGTGCACGTGAGTGGCAGATCGGCCTGATGGCGCCGATCATCTCCGAGGCGATCCGCAACCCGGCTCCCGAGCCCGACGCTTCCGAGCCCGAGGCGCCCGTGGAGCCCGAAGCTCCCGCCGAACCTACGGCGACGGAGTAGCCGCCGGCGCGAACAGCGGCACCGAGCCCGCGTCGATCGTGTTCAGCCGGTCGTCGAGCGGGTCGATCACCGGGTCGTAGAACAGCGCGGTCAGCAGCGGCGAGGCCTCGGCCTCGACCGCCTCCCACCCGGTCACGTCGGGCAGAGGGCGGATGTAGCGCACGTTGAGTCCGAAGACCGAGGACGTCGCCGGCTGACGCCCGGTCTGCACGAAGTCCTCGGAATTCACCACGTCGAGGTTGGTCGGCACGGAGTAGCCCGTGCGCGCGACCAGGGCCTGGGCCTCGTCGGAGACGGCGTAGGCGAGGAAGTCCGCCGTACGGGCCTGGTTCACCGCGGTGGAGGACAGGCACAGTCCGCTGGTCTGCCCCACGGTGGCCTTGCCGCCGATGCGCGGCAGCGGCATCACGTCGAAGTTCAGGCCCGCCTGCGCGCGCAGCTCGGGGGTGAGGCTGCGGTAGCCCAGGATCATGCCGAGGGTCCCGGCCTTGAAGCGCTCCAGGGCCGAGGAGGACTCCAGCTGCTCCTGGCTGAAGGTGAGCGAGGGGTTGCGGACGATCTCCAGCAGCTTCTCCAGCGCCGAGCGGCTCCCGCCGTCGGAGAGCCTCAGGGTGGTCGGGTCGAGGTCGTTGTCGACGAGCTTGCCGCCACCGGACCAGATGAACGGGGCCAGCTGGTCCAGGGACGGCTCGACGTAGACCCCGCGGTCGGTGCGCCCGGCAGCCTGCTTCGCCGCGGCCGCGAACTGGTCCAGCGTCCAGCCGTTGGTCGGGTCGGCCGGGTCGCCTCCGGAGGAGTCCAGCGTGTCGAGGTCGACGAGGTCCTTGTTGTAGTAGACGACCAGGGGCGAGTCGTCGACCGGCATGCACTGCAGGCGCTTGTCGAGCGAGAAGGCCTCGAGCGCCGAGCGCTGGTAACCGTCCCCGAAGTCGACCTGACGCTCGCCGAGCAGCTCGTCGACCGGAGTGATCGCCTTCTTCGCCATGAGCTCGGGGACCGCGGTCACCGGGGCCAGGAAGGCGTCCGGCTCGGCGCTGGTGCCGACCTGGCCCTCGACCGCGTCCACCGCGGCCGACGCCGAGGAGTAGGGCCGGACGTTGACGACGGTGTTCGGGTGGGCATCGGTGAAGTCGCTGGCGATCTTGGCGTACGCCGTGACCACCTGGGCGGGACCGTAGACCTCGATGGTGAGCAGCGCGGTGCCGCTGTCACTGTCCTGAGGCACCTCGGGCGAGGCCGAGGAGCAGCCGGCGGCCAGTCCGAGGGCTCCCGTCGCGACCAGGGCGCCCAGAGCCAGGGCGCGTCGACGTCCGACCACGACGCACCCCTTCCTGCGCACGGGGAGGTCCCGCGGCAGGCTCACGATAGCCTCACGCCCATGGCTCATGTGAACCGCTCGGTCTCGTTGGGAACCCTGGCCCTCACCGGTGCCCTCGCAGGGGCGCTGGCCCTCGGCGGGTGCGCTTCGAAGGACGACTCGCCCAGCACGCCGTCGGCCGGCCAGCCGCCGATCTCCAGTGCGCCGCCGACCCCGTCGGTGAGCACCCCGACCTCCACCCCGACGACCACGCCACCCTCGCCGGCGACCGTGATCGACCGGCTCCTGGCGACCGGAGCCGTCCCGGGGCTGAACGCAACCTGGCACTGGCAGGACGGCGCGACCGGTCCTGCCGGCTCCAAGCCGTTCGGGCTCTGCGCCAAGGCCGACCTGGTGAGCATCGGCGCCACCGACGTCGTGCAGCGCACCTACTTCCCACCGGTCGACACCGACGACAACGCCGCCGAGCAGATCGCGGAGTTCCCGGACGCCACCACCACCGCGACCGCGATGAAGGTGCTCAAGAGCTGGCAGAAGCGGTGTGCCTCGAGCGCAAAGGGCACCACGGTCAAGGTCGGCGCACTGCGGACGGTCACCGGGGGCGTGGAGTACCTGGTCACCCGCACCGACGCGAACGCCGACGACGGGCTCTTCCAAGCCGTCGGGCTCGTCACGGTCGGCACCCGGATCGCCGTGCTCACCATGGACGTCGTCGGGCAGGACTACAACTACCCGGCCGGCCAGGACCCGATGGCCTCGATGGTGGCCGCCGCCGCCCAGCTCCTCAGCTGAGAGCTCCTCGGCTGACGGTTTCTGCGGGTCCCGGGTCGTAGGTTGGACCCATGGGCGAACGCTCGCACCACCGACCACAGCTCCCCGGCGCGGGGCACTTCGAGGCGATCGAGACGACCGCCCACGGCGTCGACCCCGCGGTGCTCAGCGAGGCGGCCGAGCGGGCCGCGATCGCGCTGGTCCGCGGCGCCCGCGACCAGGCGGACGCAGCCCTGGTCGAGCGGGTGGTCCACCTGGCCGACACCGAGGGCCTCGAGACGCTCGCCGAGCTCTGGGCGCACGCCGGCCCGGACACGCTCGCGGGCGTCCTGTGGCGGCTCTACGTGCTGCGCAGCTGGGTGCACGCCGACCCTGCGACGGCGGCTCGGGAGTTCGACGACGGGCGCCGGGTGGCGCCGGTGGCCGAAGCGATCTCGGGCGTCGAGGAGCCTCCCGGGCCCGACGAGGTGCGCCGCCTGGTCGACGACGTGCTACGCGGCGTGGTCACCGGTGACTTCGCCGACACGGTCTTCCGCGCCGCCGCATTCGCCCGGGTCGCCGCGGCCGGACGGGCCCACTCCGAGCGGTCGGGGCCGACGTACGACGCCGACGTCGCCGCCTCCCGCCTGCTGGCCCTGGCCGAGCAGCTCGAGCACGCCGGGCGACTCGAGCTGTCCGGCACCCTCGGCTGAGGCCGGGACGCTAAAATAGGCAGCACCACGCCGGGCCGCGGAAGCCCCGGGCTCCACAATTAGCCGCTTCGAGCGGCCACGCGCCGTGAGGCGCTCCCGGTCCGGCGTGGTCAACGGCTCGCATGAGATGGTCGGCGCATGACGTTCCGGCCCGAGTACCACCCGGTGGTCAACGGTCGCCCCGATCCCGGCGAGGTCGTCTGGGCGTGGGTGCCCTACGAGGAGGACGCGAGCCGGGGCAAGGACCGTCCGGTGCTGGTGCTCGCCGTCGAGGGCAACCGGGTCACGGCGCTGCCCCTGACGAGCAAGGACCACGACCGCGACGAGGAGCAGGAGCGCCGCGCCGGTCGTCTGTGGATGGACGTCGGGACAGGTGCCTGGGACAACCGCGGCCGCGCCAGCGAGGTCCGGCTCAACCGTGTCCTGACCCTGAGCGCCTACGACGTGCGCCGCGAGGGCTCGGCCCTGGACCACGACGTCTTCGACGAGGTCCTGCGCGCCGCCGCGCCGTACCTGAGGAGCTCCTAGGCCTGCTCCATGGCCTTGCGCAGACGCGTGTCCGAGACGGGCTCGGAGGTACCGAGGTGCTGGGACCAGAGCGAGACGCGGTACTCCTCGACGAGCCAGCGCAACCGCTCGAGGGCGGGGCCGGGTGGTCGCCCCGGGGGCAGGGCGGCGGTGCGCTGCTCCCAGCCGGACTGGAACTCCCCCACCCTGCTCATCAGCTCCAGGTCGCGGGCCGGTGAGTCCTCGAGCTTGCGGCGACGCTCGGAGAGGGCGGAGAGGTAGCGCGGAAAGTCGCGCAGACGAGCGGCGCCCGCCTCGGCCACGAATCCCGGCGCAACCAGGCGGCCGAGGTGCTGGCGCATGTCGTTCATCGACGGGAGCACCGACATCTCCACCCGGCCGTGCAGCTGGCGGTCGACCTCGCGGGCCTCGGCGAGCACGCGGAGCAGGGTGCCGCGGAGCTCGAGGGCGCGGTGGCCGATCTCGGCCCGTGCGCGAGCGCGCAGGGCGTCGTAGGCCGCCTCGTCCCAGACACCCTGGTCGGCGGCCTCCGCAGCCAGATCGCCCAGGACCGCGAGGCGTAGGTCGGCCAGCAGCTCCTTGACCGAGGAGTACGACGAGCCGGCCAGCGCCAGCTTGGTGGCGTTGTCGAGCCCGGCGGTCAGGTCGGGAGCCGGCACCTCGAGGGCGAGCAGCCGGCGCAGCCCGCGGCGGTGCTGGGCGGCCTGCTCGTCGGCCGAGGAGAAGACCCGCAGCCCGACGGTGCCGCCCTCGTCGAGCAGGCCCGGGAAGCCGTGCACCTCGTGGCCCGCGCGGACCTGCCGGAAGGTCGGCGCGATCGCGCCGAAGGTCCAGGTGACCGCCCCGGTCGCGGTCATCCCGGACTCCTCGGCGGCGCCGGCGACGGCAGCCTCGAAGGAGGCCCGCAGCGGCCGCTTGAGCTTCTCGAGATCCTTGCCCTCGCCGAGCACGCCACCGTCCTCGTCGAGGATGCGGAAGGTGGGCCGCAGGTGCTCGGGCACCTTGGTCCAGTCCCAGGCCTCCGGGGGGACCGCGACTCCGGTCACGGCCCGCAGGTGCCGGGCGAGCGCGTCGGTGATGGACTCCTCCCCCGGCGGGACCGCGGCCAGGAACGCCTTCGCGACATTCGGCGCCGGCACGAAGTTGACCCGCAGCGACTTGGGCAGCGAGCGCAGGAGCGCGATCACGAGCTCCTCGCGCAGGCCGGGGACGTGCCAGGAGAACGCGCGCGGGTCGATCGCGTTCAGGGTCGCCAGCGGTACGTCGACCCGGAGCCCGTCCTCGCTCGATCCCGGCTCGAAGAGGTAGTGCAGCGGCAGCACCAGCGAGCCCTCGTGCCAGGTGTCGGGGAAGGCGCCGGCCGTGACCTCGGAGGCGCCGGCGTTGACCAGCATCGCGGGATCGAAGGTCAGCAGGTCGGGCCGGGCGCGCCGCTCGGTCTTCCACCAGGCGTCGAAGTGCGCGCCCGAGACGATCCCCGGCGGGAGCACGGCGTCGTAGAAGTCGAACAGGGTCTGCTCGTCGACCACGAGGTCGCGCCGGCGGGCCCGGTGCTCGAGCTCCTCGGCCTCGGAGAGCAGCGCCGCGTTGGTCTCCAGGAAGCGGTGCCGGCTGTGCCACTCGCGCTGGACCAGGGCGTGCCGGATGAACAGCTCGCGCGCGAGCTCGGGGTCCTGGGCGCCGTGGTTGACCAGCCGGTCGGCGACCAGCGGCACGCCGTACAAGGTGACCCGCTCGTGGGCCATCACCGCGGACCGCTTCTTCGACCAGTGCGGCTCTGAGTAGGTGCGCACGACCAGGTGCGAGGCCGCCCGCTCGACCCAGACCGGGTCGACCGCGGCGACCTGGCGCCCCCACAGGCGCGAGGTCTCCACGAGCTCGGCGGCGACCACGAAGTCCGGCTGCTTCTTGAACAGCCCCGAGCCGGGGAAGACCGAGAACCGGGTCCCGCGGGCGCCGAGGTAGTCGCGGCGGTCGGGGTCGCGCAGGCCGATGTGCGAGAGCAGGCCGGTCAGCAGCGCCTGGTGCACCCGGTCGGCGTCGGCCCGGTGCCCGTCGCGCAGGTCGGAACCGGGCGGCACCTTCAAGCCTACCTGCTTGGCAACGCTGCGCAGCTGGGACTCGAAGTCCTGCCACTCGCGCACCCGCAGGTAGTTGAGGTGCTCGGTGCGGCACATCCGGCGGAACGCGCTGGAGCCGAGCTCCTTCTGGTTCGTGCGCAGGTGTGCCCACAGGTTGAGCCAGGCCAGGAAGTCCGAGCGCGGGTCGGTGAACCGGGCGTGCATCTCATCGGCCCGCGCCCTCTTCTCCACCGGCCGCTCGCGCGGGTCCTGGATCGAGAGCGCGGAAGTGATCACCAGCACCTCGCGCAGGCAGCCGAGCCGATCGGCCTCGAGCAGCATCCGGCCCAGCTGCGGGTCGATCGGCAGGCGCGCGAGGGCGCGTCCGACCTTGGTCAGCGACGGGCCCCTGCCGCGCTCGGAGGGCCGCAGCGCGCCCAGCTCCTCGAGCAGCGTGGTCCCGGCCCGCACGTTGCGCGCGTCCGGTGGCTCGACGAACGGGAACCGGGCCACGTCGCCGAGCCCCAGCGCGGTCATCTGGAGGATCACGCTGGCCAGCGTGGTGCGCAGGATCTCCGGCTCGGTGAACTCTGGCCGGCTCTCGAAGTCCTCCTCGGCGTACAGGCGGATCGCGATGCCGGGCGCGATCCGCCCGCACCGGCCCGAGCGCTGGTTCGCCGAGGCCTGGCTGATCGCCTCGATCGGGAGGCGCTGCACCTTGGTGCGGGTGGAGTACCGGCTGATCCGCGCCACCCCGGTGTCGATCACGCCGACGATCCCGGGCACGGTCAGCGAGGTCTCGGCGACATTGGTGGCCAGCACCACCCGGCGCCGGGTGTGCTGCTCGAAGACCCGGTGCTGCTCGGCGGCCGACAGGCGCGAGTACAGCGGTACGACGTCGAAGCCGCGTGGTCCCTCCGAGCGGTGCTTGAGGGCGTCCTCGGTGTCGCGGATCTCCCGCTCGCCGGGGAGGAAGACCAGGATGTCGCCGTCGGTCTCGGCACGCAGCTCGTCGACGGCGGCCGTGATCGCCTCGGTCTGGTCGCGCACCACGACCTCGCCGTCCTCGTCCTCCTCGGGCTGGGCCACCAGCGGCCGGTAGCGGACCTCGACCGGGTAGGTGCGCCCCGAGACCTCGACGACCGGCGCAGGGGTGCCGTCGGGTGTGGCGAAGTGGGCGGCGAACCGCTCGACGTCGATGGTCGCGGAGGTGATGACCAGCTTGAGGTCCGGGCGGCGCGGGAGCAGGCGGCGCAGGTAGCCGAGCAGGAAGTCGATGTTGAGGCTGCGCTCGTGCGCCTCGTCGATGATGATCGTGTCGTACTTCTTCAGGTCCCGGTCGTGCTGCAGCTCGGCGAGCAGGATGCCGTCGGTCATCACCTTGACCCGACCGGCCGCCGAGGTCCGGTCGGTGAAGCGGACCTGGTAGCCGATGACCTCGCCGAGCTCGGTGCCGAGCTCCTCGGCGATCCGCTCGGCCACGCTGCGCGCGGCGATGCGGCGCGGCTGGGTGTGGCCGATCAGCCGGCCGTCCGATCCGCGGCCGAGCGCCAGGCAGATCTTGGGCAGCTGGGTCGTCTTCCCGGAGCCGGTCTCGCCGGCCACGACCACGACCTGGTGGTCGCGGATCGCCTCGGCGATGTCCTCACGGCGGGCCGAGACCGGGAGCTCGGCGGGGAACTGGATGCGCACAACGCCGCCCAGTCTGACGACAGCAACGGGCCCACGCCAATCCTTTGACGTGGGCCCGAGGGATCAGGACGGGTTGCCCGGAAGCCCGGGGGGTGCTTCCTGGGAGCCCTGCCCGCCCTGCTGGTAGCGCGGCGCGAACCCTCCGTTCCCGCCCTGCTGGCGGAACTGCGGCCCGAAGCCGGGGTGCGGTCCGCCCGGACCGAACCGGCCGATCCGGTGCCGGTCGTTGTGGTCGTCGCCGGTCGCGGCGGCGATCGCCGCGCCTCCGGCCCCTCCGAGCAGCAGCGTGGCCACGCTGACGGCCACCACCGAGCGGAAGGAGAAGACCCGGTCGCGCAGGCGCGGTGCCGCGGGTGCGGGGGCAGCGGCTGCCGCAGCGGGCGCCACCGGTGCTGGCGGCTCCTGGTCTGCGGGCTCCTGGATGGTCGTGTCCTGCGCTGGTGCGGTCGGCGCGTCCGGGACCTCGGGCGCCTCGTTCGTGTTCTCCCCGTCGTCTGTCATGACACCAAGAGTGCGCCTCGAACCTGTCACGTGGCTGTGAAACACCCAGCAGGATCGTTCGACTGCCCGGTGAGCGTTCACAGGTTTCTCACAGCGGATCCATGGAGTTTCGGAGCCTGGGTGCAGCAGGCTTGCCCGCATGAGCACTGCACGAGGCCCCGAGCTGACCCGGATCGACGGCAGCGCCCTGCGCGTCCTGGTCGTCGACGATGAGGCCAACATCGCCGAGCTCCTGCGGATGGCGCTGCGCTACGAGGGCTGGGACGTCGAGGTCGCGCACACCGGGGGCAAGGCCGTCTCGGCCGCCCGGAAGTTCGCTCCCGACGCCGTGGTGCTGGACATGATGCTCCCCGACTTCGACGGCATGGAGGTGCTGCGCCGCCTTCGCGCCGACGCCGACGACGTACCCGTGCTGTTCCTGACCGCGCGCGACGCGATCGAGGACCGCGTCGCCGGTCTGACCGCCGGTGGTGACGACTACGTCACCAAGCCCTTCTCCCTCGAGGAGGTCGTGGCCCGTCTGCGCGCCCTGATGCGCCGTGCCGGCGCCCAGCAGACCGCCGACCACTCCGTGCTCAGCGTCGGCGACCTCGTGCTCGACGAGGACAGCCACGACGTCACCCGCGGCGGTACGCCGGTCCAGCTGACCGCCACCGAGTTCGAGCTGCTGCGCTACCTGATGCGCAACCCCAAGCGGGTGCTGTCCAAGGCCCAGATCCTCGACCGCGTCTGGAACTACGACTTCGGCGGCCAGGCCAACGTCGTCGAGCTCTACATCTCCTACCTGCGCAAGAAGATCGACGCCGGGCGCGAACCGATGATCCACACCATGCGCGGGGCCGGCTACGTGCTGAAGCCGGTCGAGGGATGAGACTGGTCCCCCGTACGCTGACGGCGCGACTGGTGGTCACGGCGGTGGCCCTGGTCGCGCTGATGGGCATCGTCGTCGCGACCAGTGCGACCCTCGCGATGCGCAGCTACCTGACCGATCAGCTCGACGGCAAGGTGCAGGACGCCATCCGCCGGGCGGTCGGGCCGTCCACCAGCATCCAGACCCCGGAGGGTGGCGTCTCGGCCCGAGGTCCGGCCTTCCAACCCGGCATGGTGATCGTCGGCACCAGCACGACGACCGGCAAGCCGATCGGATACCTCTTCACCCAGTCGACGACCTTCGGGGCACCACCGTTCACGCAGCTCCCGTCGGAGACCATCGCCCGGCTGTCGAAGATCCCCGACGACCACCACGGGCACACCGTCAGCGTCGCCGGTGACTCGTACCGGGTGCGTGCCGCCACCGACGACGACGGCAACGTCGCCGTGATCGGACTCCCGGCCACCGACATCGACCACACGATCAGCAACATGCGCACCTGGTTCGCGCTGCTCACCCTGCTCGGCGTCCTGGTCGCAGGAGTCGCCGGCACGTTCCTCGTCCGCCGCCAGCTCCGCCCCCTCCAGGCCGTCGCCGAGGCCGCGCGCGAGGTAACCACCCAGGACCTGTCCTCGGGCGAGACCACGATCCACACCCGCGTCGGGGCTGACCTGACCGACACCGACACCGAGGTCGGCCAGGTCGGCTCGGCGCTCAACACCCTGCTCGACCACGTCGACGACGCCCTCGCCGCGCGGCACCGCAGCGAGCAGCAGGTGCGCCAGTTCGTCGCGGACGCCTCGCACGAGCTGCGGACCCCTCTCTCCACCATCCACGGGTACGCCGAGCTGTCCCGTCGTACACCGGACGACCCGCAGGCGCTCGGCCTCGCGCTGAACAAGGTCGAGACCGAGGCGGGACGGATGTCCGCACTGGTCGACGACCTGCTCCTGCTCGCCCGCCTCGACCAGGGCCGGCCGCTGGAGGCCGAGGAGGTCGACCTGACCCACCTGCTGCTCGAGGCGGTCGCCGACGCCCGCGTGCTCGCCCCCGACCACCACTGGCGCCTGGCCCTGCCCGAGGAGCCGGTCACCGCGACCGGTGATGCGGCCCGGCTGCACCAGGTGGTGACGAACCTGCTCAACAACGCCCGCAACCACACCCCGGCCGGCACCACGGTCACCGTCCGCGCGAGCACGGTCGAGGGGCGCGCCCGCATCGAGGTGCACGACGACGGGCCCGGGCTGCCCGAGGACCTCCTCGGCACGGCGTTCGAGCGCTTCACCCGCGGCGACACCAGCCGAACGCGCACCTCGGGCGGCGCCGGCCTCGGGCTCTCGCTGGTCAGCGCCATCACCACCGCCCACGGCGGTAGCGCGAGCGTGGAGTCGCGTCCGGGCGACACGACGTTCACGGTCGAGATCTAGCGCGCCGGTTGCCCGACCAGGACGGTCATCCGCCGTCCGGAGCAGTCCTCAGCGCGCGAACGACGACAGCCGGTGGCCGAACGGGTCCGGTCGACTAGCGGGTGGCCTCGACGACGATCTGGGCGCCCTCCTGGGCCAGCCGGATGTCGAGGCCCTGGAGCTCGGCGTGCTCGCTCTCGCCCATCTCGCACAGGACGACGGAGTGGAAGCCGGCCCGCTTGAGCTCGTGCTCGAGGACCTCGAAGTCGTAGACGTAGCCCTCGTGGTGGCCGAAGGAGCCGATCGGGATCCGGATCAGGTCGATCGAGTGCTCGACGACCAGGCCCATCTCCCGGTACTCCTTGGCGACGTCGCCCTCGACCGAGGACGGGCCGGCGAGGTAGAGCTCGACGTGCTTGCGGATGTCCGGGGTCACGATCCGGATCACGCCGCCCGGCTGCATCGCCCGGTAGGCCTGCTCGAGCATGGCGCGGCCGGCGGCCAGCGGGATGTGCTCGATGACGTTGTCGGAGAAGACGTACTGGACCGAGCCGTCCGCGATGGGCCACGGCGAGGTGCAGTCGAGGTAGTTGCGCGTGGTCGCGTTGACGTTCGTGACCACCCAGCCCTCGCGCGGGGTCAGGCCACCGATCTCGACCTTCAGCGGGTGCGGCGAGGTGTTCAGAGCCCGCCGCGTGCGGGCCTTGGCGAACGGCTTGTTCACGTTGCGCACGGTCTCGCGGATGGCGACCCGGACGCGCGGGGCCTTGAGCAGGAAGGCGGGGTTACGGAGATCCACGGCGCGAACGCTACCTGACCGGATCGGGGCGGACGACCCGAACGGGGCTATCGACGGGGGCTTCTCCCGATGACCTGCCCGCGGGCGTCGACACCGAGCAGGTTGCGGCTGAATTCGTCGGCCGTGGCGGGCGGGACGGTGTTGCGGCGGGGCGCGTCCGGGTCCTTCGCGAAGACCCGCTGGATGGCCGCGCCGATGCTCTCGGCGGTCATCTCGGCGACCTCGCCGCCGTCGGTCGCGACCAGCTCGCGGGCCCGCACCTCCGACCCGGCGGTGATCACCGGTACGCCGGCCGCCAGCGCCTTGCCCATGATCCCGCTCGGCCCGTTGTTGGTCAGCGCGATCGGGCAGGCGTCGACCGCGGCGACCAGCTTGTCCATCAGCTCGTTGGTCAGGAACCCGTCCTGCACGATCACCCGGGCGCGGTCCTCGGGCGGCAGTCCGTCGATCCAGGCCCACACCTCGGGAAGCACGCTGCCGGCGAGCAGGAGGTCGACGTCGTCGAGCCCCGCGGCCTTGAGCGCGTCGAGCACCAGCGGTGCGTTCTTGCGCTCGGTCAGCTGCCCGAAGATGCCCACGATCCGGCGGTCGGCCGGCAGGTCGAGCTCGGCGCGGATCGCGGCCCGGTCGCGCGAGTGTGCGGTGCAGATCTCGGGGTCGCGGGTACGCCGTACGATCCAGCCCTTCGCCATGTCCTCGCGCCCCGCGAAGCCGGCCACGTGGTGCAGGGTGCCGGTCGCCATCGCGGCCACGGCCAGGGTCGCCTTGGGCACCCGCAGCTTCCAGCCGGTGGTGTCGGTCAGCCTGAGCTTGGCCGGGTACCGGGTGAGCATGAAGACCACCCGGGGCTTGCGCGTGCCCAGGCCCTTGAACGCCCTGCGCGCGACGTAGAACCACTTCTTCAGCGACTGGTCGGCGTCCATCACCACGGCGGTCGAGACGTCCATGACCCGCGCCTTGGCCGCCACCTCCTCGGCCATCTGCCGGGTCGGCGGGTAGACCTCGTCGAAGACCTCCTCGACGAGGAGGAAGCGGGTCTCGCCGAGGTAGACCTCGAACGCCTCGCTGGCCGAGGCGCCCTGGGAGGTGAGCAGCACGACGTCGCCGGTCTCGTTGGCGACCGCAGCGACGTTGGCGACCGCCTGGTACCGGTGACCGCTCGGGTCGGGCTCCACGATCACGGTGACGGGGCGCGAGCTCACGCGAGCGCCTCCGGCAGCAGCTGGTGGGCCTTGCTCACCAGGTTCTCGGCCATGAACCGCGGCGTGAACTGCTTGGCAAGCTCGGCGCTGCCCTCGCTGATCCGGCGGCGCTTGTCCGGGTCCGCATCGGCGATCCAGTGCATCGCCTCGACCATCTCGTCCACGGCGTCGACCGCGATCACGCGGCCGTTGTAGCCGTCGTTGACCAGCTTGGAGGCCGCGCCGCACTCCTCGGTGAGGATCACTGCCTGGCCCGATGCGACCGCCTCGTGCACCACGACGCCCCACGGCTCGAAGCGGCTGGGCAGCAGCAGGCACCCGGTCTCGGCCATCACCGGGGGCAGGTCCTTGGGACGCACGAAGCCGAGCAGCTCGACGCCGTCGATCGCCTTGAGCTCCTCGTCCATCGGACCGATGCCGACGATCTTCAGCGGCCACGGCGCCTTGCCGGTCGCGCTCGCCTGCTCGCGGTAGGTCCGGTACGCCGCGGCGAGCACGTCGACACCCTTGACGTCCACGAGCCGGCCGCAGAAGAGGAACGAGTCCTTCGGGGTCTCCTGCGGGCCGGTGAAGAACGCGTCCTCGCAGGTGTAGAGCCCGGTGATGATCTCGTGCTGCTTGAAGCCGAGGTGGCGCGCGAACTCCGCCTGCGGGTCGCTCGGCATCCAGGCGGCCTCGAAGTACTTCTGGATGTAGAGGTTGCGGGTCAGCCGCGCCCCCCACTGCTTGAGCGAGCCGATCCACTGGTGGTCCATCACGACCACGCGCAGGGCCTTGCCCTTGTACCTCTTGGCCAGGCGCATGTAGGCGCCGATGTGCCAGGAGTTCACGACCAGCACGTCGGGCTGGAAGGCCTCCACCTCGCGGAGCAGCAGCTCCTCGTCGGGCTGGCCGCTCCAGCCGATCGCGTCCAGGCCCTGCGTCAGCTCGGCGTCGTCGAAGGGAGCCAGGAACGGCGGCTTGACCAGCGCCTCCTGGTACATCAGCTTGACCGTGTGGCCCTGCTTGACCAGCTCGTGCATCCCGGAGGTCGAGTAGCCGGTGATGTACTGCCAGGCGAGGTAGATACGAAGGTGGTCGGTCACCGCAGAACCCCAGGAAGTCGGTAGTGAGTCGGTCGAGCAGGAGGGTAGTCGTACCGGGTGGACCGCGAGGTCACGCCCCGACCATCCCCCGGAAGTACTCCACGGTCGGCTTGAGCCCCTCGTCGAGCGAGACCATCGGCGACCACCCCAGGATCTCGGTGGCCTTGTCGATGTTGGGCTTGCGCCGGGTCGGGTCGTCGGTCGGCAGCGCCTCGTGGATGAGCTTGCTCTCCCCGCCCACCAGCGCCATCACCTTCTCGGCGAGCTCGAGCATCGTGAACTCGCCGGGATTGCCGATGTTGATCGGACCGGTCACCTCCGGCGGGGAGTCCATCAGCGCGACCAGACCGGAGACCAGGTCCTCGACGTAGCAGAACGAGCGCGTCTGCTCGCCGTCGCCGAAGACGGTGAGGTCCTTGCCCTGCAGCGCCTGCATGATGAAGTTCGAGACCACCCGGCCGTCGTTGGGCAGCATGTTCGGACCGTAGGTGTTGAAGATCCGCGCCACCTTGATGGGCAGGTCGTGCTGGCGGTAGTAGTCGAAGAACAACGTCTCCGCGCAGCGCTTGCCCTCGTCGTAGCAGGAGCGCAGGCCGATCGGGTTGACGTTGCCCCAGTACGACTCCTCCTGCGGGTGGACGGCCGGGTCGCCGTACACCTCGGAGGTCGAGGCCAGCAGGATCTTCGCCCCGGTGCGCTTGGCCAGGCCGAGCATGTTGATCGAGCCGTGCACGCAGGTCTTGGTCGTCATCACCGGGTCGCGCTGGTAGAAGACCGGCGAGGCCGGGCAGGCCAGGTGATAGATCTCGTCGACCTCGACGTAGAGCGGGAACGTGACGTCGTGGCGCATCAGCTCGAAGCGCGGCTCGTCCATCAGGTCGTAGAGGTTCGCGCGGGTGCTGGAGTAGAAGTTGTCGACCACCAGCACGTCGTGTCCCGCGTCGAGCAGCCGCCGGGTCAGGTGCGAGCCGATGAAGCCGGCACCTCCGGTGATGAGCACGCGCTTGGGCGGGCTCGGGATGTCCGGGACCGGGTTGGGGATCATGGTCGGAAACCTAACCGAACCCGACGCCTCCCGTTCACGGAACACGGCCGAGCGGACCCCCGCTGGCGCATATGCTCTGCCGCGTGAAGATCGCCATCGCCGGCACCGGCTACGTGGGACTCTCCAACGCCGTGATCCTGGCGCAGCACCACGAGGTGTGGGCCCTGGACCTGCTGCCGGAGAAGGTCGACCTGATCAACTCCCGGCGCTCCCCCATCGTCGACGCCGAGCTCGAGGACTACCTGGCCACCAAGCCGCTCGACCTCACCGCGACGCTGGACAAGCAGCAGGCGTTCAGCGGGGCGTCGTACGTCGTGGTGGCCACGCCGACGAACTACGACGAGAACACCAACTACTTCGACACCGGCTCGGTGGAGTCGGTGATCGCCGACGTGCTGGCGATCCAGCCGGACGCCAGCGTGGTGATCAAGTCCACGGTCCCGGTCGGCTTCACCGCGCGGATGCGCGAGGAGCACCCGGGCGCCTCGATCATCTTCTCCCCCGAGTTCCTGCGCGAGGGCCGCGCGCTGCAGGACAACCTGCACCCGTCGCGGATCGTGGTCGGCTCGGACACCGAGCAGGGGCGGGGCTTCGCCGCCCTGCTCGTCGAGGGCGCGATCACCAAGGACGTCCCGGTGCTGTTCACCGGCTCCACCGAGGCCGAGGCGATCAAGCTCTTCGCCAACACCTACCTCGCCCTGCGGGTCGCCTACTTCAACGAGCTCGACACCTATGCGATGAGCCACGGCCTCAGCACCGCGGAGATCATCGAGGGCGTCGGCCTGGACCCGCGGGTGGGGTCCCACTACAACAACCCGTCCTTCGGTTACGGCGGCTACTGCCTGCCCAAGGACACCAAGCAGCTGCAGGCCAACTACCGTGCCGTCCCGCAGAACCTGATCAGCGCGATCGTCGAGGCCAACACCACCCGCAAAGACTTCATCGCCTTCGACATCATCGACCGCAAGCCCTCGTGCGTGGGCATCTACCGGCTGACGATGAAGGCCGACTCGGACAACTTCCGCGAGTCCGCCGTCCAGGGCGTGATGAAGCGGATCAAGGCCAAGGGCATCGAGGTC
>JBJMIO010000086.1:0-17910 GCA_045806765.1 Marmoricola sp.
CCGCGCCGTCGAGAGCACCCTGGAGCGCAAGCTCTCCTCGATGCTCCAGCCGGCGGAGATGTCGCGCGTCGGTGGAGTCGACCCGCTGGTCAACATCATCAACCGCTCCGACCGCTCGACCGAGCGCCAGATCGTCGACGGTCTCGAGGCCCTCGACGCCGCGCTGGCCGAGGAGGTCAAGAGCCGGTTGTTCATGTTCGAGGACATCGTCAACCTCGACGACCGCTCGGTGCAGCTGGTGCTGCGCTCGGTGGAGGGCAACGAGCTCGCGCTGGCGCTCAAGGGCGTTGCCGACCCGGTGCGCGAGAAGATCACCACGAACCTCTCCAGCCGCGCCGCGGAGAACCTGGTCGAGGAGGTCGAGCTGCTGGGCGCCGTCCGCCTCACCCAGGTCGAGGAGGCGCAGCAGTCCATCATCCGCACCATCCGCCAGCTCGAGGAGCAGGGGCAGATCATGGTCCGCCGCGGGAACGACGATGAGTTCGTCACCTGAGGTCCCGGTGACGCCGCTGGCCATGCCCGAGCTGCGCACCGGCACCTGGACCCGTTTCGGCAGCGACGCCGTCCTCGGCGACGCCGTGACCGAGGCGACGCTCGGAGCGCTCGCCGAGAGCACCCGTGCGGCCGCGCGCTCCCAGGGGTACTCGATCGGCTGGACCGAGGGCCAGCGCGCCGCCCGCGAGCTCGCCCGTGCCGAGGCAGCCCAGGCTGCCGAGCGCGAGCGCCACGCCGAGGAGCACCGCGTCGTCGAGCACCGCGCCGCGCTCGAGGCGCTCACCACCGCTGCCCAGCGGCTCACCGCGCTCGCCGCCGAGGTCTGCGCGGAGATCGAGGACCAGGCCAGCGCGCTGGCCTGGGAGCTGGTCACCGAGCTCGTCGGCCGCGAGCTGACCAGTGCCGCCGGCCCGGACGTCGTACGTCGTGTGCTGCGCCTGCTTCCCACCGAGCCGCTGGCGGCCGTCCGCCTGCACCCGGCCGATGCCGCCGGCGCGGAGGAGCTCCTCACCGCCGGCCTGAAGGTGCTCGCCGACCCCTCCCTGGAGCGGGGCGACGCCCTGGTCGAGGCCGAGGACCACGTGCTCGACCTGCGGATCGGCACCGCCCTGGCCCGCGTCCGGGAGGTGCTCGCGTGAGCTCCCTCGCCGCTGCCCGCCGCCAGCGGGCCATCGCCGTCGCGTCCCCGCTGCGCCTGGGCAAGGTCGCCGAGCTCGTCGGCCTGCACGTGCTGGTCACCGGCCTTCCTGCCGCGGTCGGCGACCTGGTGGAGATCTGCGGTGCCGGCGGACCGGCCCTGGCCGAGGTCGCCGCGAGCGGCCCGCGCGGGCTGGTCTGCCTGCCGCTGGCGCACACCACCGGGCTGGAGGTCGGCGCCCTGGTCCGCCACACCGGAGGACCGCTGCGGATCCGGGTCGGCGACGCGCTGCGGGGCCGGGTCCTGGACGGTCTCGGCCGACCGGTCGACGGCGGCCCGTCCCTCGACGACCTGCCCCTGGTCCCGGTCGACAACGCCGCGCCCGGAGCGCTGACGCGGCCCCGGATCCGCACCCAGCTGGGCCTCGGCGTCCGCGCGCTCGACACGCTGGTGCCGTGCGGCGGTGGCCAGCGCATCGGCATCATGGCCGGTTCGGGCGTCGGCAAGTCCAGCCTGCTCTCGATGATCGCCCGCGGCACCGAGGCGGAGGTCTCGGTGATCGCCCTGGTCGGCGAGCGCGGTCGCGAGGTGCGCGAGTTCCTCGAGAACGACCTCGGCCCCGAGGGCCTGGCGCGCTCGGTGGTCGTCGTGGCGACCAGCGACGCTCCTCCGGTCGAACGCCTGCGCGCGGCCTTCGTCGCGACCCGGATCGCGGAGTCGTTCCGAGATGCCGGCAAGCACGTGGTGCTGATGATGGACAGCCTGACCCGGGTCGCGATGGCGCAGCGCGAGATCGGTCTCTCGGCCGGCGAGCCGCCTGCCACCCGCGGGTACCCGCCGAGCGTCTTCGGCCTGCTCCCCCGGCTGCTCGAGCGCGCGGGGACCTCGCCGCACGGAAGCATCACCGGTCTCTACACCGTGCTGGTCGAGGGCGACGACCTGCAGGACCCGATCGGCGACACCGCGCGCTCGATCCTGGACGGCCACGTCGTGCTCTCCCGCGACCTCGCCACCTCGGGGCACTTCCCGAGCATCGACGTGCTCGAGTCGATCTCGCGTGTCACCGGAGCGGTCACCGACGCAGAGCAGCGTGCGGACGCGACCGGGTTGCGGCGGATGCTCGCGGCGTACCGCAGGGTCCGCGAGCTCGTCGAGATCGGCGCCTACGTACCCGGTGCGGACGCCGACGCCGACGCGGCGCTGGCCCTGATGCCGCGCATCACCGCGTTCCTGCAGCAGCCGCTCGAGCAGACCACCCCGGCCGCCGAGAGCTGGCGGCTGCTGGCCGGGTTGGTGCGCGGTGAGCAGGAGGTCGCGCACAGCGCGACCCAGGCTCTCGAGGTGGTCCGGTGAGCGCGCGGCACCAGGCCGGTCTCGCCGCGGTCGCCCGGGTGCGCTCGGTCCGCGAGTCCGACAGCCGTATCGGTCTGCAGACGGCCCTCGCCGAGCAGCGCGGCCTCCAGGCACGGGTCGAGGAGGTCCGCGGTCGCCTCGAGAGGGCGAACCGCTTCGAGATCGGCACCGCAGCTGAGTTCCTGACGCTGCGCACATCGCTGGAGGTCCTCGGCGACGTGCTGCTCGCTGTCGAGGCCGAGCGGGACCAGGCCGCCACCATCAGCCAGGCCGCGCTCGCCCGCTGGCACGCCGACAAGGCCCGCCTGGAGGCCATCGAGATGCTGATCGAGCGCCGCGTGGCCGCGCGTCGCGCGGTGCTGGCGCGCCACGAGTCCCTCGAGCTCGACGACATCGCAGCCCAGCGCTGGCTGCGTGCGCGCGAGGAACGGGCGGGGGCCGAGCGATGAGCATCACCGACATCACCGCCCGGGTGCAGCAGATCCAGTCCCAGCTCGCGATGCTCGCCCCGCAGCCGGCCACCGCAACGACGGGCACGACCTTCGCCGACCAGCTCAGCGCGAGCAGCCCGACCGGGGCGACCACGAGCACCGCGACCACCACCCCGGCCAGCGAAGACGCCGTGGTCGCCGAGGCGCGCAAGTACCTCGGCGTCCCCTACGTGTGGGGCGGCACCGACCCGCAGAAGGGCCTGGACTGCTCGGGGTTCGTGCAGCTGGTCTACAAGAACCTCGGCTACGACCTTCCCCGCGTGTCGTGGCAGCAGGCGCAGGCCGGCACCGAGGTCTCCGGCGGGATGGCCCAGGCCCGGCCCGGTGACGTGCTGACGTTCGGCTCGCCGGTGCACCACGTCGGCATCTACATCGGCAACGGCCAGATGATCGACGCGCCGCGGCCCGGCAAGGACGTCCGCGTCGAGCCGGTCTACGAGACCCCCTCGCACGTGCGCCGGATCCTCGCACCAGCCGGGTCGGGCGTCACCGTCACGACCGGTGCCAGCGCCACGACCAGTGCGCGGGTCAGCGCCTCCACGCCGTACGCCTCGCTCTTCGACGCCGCGGCGGCCCGGTACGGCGTCCCGGCGACCCTGCTCTCCGCGGTGGCCGAGCAGGAGTCCGGCTACAACCCGAAGGCGGTCAGCCCCGCCGGCGCGCAGGGCCTGATGCAGCTGATGCCCGGCACCGCGCGGGGGCTCGGGGTGACCAACGCCTTCGACCCGAACCAGGCCGTCGACGGCGCTGCCCGGATGCTGCGCGACCTGACCAACCGATTCGGGCGTACCGACCTGGCGCTGGCGGCCTACAACGCCGGCCCCGGCGCGGTCCTGAAGTACGACGGGATCCCGCCCTACCCCGAGACCCAGCACTACGTCCGCAACGTCCTCGCCCTGATGAAGGCGGCCTCATGACCACCACCCCCAGTCCAGCGGCTCGGCTGGCAACGTCCCCGGTGCCTGCATCTCCCGCGGGCACCGGGGCCGCCGGCGCGCCTTCCGCGGACTTCATGGCGGTGATCCAGGCCGCGATGTCGCAGGCCGCCCCCGCGAAGGTGGCCGAGCTGCGGGCGCCAGCGGGCCCCGGAACCCCCGGCGCCACGGTGGCTGAGGTGCGAACGCCAGCGGGCCTCGGAACCCCCGGCGTCCTCCCCGCCTCACCAGAAGTTCCCACCCATGACGCCGGGCCCGGCACGACGGCCGCGGACCAGGAGGACGACGACCCGTCTGCCGACGCCGCACTCACCGCCGTTGCGCTCCCCACCTTCGTCGCGATGACCCAGGTCGTCGTGCCGGGCTCGGCGCCGATCTCCTCGACCCCGCAGACCGCAGCCGGCTCCGCCACCGCCACCCAGGCGAAGGGCCCGCGCCAGGCACCGATCGAGGGGGCGGTCGCCATTGCCGGCACCTCGACCGGATCGGCGACCGGCACCGCCCACCGCGCGGACGCACCGGGTCACGCTGCCCCGACCCCGGTCACCCCGCAGGGCGGGAACGACCCGCGCGAGCACGGCACCGGCCAGTCCGGCGAGCACGCTCAGCACGCCCAGCGCTCCGGGCACGCCGCCACTCCCGCCGTACGGGCGACCCCGGCGACCCGCGACGGCCGACCCGGTCCGGCCACCCCGGCGACCCCAGCGACCCCAGCAGTACCGGCGACGACCGCGGTGCCGGCGCACACCCGGCCCGCGCCCGTCACCGACGCGCCCCAGGTCGTCGCGCCGGTCCAGCAGGTCGGCCCGTCCAGCGCGCCGACCTCGGTCCAGCCGACGACGAGCACCGCCGCGGTCACGGCACCGACGACCGCCCCGAGCGCGCCGGTGGACAACTCCCAGGTGACCAACCAGGTCTTCCCGGAGGTCACCAGCCTGGTCAGCCGCGGCCCGGGGACCCACCGGATCACGCTCACGCTCAACCCCGAGCAGCTCGGCGAGGTGCGCGTGGTGATGACGATGCGCGCCGGAGCGGTGCACGTGCGCCTGGCCGCCGGCCACGATGCCCGCACGTCGTTGGTCGAGGGCAGCCCCGAGCTGGCCCGGCTCCTCGAGCACGCGGGTGCCACGGAGGCGAAGGTCGTCGTCCGCGAGCTGCCCGCAGCGCAGTCCGGGACCCCGGCTGCGACCTCCACCCCTCCCACGACCGAGTCGACCGGCACGCCCCTGGGCACCGGCACCGACCGGTCCCCAGATCAGCACGCAGGGACGCGTGCCGACCACCCCGCCAGGGAAGGCGCCGAGCACCGAGGAGGTCACCGCGAGCCGGTGCCACCGGTGGTGCGACCAACCCAGCAGGTCTCCGACATCCGCGCAGCGGGCGTCGACCTGACCATGTGAGGAGGGAAAGATGTCGATCCCAGCCACCGAAGCTGTGACGACGGGCATGTTCAGCTCGACGGGGACGTCCCCGACCGGCACCAGCACCAGTACGGACAAGAACATGTTCTTGCAGCTGCTGGTCGCCCAGATGCGGTACCAGGACCCGATGAACCCGACCGACTCGAGCCAGTTCCTGTCCCAGTCGGCCCAGTTCACCTCGCTGGAGAAGATGGAGACGGTCGCCGACCAGACCTCCGCGCTCTTCTCCGCATCGCTCGCCTTCGGCGCCAGCGGCCTGATCGGCAAGCAGGTCACCTGGAACGACGCCGACGGCAACTCCAAGACCGGCACCGTCGGCAGCGTCACGTTCGGGTCCACGGGTCCGATCCTCGACGTCGGCAACGGTCAGCAGATCGCCATCGCCGACGTCGTCTCCGTCAGCCCTGCCACGAGCTCCACCACCACCACGCCCACGTCGGCCTGACCGACACCAGGAAGGGAATCCACCATGCTTCGCTCACTCTTTGCCGGCATCTCCGGCATGCGCGTCAACCAGATGATGCTCGACGTCACCGGCAACAACATCGCCAACGCCAACACCACCGGCTACAAGGCCAGCTCGACGGTCTTCCAGGACACCCTGAGCCAGATGCTGACCGGCGCCTCGGCGGCCAACGCCAACCGCGGCGGCACCAACCCGATCCAGGTCGGCCTCGGCGTGCAGATCGCGGCGACCAACACCAACTTCACCCAGGGCTCCACGCAGACCACCGGTCGCCAGACCGACCTGATGATCCAGGGCGACGGCTTCTTCGTGACCAAGAAGGGCAACGAGCAGCTCTACACCCGTGCCGGCGCCTTCACCTTCGACAACACCGGCACCCTGGTCGGCCCGACCGGCAACCGCGTCCAGGGCTACGCGATGGACTCCACGGTCACGCCGAGCGTGGCGACCGGGGGCCTGGTCGACGTCACCCTGGACACCTCCGCGCTCAACCCGCCGGTGCCCGCGGGCGTCAGCCTGACATCGTACAACATCGGCAGCGACGGCAAGGTCACCGGGATCTTCGACGACGGCGTGCAGCGCGACCTCGCGCAGATCGCGATCGCCGACTTCAACAACCCGATGGGCCTGGAGAAGGTCGGTGAGACCTCCTACCGCGAGTCCGCCAACTCCGGCACGGCCACCGTGGCCACTCCGGGCGTCGGCCGCAACGGCACGATCGTTGGTGGTTCGCTGGAGATGTCGAACGTCGACCTCGCCGCCGAGTTCACCAACCTGATCCTCGCCCAGCGCGGGTTCCAGGCGAGCTCGCGCGTGATCACCACCTCCGACCAGGTGCTCGAGGACCTCGTCAACATCAAGCGCTGATCCCACCACCGAGCACAGCCCGTCCCGGTTCCCCTGCCGGGGCGGGCTGTCCTGTCCCCTGCACGACGCCGGCTCGCGCCCGGAGCCGGCTCAGCCCGATCGCCGTTCCACCGTCGTCACGAGCGGGCTTGCCAGGACCAGCTCCGACGCGTCTCATGGGTCGCAGGTGTAACGCTCGCGACCCGGACGTCCAAGGAGGGGCATGACCACTTCCGAAACATCGGACGTCGGGTCGATCTCCTCCGATCCCGATGCCTTCGCGGCCTTCTACCGCGAGCACCTCGAGAGCGTGCGGCGGTTCGTCGCACGTCGCGTGGCCGACCCGCACCTGGCAGCCGATCTGACCGCCGAGATCTTCCTCGCGGCGATCGATTCGGCCTCCTCCTACCGCTCGGACCGCGGCGCGCCGGGTGCCTGGCTCGTCGGTGTCGCCCGCAACGTCATCGCGACCGAGTTCCGGCGACAGGGTCGCGACCGGGCCCTGGTCGGCCGGATCTCCGGGCGCCGCCTGCTCGACCCCGATTCCCTGGCGCGCATCGAGGAACGGATCGATGCCGAGCGCGAGGCGCGCAAGCTGTACGCCGCCCTGGCGACGCTTCCCGAGCGCGACCGCGCCCTGGTGGAGCTGGTCGCTCTCGACGGCCTGTCGGTCGCCGAGGCCGCCGCCGTGCTGGGGGTGAAGCCAGGCACCGCGCGGGTCCGGCTTCACCGAAGCCGGGCCCGGGTCCAGTCCCACCTCACTCCATCTATCCAGGAGGTCCTCTCATGAGTCTTGACACCTTCGAGCACGCACTGCTCGCCGAGCTGCGCCAGCACGTGCACGCTCCGGCGAGGACGGTCGCGGTGCCACGCCGCCGACGCGTCCTCACGGTCACGGCCGGCGCCCTGGCCACGGCGGTCGGCGCCGTCGCGCTCTCCCTCGGCATCGGTCCCGGCGGCCCGTCTTCCGCCTTCGCCGTCGCGTCCCGGCCGGACGGGGGCGTCAACGTCACGATCCGGCAGCTCTCGGACGCTGCCGGGCTCGAGCACGCTCTCGCCGCTCGGGGGATCCGCTCCACGGTGACCTACTCCCCCGGTTTCACCCAGGGACCGGGGCAGGCGCGCTCGACGGGTTCGGGCAGCCCCGCGCACTGCGCCATCGCCCTGAGCAAGGTCGACGGCGGGCTGCGCTTCACGCTGAGCGCCGCCCAGATCTCGCTCGGCGCCGAGCTCGCCATCGTGACCAGCGGCTCGAGTGCCGCCGATGTCAGCTCGCCGGTCTCGGTGACGTGGACCGGTGGCGCCTGCTGAGGGTGCCACCACACCGGTGGTGCGCCCCCGGCTGATCGCGGGCGCACCAGCGCGGCCACGGCCAGGGCTTCCGGCTGACCCTCCTGCCGACGTTGGGCCGCTGTCAGGTTCCTGACAGCCCGGCTCCGACATCCTGGAGGTTCGACCGAGAGGAGGACCGATGGCCCGGGTGGACGCCTTCGACCGCGACATCGCGCAGTACATCGCGACGCACCGCACCGCTGCACTGACCCACGTGGCTCACGTCGCGACCGCGGCCGGCAGCGAGGTCAGCGTCGCGCTGCTCTCAGCGCTGACGATCGGTCTCCTGCTCTTCCGGTTCGGGCGCGTCCGGGCTGCTGCCGTGTTCACCGCCGGCATGGCGGGTTCGGTCTTCCTGACGCTCGGGGTCAAGCTCCTCGTCGGCCGCCAGCGTCCGGGCACGCACTACCGCCTGGGGCCGCCGGACAGCTCGTACTCGTTCCCCTCGGGTCACACCTTGAACACCACCGTGTTCCTGCTGATGCTCGTCCTCGCGCTGTGGCCCGTCGTACCGAGGTCGCGGCACGCGGTGATGCTGGCGGTCGCGGCGCTCGCCTCGGTCACCGTCGGGCTCTCGCGGCTCTACCTGGGCTACCACTGGGCCACCGACGTCCTGGGCGCCCTGGTGATCGGCGTGGTGTGGTCCGCGATCGTCGTCCGGCTCAGCCTGAGCAACCTCGGAACGGCTCTGACCGGTCCGGAGCCGAGCACGGCACCACCGGCGCGCCAGCGCTCCTAGGCGCGGACCGGTCGGATCGGACTGAGAAGTACCTCAAGTCACCGCCACCGGAGCCGATCTACTCAGGCGAAGGGCCACGGAAGGCCCGGAAGCAACGCACAAGGAAGGTGCGCCATGATCACGCTCACGCGACTCTCGGGATCGGTCTTCGTCCTGAACTCCGACCTGATCGAGCGCATCGACGCGACCCCCGACTCCGTGGTGACCCTGGTCGACGGCAAGAAGTACGTCGTCTCGGAGTCCCTCGAGGAGATCATCGACCGGGTCCGCACCTACCGCGGCCAGATCGTCGCCCTCAGCTCACACCTCGCCGACTCCGCACCGGAGGAACAGGCCGACGAGACGCCCGCTCCCGACAGACCGCTCGCGGCCGTCGCCAGCCTGCCGACCGTCGGCCACCGGGAGGGCTGATGGACGCCGCACCCGCGATCGGGATCGGCGGGGGATTCGCGGTCGTCATCCTCGCGAACGTGATGGAGGGTGGCAACCCGATGAGCCTGGTGCTCATGCCGCCGCTCGTCCTCGTCTTCGGCGCCACCATCCTGATCAGCATCGCCGGCGGCACGATGATGGACGCCAAGAACATCCTCGGCTCCCTCAAGCGCGCCTTCACCGGCAAGGTCGAGCCGATGGCCGGGATGATCCCCGAGGTCGTCGCCCTGGCCGAGCGCGCCCGCCGCGAGGGCCTGCTCTCGCTCGAGGAGTCGGTCCAGACGATCGAGGACCCGTTCCTGGTCAAGGGCGTCACGATGGCCATCGACGGCACCGACCCCGAGGAGCTGCGCGACATCCTCGAGGCCGAGGTCTACGCCAAGAAGGGCGCGGACCGCCAAGCCGCGAAGTTCTTCTCCGACGCCGGCGCCTACGCCCCGACCATCGGGATCATCGGCACCGTCATGGGCCTGGTGCACGTGCTGGAGAACCTCGCCGAGCCGGCCCAGCTCGGCCACCTGATCGCCGGTGCGTTCGTCGCCACGCTGTGGGGCGTCACCTCGGCCAACGTCATCTGGTTGCCGTTGGGCAACCGGCTCAAGAGGCTCAGCGAGCTGGAGTGCTCGCGGATGGAGCTCGCCATCGAGGGGGTCGCGGCGATCCAGGCCGGCTCGAACCCCCGCATCATCGCCCAGAAGCTCCGCTCGCTGCTGCCCGCCGGGATGCAGCCCGAGGCGGAGGCTGCCTGATGAACAGGCGCAAGCGCCACGACGACCACGAGGAGCACACGAACCACGAGCGCTGGCTGGTCACCTACGCCGACATGGTCACGCTGCTGATGGTGCTGTTCATCGTGATGTTCGCGATGAGCCAGGTCGACGAGAAGAAGTTCAACGAGCTCCGCGAGGGCCTCGCCGCCGGATTCGGCCAGTCGACCTCGATCAAGGACGGCTCGAGCTCGATCCTCGACCAGCCCGGGATGGCGGCCGCCGCCCCGGTCGCGCCGCAGAAGTTCGACGTGAACGTCAAGGAGGTCAAGACCGCACCGACCTCCGCTGTCTCCAAGGCGATCGCCCAGCACGAGGACAGCGTCCGGGCCGCCCAGTACGCCGACGCCAAGGCCGAGGTCGACCGGCTCACGGCGCTGCTGAACCGGCTCAACGCCGCCCTGGCCAAGCACCACCTGCAGGACGACGTCCAGGCGGCGATCGACAACCGCGGCCTGGTGCTCAGCCTGGTCTCGCGCCACGTCGTCTTCGAGCCGAACCTGGCCTCGCTCTCGGCCCGCGGCCAGCTCCTGGTCGACACGCTCGCCCCGGTGCTGCGCGACATCCCGGACCCGCTAGAGATCGACGGCCACACCAACCAGGTGAAGGTGAAGCCGAAGTACTACCCGACCGACTGGGAGCTCTCCTCGGCCCGCGCGGTGACCGTGCTGCGCCGGCTCAACGAGCAGGACGGCGTCCCGGCGGGCCGGCTCACCGCCTCGGCGTTCGGTCACACCAAGCCCCTCATCGACCCCAGCAAGCCGGGCTCGCAGGCGATCAACAAGCGCGTGGACATCCTCGTGCTGTCCTCGCTGCCGAGCGAGACCCGGGACATGATCAAGCAAGTCCTCAAGGATCAGCAGGCCCAGGGAGGGACCTCATGACCGTGACCGCGATGCCCCAGGCCCCCGCCGGGTCGGCCGAGGAGAAGGCCGGCAAGAAGGCCGGCAAGAAGGCTGGCAAGGACGAGGCCAAGGGGGGCAGGAAGAAGCTGATCATGATCATCGTCGGGGTGCTCGTGCTCGGCGGCGGGGGCTACTACATGTTCTTGAAGCCCAAGGCTTCCGGACCGCCGGTGCCCGGCATCGTGGTCCCGCTCGACCCGATCCAGATCAACCTCCAGGCCAACCACTACCTGCGCATCGGGATCGCGCTCCAGCTGGTCAAGGGGGTCAAGGAGGAGGACGGCAGCAAGGCGCTGGACGCGACCATCGACACGTTCTCGGGGCTGCCGATGGCCGAGGTGAACGACGCCACCCACCGCGCGGAGCTGAAGAAACAGCTGGTCGCGCAGCTCGAGAAGGCCTACGACAAGGAAGTGATGGGTGTCTACTTCACCGAACTCGTGACGCAGTAGCGCTCAGGTGGACCCGCGCGAGGCCGATACGGCCTTGCGTGAGCCTCCTCGCATCTTCTGCCGGACAGCTGTCCGGAACCCGCACCGGATCCTCGGGCACCCGGGCACGCCGTCGTTCCGGCGCCGAACCGGTCGCCTACGACTTCCGGCGCCCGATCCAGCTCTCGCGCGAGCACTCGCGGATCCTGCAGATCGGCTTCGACGGCTTCGCGCGCCAGGCCACGACCGTCTTCACCTCCTCCCTGCGCACCGTCTGCGGGGTCACGCTGGGCGCCATCGACCAGCGCAGCTACGCCGAGTACGTCGACTCGCTCGATGCCTCGACGTACCTGACGATGTTCTCCGCCGACCCGATGCCGGGACTCGGCGTGCTGGAGATCCCGCTGGTCGCCACGATGTCGTGCGTGGACCACATGCTCGGTGGTCCGGGCACCGCGGCCCAGCCGCAGCGGCCGTTGACCGAGATCGAGAGCGGCGTCATCGGCGGGCTGATCGAGCGTCTGCTCGGCGAGATGCGCTACTCCCTGGCCGGCATCGTGCCGCTGGAGCCGGTGGTCACCGGGGTCGAGTACAGCCCGCAGTTCGCCCAGGTGGCCGGTGCCGCCGACGTGATGGTGGTGGCCACCTTCGACCTGAAGATCGACGAGGGCGCCCACCGGATGACGGTCTGCCTGCCGTTCAGCGGGCTGCTCCCCCACCTCGCCTCCGCCGCCGCACCGGCGCCCGCCTCGGACCGCGAGCGCGCCAAGCGCGCCCAGGCCGCCGAGCTGCTCCAGGCCCAGTTCGCCGAGGTCCCGCTCGAGGTCGCGGTCCGCTTCCGGCCGACGAACCTCGACCCCGACGCACTCGGATCCATCGAGCCCGGCGACGTGATCCGCCTGGCGCACCCGTCCTCCGCCCCGCTCGACGTCACCGTCGACGACACCGTTTTCGCGCACGCCACCGCCGGCGCGCAGGGGCAGCGGCTCGCCGCCCTCATCGTCGGCACCCGTAAGGAGACCCGATGACCACGTCCCCCTCCGACCAGCCCACCGGCGCCGACCTGGCCCTGGCCGCGGCCAGCGCGGGTGCAGCGGTGCTGCCCTCGGTCGACCCGCTCGTCGCCGCCGGCGCACAGCCTGGCAACGAGCACGTGACGGCATCGTTCACCGGAGCCGCGATCGCCGACCTCGCCGGTGCCCGCACCGGCAGGATCGCGATCCTGGTCGGCGAGGAGCTCACCGGCGCGCTGGAGTCGAGCCCGATCGACGGACTCGACCTGGCCGCCGCCGCGCAGCCTGCGCTCGATGCGATCGCCGCCACGCTCGGCGCCAGCGCCCAGGCCGCCCGCACCGTCGGGCTGGACCTGGTGCTCTCCGACATCGGCGAGCCGTTCACCGTCGTACCGCTCATCGGTGCGGGGATCGCCGCCTCCGTGCTGATCCAGGACCAGCTGCTCGACGGGCCGGCCCCGGTCGCGGTGACCAACGAGGCGCAGGCCCCTGCGGCGGTCGCCGCCGAGCCGGTCGTCGCGCCGGTCGGCACGCCGCAGGTCGGCGCGGGTGTCCCCGCCCCGATGGCCGGCGTCACCCCGCTCCCGCGGCGCGGGATCGAGATGCTGCACGGCGTCGACATGGAGGTGACCGTCGAGCTGGGCCGCACCCGCATGACCGTGCGCGACCTTCTCGCCCTGACGCCGGGAGCCGTCCTCGAGCTCGACCGGGCCGCCGGTTCCCCGGCCGACCTGCTGGTCAACGGCCGGCTGATCGCGCGCGGCGAGGTCGTGGTGGTCGACGAGGACTTCGGTCTTCGCGTCACCGAGATCGTCGACGACAGCGCAGCCGGCTGAGGTCACTGACGTGCTCGAGCTCACCATCCGGCTGGTCGTCTCCCTGACGATCGTCGTCGGACTCCTCCTCGTGCTGGCGCGGGTCGGCGCGCGCCGGTTCCGCGGGAGCTCGGGCGCCCTGGTCCAGGTCGTGCACCGCCAGCCGCTGAGCCGGACCTCCTCGGTCGCGGTCGTCAGCGTCGGCACCCGGGTCCTGGTGCTGGGCACCACCGAGCAGCACATCAGCGTGCTCGCCGAGCTGGAGCCCGACGAGATCGACCTGGACCTCCAGGACGCGACCGTCCTCGAGCTCGCCGGCTCCGGTCAGGTGCTGGAGCTGCCGGACACCGAGATGTTCATCGAGCCCGTCGAGGCACCGCGTGCGGCCCCGGTCGCCCCGGTTTCCCGGGTCACCCCGGCCCGCCGCACCGCAGGCGCCCACCGCGCCGCCCCCGCACCCAAGCAGCCGGCCGTCCCGAACGACGGCGCGCTGGCCGGTTCCGTGCTCTCCCCGCAGACCTGGCGCCAGGCCCTCGCCGCCGTCCGGCGGGCGTCGTGACCGTCCGCGCCGGCCGCCTGATCCTCATCGTGATCGCGGCGGCGGCAGCACTGCTGCTCCCGGCCGCCGCGGCCTCCGCGACCGGCGCGCCGCAGGCGACGGGCACCTCGACAGTGCTGGCGGCCGCCGCACCGCACGCGCTCACCCCGATGCCCGACGTACCCGGACCCAAGGGACCGAAGGGGCCCGCCGGCACCGGCCAGGGCAGCGACAGCACGGTGACCGTCGACCTCAGCGGCCTGACGAAGAAGCCGAGCACCTCGGTGACCGTCATCATCGCGATGACGCTGCTCTCGCTGCTGCCCGCGATCCTGCTGACCTGCACCAGCTTCACCAAGATCCTGGTGGTCCTCGGGCTGACCCGCAACGCGCTCGGCCTGCAGCAGACGCCGCCGAACCAGGTCCTGGCCGGACTCGCGCTGTTCCTCAGCCTCTTCATCATGGCGCCGGTGCTGGGCTCGATGAACCACGACGGGGTCCAGCCCTACCTGCACGGCGAGAAGACCAGCGCGCAGGCCTACCACGACGGCGTGAAGCCGCTGAAGGGCTTCATGCTCGACCACACCGACGACGACGAGCTGCGACTGCTCACCGACGTCGCCAAGCGCGACCTGCCCAAGGACCGCAGCCACGTCTCGATGGCGACCCTGGTGCCGGCCTTCGTGCTCAGCGAGCTCAAGCAGGCCTTCATCATCGGGTTCATCGTCTTCATCCCGTTCCTGGTCATCGACATCGTGGTCAGCGGTGCGCTGATGGCCCTGGGCATGATGATGATGCCGCCGGTGATGGTCTCCCTGCCGTTCAAGCTGCTGCTCTTCGTGATGGTCGACGGCTGGGGCCTGGTGATCAAGTCCCTCGTGGCGAGCTACGCGAGCGGATGAGCCGATGACCGACACCACCATCATCCAGATCGCCCTGCAGACGATGCTCGTGGCGCTCAAGCTGTCCGCGCCGATCCTGGTCACCTCGCTGGTCATCGGCTTCGCGATCTCGCTGTTCCAGTCCATGACCCAGATCCAGGAGTTCACGCTCTCCTTCGTCCCCAAGGTCATCGGCGTCGGCATCGCCCTGCTGGTCTGCGGCAACTGGATGCTGCACACGCTGGTGGACTTCACCACCGGGCTCTTCGACCAGATCCCGAACCTGCTGAGCTGAGCGGGCGCCCGATGACCATCACGATCGCCGGCGAGCCCCTGATCGCCTACCTGCTGGCCTCCATCCGGATCGTGGCCTGGCTGGCCGTCGTACCGCCGTTCTCCTCGCGCGCGGTGCCCTCGATGGCCAAGGTGGTGCTCTCCCTGGGCCTGGCCTTCGCCGTCACCCCGGGCCTCTCGGGCGACATCCCGGTCAGCTTCTGGGCACTCGCGGTCAACGTGGTCACCCAGGTGCTCATCGGGGCCGGGATGGGCTTCGTGACCTACCTGCTCTTCCAGGCCGTGGCCACCGCCGGCAGCCTGATCGACGTCTTCGGCGGCTTCCAGCTGGCCCAGGGCTTCGACCCGCTCGGCCTGACGATGAACACGGTCTTCGGCAAGTTCCACCAGATGCTCGCCACGATGCTGCTCTTCGCCACCGGCGGGCACCTGCTGGTCATCGGCGGGCTGCTGCGCACCTTCCACTTCCTGCCCGTCGGTACGACGCCCGACGTCGCGCAGAACCATGGAGCGAGGGCCACCGACATCCTGGTCACCGCGATGGGGATGTTCTTCACCACCGCGGTGCAGATCGCGCTGCCGATGATCGCGGTGCTCTTCATCGCCGACCTCGGCCTGGCGCTGCTGACCAAGGTCGCTCCCCAGCTCAACGCGATCAACGTGATGTTCCCGGCGAAGATCGGGCTCACGCTGCTGCTCGTCGGGCTCTCCTTCCCGGTCCTGCCCGAGGCGATGGCACGGCTGGTCGACCTCGCCAACCAGGCCACGGCCGCGATCGCCGGAGCGAGGTGACCGATGGCGGGAGCGAGTGGTGAGAAGACCGAGAAGCCGACCCCCAAGCGTCGCAAGGAGGCGCGCAAGGAGGGCCAGGTCGCGCGCACCCAGGAGCTCGGCGGCTGGGCCTCGCTCCTGGTCGTCGCGATGTTCGCCCCGATGCTGCTGGGGCGCGAGCTCGGCTCGATCCAGACCCTGCTGGTCGCCAGCCTGACCAGCCCCGAGCACGCCACCACCGCGCACGCGCTCTCGGTGCTGGGCCACGCCGCGCAGCACGTGTTCATCGCGCTCATCGTGATCGGCACGGCGGTGATGATCATCGGCGTGGGGTCGGCGCTCTCCCAGGGCGGCTTCTACCTGGCGACCAAGGCGATGAAGCCGAAGTGGTCCAAGCTCGACCCGATCAAGGGCGCCAAGCGGGTCTTCGGCCCGCACGCGCTCTGGGAGGGCGCGAAGATGCTGCTCAAGAGCGCCTTCGTCGCCCTGATCGTCTACACCGCGATCCACTCGATCATGCCGATGATCGGTGGGCTGGTGCCGATCGAGACGGTCATCAGCACCGCCTCGGGCAAGGCGCTCGGCCTGATCCGCAACATCGGGCTGGTCGGCCTCGGCATGGCCGGTGCCGACTACGCGGTGCAGCGCCGCAGGATCGGTAAGCAGACCCGGATGAGCAAGGAGGAGATCAAGCAGGAGCACAAGCAGGCCGAGGGCGACCCGATGCTCAAGGGCGCGATCCGCTCCCGCCAGCTCGCCGCGGCCCGCAACCGGATGATGGCTGATGTGCGCGAGGCCGACGTCGTGCTGGTCAACCCGACCCACGTCGCGGTCGCGCTGCGCTACGACGCCGCGCGCGGCGCTCCCCGGGTGGTGGCACGCGGGGCCGGCGCGATCGCGGCCAGGATCCGCGAGATCGCCGCCGAGGACGACGTACCGCTGGTGCGCGACGTGCCGCTGGCCCGGGCGCTCTACCGCTCCTGCCGGGTGGGCGACGAGATCCCGGGCGAGCTCTTCGCCGCGGTCGCCCAGGTGCTCGCGTTCGTGATCAGCCGACGCGGACGCGGGCAGCGCGGCGGGCAGCACCGCTCCCCGCGCGGGGAGGCCGAGCTGCCCGACGTACTGGCCTCCGGGCGGCGGCGCCGCTACGTGCCGGGGTCCACGACGGGGCCGAAGAAACACTCAGCCCGCCTGGCCCCCGGCCGATAGGGACACCGACGCCAGGACGACGTCAACCCCTGCGCCACGGACGGCCCTTCGAGACGGTTGCTACGCAACCTCCTCAGCACAAGCGCGAAGGAACGGCCCATGAAGCGTCTGATGCAGCTCGGTGTCCCGGTGGGCATCGTGTTCATCGTGGTGATGCTGGTCGTCCCGCTCCCCGCGATCATGCTCGACCTGCTGATCGCGATGAACATCACCGGCGCGCTGCTCATCCTGCTGACGGCCATGTTCATCAGCAAGCCGCTCGACTTCGCCGCCTTCCCCTCGGTCATCCTGGTGATGACGCTGTTCCGGCTCGCGCTCAACGTCAGCGCCACCCGGCTGGTCCTGCTCGACGGGTACGCCGGCAAGGTGATCGACACCTTCGGGCACTTCGTGGTCGGCGGATCCCTGATCGTGGGCCTCATCGTCTTCGCGATCCTGCTGGTGATCCAGTTCGTGGTCATCACCAACGGCGCCGGCCGCGTCGCCGAGGTCGGGGCCCGCTTCACCCTCGACGCGATGCCCGGCAAGCAGATGGCGATCGATGCCGACCTCAACTCCGGGCTGATCGACGAGGACCAGGCCCGCAAGCGCCGTCTCGAGGTGCACGCCGAGGCCGACTTCTACGGCGCGATGGACGGCGCCTCCAAGTTCGTCAAGGGCGACGCGATCGCCGCGATCGTGATCACCCTGGTCAACCTGATCGGTGGCTTCGGCGTCGGGGTCGGCCAGAAGAAGATGGCGTTCAGCGACGCCATCAGCAGCTACAGCCTGCTCTCCATCGGCGACGGCCTGGTCTCCCAGATCCCGGCGCTGCTGCTCTCGGTCGCCACCGGCCTGATCGTGACCCGCGCTGTCGGCGAGGCCGACATGGGCTCGGACATCCTCAACCAGCTCACGGCCCGTCGTACGCCGCTGCGGGTGGCCGGGGGCGCCGCGCTCGCGCTGTGCCTGATCCCGGGCCTGCCGAAGATCCCGTTCATCATCGCCGGCGGCCTGATGCTGCTGGCCAGCACCCGGATCGACGAGGACGCGCACACGGTGGCCGCCGAGGAGGAGGCCCTCGCGGCACTGCCCTCCCCGGACTCCCCGGAGGTGCTGGCCGCGGAGATCCAGGTCGACCCGCTGGGCCTGGAGCTCTC
>JBJMIO010000087.1:0-7242 GCA_045806765.1 Marmoricola sp.
CACGGGGTTCCGGGCACGGCACCCAGGCCAGGCCCTTGCCATGGGCCTGCTCCTGGGCCTGCTGGGCGGCGAAGGCCCCGCTCGCGACCTGGCGGTCCTCGGTGATGCGCACGGGCGTGGCGGTGACCGGGCGGTCGGGGACCAGGCCGGTGGTCAGGTTGCCGCTGCGCGCGACGGCGCCGGTGATGCCGCCGGCGCACGAGAACGTGCGCTGGTCCAGGCTCACCCGGCCCGCGCCACCGGTGGCGCGCCCGATGCCGCGCGGCGTCGTACCGGCGACGGTCAGGAACGCGACCGTCAGACCGACCAGCATCACCCCGAGCACACCGGCGCGGCCGCCGGCGCGTGCCCGTGCAGCCGCCCTGGTCATCGCCGCCTCCGCTCGGGAGCCGCCAGCACCAGGCTGACCAGGAGGGTGATCAGGCTGATCGCGACCCACACGGGCCGCAGCCAGGCACGGCCGTGGTCCAGGGAGGACAGGGAGGTCGGTTCCAGCACGACCCAGGCGCGCGACCCGTGCGCCGGCGCACTCGCGGCGCCGAAGCCCTGCGCGGCGTCGAAGCCACCGCTGACCACCCCGGCGACCGGCGGCGGGGCGTAGACGTACTTGACGCCGTAGGAGGCCAGCAGCGCGGCGTCACCCGATCGAGCTGTCGAGAGCAGCCGCTCGATCAGGTGACGGAAGCCGGGGCTCGCCGGGGTCAACCCCAGCGCGCCGTCGTCGCCGATCCGCTGGGGACCCGAGCGCAGCAGCTGGTACTCGATCCCGTGCTGCAGGCCTCCGCTGATCCGCAGCACCCCGCTGCGGTCGGTGCCCACCGCCAGGTCCTGCATGTAGGCGGGGATGGTGGCCGTCTCCTCGTGCACCACCGGGCCGTGCTCGCCGTGACCGAGCCACCAGCCGAGGCCGAGCACGGGCGCGGCGAGGGCCACCACCAGCGTTGCGCCGGCGACCGGCTGGCGCCAGGTGAAGCTGGCCCGCGAGAAGTAGGCGTTGGCGCCGTCCGCGGCGATCGCCGCGGCCAGCACGAAGCCGCCCTGGAGCACCAGCAGTGCGAAGCCCGGCCACGGCCGGAACTCCAGCGGGATGCCCGGCAGCGAGACGGGGACCCGCGAGGTCGCCGCCAGCACGATCGAGGCAGCCAGCACGACCACCCACACCTGCAGCACGCGCGCGCGGGTGTCGGGGCGCAGGAAGGCCACCACCGCGGCGATCGGCAACCCGATCGCGAACCACACCGGCGCCTCGCCCAGACCACCGGTGCGGCCCAGCAGGAGATCGGTGAACGACGGGTCGGAGGGCAGCGCTGCCGCGCGGCCGGCCTCGACCAGCCATGCACCGGGAGCGCGCAACGTGGCCAGAGCCCACGGCAGCACCAGCAGGAGCGGGACCAGGGTGACCACCAGCAGCTCGCGCCGATGGGTGCGGCCGCGCCCGCCGACCGCCGCGAAGACGACCACGAGCACGAGCACCAGCCACGCCGGCGGGACGAACGCGACCAGCAGGCCGGCCAGCAACGCGGTGCGCCACGCGGCACGCCAGCGCCGGATCTCCTCGCTCGCACCGAGGCCGAGCGCGGCGGTCGCCAGCCACGGCAGCACCGCCGCGGCGACGACCGTGCCGAGCCGGCCCTGCGCCAGCGCGCCGGAGACCACCGGGAGCAGAGCGTAGGTGGCCGCGCCCCACAACGGCGCGAGCCGCCCGGAGCAGAGGTAGCGCAGGAACCGCTGCGCGCCGACGAAGGCGACCGGCACGCAGGTCAGGAAGATCAGGTGGACCACCAGGCCGACGTGCCCGAGCAGCACCGTGCCGAGCACGGCGAGCGGGAAGAGGTACGCCGGTCCCGGCTCGTGCGTACCGGTGCCCAGCGAGGTGCGCCACGACCCCCACACGTGCCACCAGTGGCCGACCCCGTCGGGGACGGGCAGCAGGGCCCCGCCCTGGAGCGCTCCGCCGGAGAGGTAGGCGTGCCCCGCGATCAGCGCCACCACCACGGCCCACAGCGAGGAGGAGCGAGCGAGGGCGAGGAACCAGGGCGTCTCCTCGGCACCGGGCGGGCGCCGGCGCTCGGCCTCGTCGCGCACGCTGTGCGCGATCGCGACCCCGATGTCGGTGAGGTAGTCCAGGCCGTGGCGGTAGGGCAACCAGAACGGCGCCAGCAGCGACCGGATCGCCTGGTGCGGGACGGCCGCGGCGCCGGCCCGGGCGCGACGCGCGACGAGCACGCGGCGCGGGTGCGAGAAGACGTCGAGCAGAGCCGCGATCTCGTCCGCCGCCTCGCCGGGCGCGCGGACCAGCAGCAGGCCGAGCGCGCGCAGCAGACCACCCAGGATCATCCGGGCCGAGCGGAACGGGATCGTCCAGCCGGGGCTGTTGACCAGCAGCGTGTACTGGGCGCCCTCGCGCTCCTGGCGGCCGGGGTGGTCGACCAGCACCGAGGAGCGCCGGCCCTGCCGCGAGGCCTCGACGTGGAAGACGACCGCGTCCGGGACGACGCGGGTCGCGTACCCGGCCCGCGCCACCCGCCAGCCGAAGTCGACGTCGGTGCCGAAGACGGGGAGGTACTGGTCGAGGCCGACGGTCTCGAGCACGCTGCGACGCACCAGCATGCCGGCGGTGTTGACGGCCAGGACCCGGTGCGGCTCGTCGTGCTGACCCTGGTCGTACTCGCCGCGCTCGAGCCCGGTCTCGCGCTGGCCGGTGCCGGTCAGCGTGACGCCGACCTCGAGCAGCCGCTTGAGGGAGGGCCACTCGCGCAGCTTGGGGCCGAGGACGGCCACCTCGGGGGGCGCGTCGGCGGCCGCGGCGACCAAGGTCTCCAGGCAGTCCGGAGCCGGGTTGGAGTCGTCGTGGAGCAGCCAGATCCACTCGTCGTCCTGCGCCGGCGCGGCGTTGGCCAGCGCGGCGCGGACCGACTCGGCGTACGGCGTGCGCGGGTCGAGCCGCACCACCGGGGCACCGATCGCGGCCTCGACGAGCTCGGCAGAATCGTCGCTCGAACCGGTGTCGACCGCGACGATGGCATCGATCTTGCGCGTCGAGGTCCCCAGGCCGCGGAGCACCGCCGGGAGCCAGCGGGCACCGTTGTGGCTGACCAGGAGCGCGGTGACCTTCACGAGCCGAGGTTACCGAGGCACGAGCGTGCTCGATGCCGAGTGGCCGAGAGCTCGTTGACGAGCGAAGCGAGGATCACGAGAGGTCAGCCTAGGGGCTGGAGAAAGCCCACCGGATCTGAGGCGTCAAACGTGGCTGCTGGCAAGGCGGAGGAGGGAAGGCGTCCTTCAGCGGAGCGCTAGCGGAGCGGACGTCGACCGACGACAACGCGGCCAGGGGCCGCGTTTCACGCCTCAGACCGCGCGCTTCTTGAGCTTGCGTCTTTCCCGCTCGGACAGACCGCCCCAGATGCCGAAGCGCTCGTCGTTCATGAGGGCGTACTCGAGGCAGTCGCCCCGGACGTCGCAGGTGAGGCAGACACGCTTCGCCTCGCGGGTGGACCCGCCCTTCTCGGGGAAGAACGCCTCCGGGTCGGTCTGGGCGCACAGAGCGCGCTCCTGCCAACCGCTCTCGTCAGCGTCCCCCTCGAGCAGATAGAGCTCGCGCACGATGTTCCCCTTCGACCCTGCGACCCTGACGGGCCGCGATTTGTGTGAGAGTGACCTTCCTCACCGACGTGTGTCGGATTTGAAAATCACACTGATGTGATTACATGCCTGTCGTACCCGTGAAGTCAAGCCCAAGTCTGGTATTACCTGACCACCGCCGCGAGCTCTCCGGGACGCGTGCGGAACACTGGGCGCCATGATCGAACGCATCACGATCCTCTCCGGCGGCGTCGGCGGCGCCCGTTTCATCCAGGGTGTGCTCCGCCTCGTGGAGCGCACCGGGGCGCAGACCGAGGTCACCGTGATCGCCAACACCGGCGACGACATCTGGCTGCACGGCCTCAAGGTGTGCCCCGACCTGGACACCGTGATGTACACCCTCGGCGGCGGCATCGACACCGAGCGCGGCTGGGGCCGGGTCGAGGAGACCTGGCACGCGAAGGAGGAGCTGGCGGCGTACGGCGTGGAGCCGACGTGGTTCGGCCTCGGCGACCGCGACCTGGCCACCCACCTGGTGCGCACCCAGATGCTCGACGCCGGCTACCCGCTCTCCGCGGTCACCGAGGCTCTCTGCCGCCGCTGGCAGCCGGGAGTCCGGTTGCTACCGATGACCGACGACCGTGTCGAGACGCACGTCGTGATCGACGACCCCGAGACCGGCGAGCGCAAGGCCGTGCACTTCCAGGAGTACTGGATCAAGCACCAGGCCGACGTGCCGGCCCACCAGGTCACCCCGATCGGCGCGGACGCCGCGAGCCCCGCGCCCGGCGTGCTCGAGGCGCTCACCGAGACCGACCTGGTGATCCTGCCGCCCTCCAACCCGGTGGTCTCGGTCGGAACCATCCTCGCCGTCCCGGGGGTGCGCGAGGTGCTGCGCAGCACCGCGGCTCCGGTGTACGGCGTCTCGGGCATCGTCGGTGACGACCACGTCCGCGGAATGGCCCGCCAGCTGCTCGGCATCATCGGCGTCGAGGTCTCCGCCGCCGCCGTCGCCGAGCACTACGGCGCGCGCTCGGCGGGCGGCGTGATCGACGGCTGGCTGGTCGACACGGTCGATGCCGCCGCGGTCCCCCGCATCGAGGCCGCCGGCATCCGCGCCCGTGCCGTGCCGCTGATGATGACCGACCACGACGCCACGGCCGACATGGTGCAGGCAGTGCTGGACCTGGCCGGGCTGTGATCGAGGCATTCGCCGCCGACGGCATCGGCGAGATCACCGAAGGCACCGACCTGGTCGGCCTCGTCGCCGGTCACGCGATCGAGGGCGACGTCGTGGTGATCACCTCCAAGGTCATCAGCAAGGCCGAGGGCCGTGTCGTGGCCGGCGACCGCGAGGAGGTGATCCGCGCCGAGACGGTCCGCCTGGTCGCCCGGCGCGGACCGACGAGCATCGTGGAGAACCACCTCGGCCTGGTGATGGCCGCGGCCGGCGTCGACGCCTCGAACATCGAACCGGGCATGCTGGTGCTGCTGCCGCTGGACCCTGATGCGAGCGCGCGCGCGATCCGCGAGGGCGTGCGGTTGCGCACCGGCGCGAACGTCGCCGTCCTGGTCAGCGACACCGCCGGCCGGGCCTGGCGGCACGGCCAGACCGACCTGGCGGTCGGCGCCGCGGGCATCGAGCCGCTCGAGGTCTTCGAGGGGCGCGTCGATTCCTACGGCAACGAGCTCGCCGTCACCGCCCCGGCCGTGGTCGACGAGATCACCGGCCTCGCCGAGCTGGTCACCGGCAAGCTCGGCGGCCGCCCGCTCACCCTGGTGCGCGGTCTCGCCGACCGCGTGCTGCCTCCCGGCGAGCACGGACCCGGTGCACGCAGCCTGGTCCGCGAGACCGGCACCGACATGTTCGGCCTCGGCAGCCGCGAAGCCGTGGTCGCGGCTCTTTCAGGCGCCCAGCCCGAGGCCTTCGGCGCCCCGGCCCCGGCGGCCGACCTCCTTGCCGCGCTCCTCGCGTGCGGGATCGAGTCGGAGGTGGCCGAGGGCGGCGTCGTGGCCCTGGCCGCTGCCGACGACGTACGGCTGCGTGCGCTCGCCCTCGCGCACGGGTGGGTCACCCGATCCGCGGGATCGGCGGCCTCGCGCACGATCCTTGCGCCTCTTTCGTAGACTTCCCCCCGACCCAGCCGCCCCAGCCTGAGATCGAGCAGAGAGCAGCCCCGTGGCCAAGAAGAACTCCAAGAACACCGAACGTCGCGAGATGGTCGCGCAGATGCGGGCCGAGCAGGCCCGCAAGGAGCGCAACCGCAGCCTGCTCATCCTGGGCGTCTGCGTCGTGGTGGTCCTCGGTCTGCTCTCGGCTGCCCTGGTGCCGTACATCAAGCACCAGCGCGACATCAACAGGCTCAAGCACACGCAGATCCAGAACCTCGGGGTCAAGGCCAGCGACGCGGCCTGCGACTCGATCGTGACGCGCGCGCCCACGGGACTGGACAAGTCCGGCGCGAAGGGCAACCACGTCAACATCGGCGACGACATCAAGTACGCCTACAACCCGCCGGCGTTCGGCCAGCACTGGCCCAACTTCCTGGCGACCTCGGAGTACCGCACCTTCTACACCGCGGCGGACCGGCCCGACCTCCACCGCATGGTGCACAGCCTCGAGCACGGCCACACGCTGATCTGGTACGACGACACCGTGAAGTCGGGCAGCGCGGACTACAAGGCGCTGCAGGACATCGCGAAGAAGTACGACGGCACGACCACCTACGTGAACGTCGTCCCCTGGACCTCCACCGACAACGGCGGCGGGAAGTTCCCGGCCGGCAAGCACATCGCGATCACGCACTGGTCGGACAAGAACAACGACCAGGAGGGTCGCTGGCAGTACTGCGGCAAGGTGAGCGGGGCGGTCATCAAGGACTTCGTCAACGCCTACCCGAGCACCGACTCCCCCGAGGCGGGCGCGCCGTAACGAGCGCTCAGGTCAGGTCGGTGCGACCCGAGGCCTTCAGCGCCTCGACCACCGACTTGACCTCCTGGGCGTACGCCGAGGTGGTGACCAGCAGCGCGTCGCCGGTGTCGACCACGACGACGTCCTGGAGACCGAGCACGGCCACCGTGCGGTCGGTGCCGCCGACCACCAGGCCGGTGCTGCCGATCGCGAGCACGTTCGCGGCGTCGCCCAGCACCTTCACCCCTGCGCCGGCATCGGGCACGAGGCCGGTCAGCGCCTCGAAGTCGCCGATGTCCTCCCAGCCGAACGACCCCGGCACGACGGCCACGCTGCCGGCGGCCGCGGCCGGCTCGGCGACGGCGTGGTCGATCGCGATCTTGGTCAGTCCCGGCCAGAGCTCCTCGATCCGGCTCCGGTCCGCGGCGATCGCGCGCAGGTCGCGGGCGAGGTCGGGGTGCTCGACGGCGAGCAGGTCGAGCACGACGCTCGCCCGGGCGACGAACATGCCCGCGTTCCACCGGTAGTCCCCCGAGTCGACGTACGCCGCAGCGGTGACGGCATCCGGCTTCTCCACGAAGGCGCCGACCGCGTGTGCGGTCGCGAAGCCCTCGAGCGGCTCGGCGAGCCGGATGTAGCCGAAGCCCGTCGAGGGACCGTCCGGCTCGATGCCGATGGTCACCAGCAGACCCGTGCGCGCGACCTCGGCCGCCTCCGCGACGCAGGCGCGGAAGGCCTCGGGGTCGGCG